>JAFEDF010000236.1 GCA_018241785.1 Pseudomonadota bacterium | reverse complement strand
CGCAGCGTTTCCGTGGTTCAACACCGAGCGCTACTGGCAGGACCGGATCCTCGAGCTGCGCGAGCAGGTCGCGCTGATGGACGAGCCCCCGCTCGCCCCTGCCGACGTCTAGGGAAGTTCTGCGAAACGGGAACGGACCCTGTTTCAGCGATCGGCCGCGCTGGGAAGCGGCGGGGATGCCGCGGTGCGCGAGTTCGACCGCAAAGGCCGAGGGAGCGGGGTACCGTGACGGGCTCAAACACCGGCTGCGTTCCGCAGCCGAACTCGCGCGTCACGGTACCCCGCTCCCTCGGCCTCCACGGCCGGTGTAGAGCGCGCGGGAGCATCCCCGCCGCTTCCTCAGCGCGGCCGATCGCTGAAACAAGGTCCGTTCCCGTTTCGCAGAACTTCCCTAGTCGAGCGCGCAGGTGCGAAAGCCGACGAAGATGTCGTTGCGCTCGGGCAGGTAGAAATTGCGGTAGCGCGGATGGTGCATCCGCGGCACCGTCGCAAACGAGCCGCCGCGCACGCTGCGATGCGTCGCGAACCACGGCTGCGAATAGTCGCGATAGCGGTCGGGCGAGAAACCCGGGTACGCCAGGAACGCATCGGCGGTCCACTCCCACACCGAGTGTCCCCATTCGATTGCGCCGGTGACCGCCGCGCGCTCCCACTCGGCTTCGCGCGGCAGGCGGCGCCGCGACCAGCGGCAATACGCTTCGGCTTCGAGCGCGCTGACGTGACAGACGGGCCGCTCGCCGGCGAGCGGACGCCATTCGCCGAACCATCGCTCGTCCCATTCTCCATCCGGATTCCGCCGCCACCGCTGCGGCGCGGACAGACCGCGCTCGCTGCGCCACGACCACCCGGCGTCCGACCACATGCGCCGGTCGTCGTAGCCCCCCGCTTCGACGAACGCGGCGTATTCGGCGTTGCTGACACAGCGACGCGCGATGCGCGTCGGCCCGAGCGCTACCTCGTGACTCCACTTCTCGTTGTCGAACACGAATGCGGCGTCGGCGGCCGAGCCCTGCACGAAGGTTCCCGCAGGGATCACCGCGTCGCCTGCGACGGCGATTGCCGTAGCGGCCAGGGTCCCTCCGCTGGCCAGCGCGAATCCCGCAGGTGCGGCCGGCTCGGGCGTGGTGCGCAGCGCCGGCGTGGAATAATCGAGCGTCTGGCGCATGTAGGTGAGCGCCTCGCCGTGCATGTCCGCGTGGAAGAGCGCGAGGCGAAAGGGGTAGAAGGCATCGCCGGCGACCGCGCGAAGCTTCGTACGCACGGCGTCGAGCACGTGCGCCGCGTAATCGCGGAGCGCCGCCTGCGAAGGAAGATCGAGGGTCCAGCGGTCGACATGCGCAACGCGTCCCGAATCGAACCAGCCGTCCGCCCCGTCGAGCATCGACGCACTTCGCGTCAGGAGCTCGCCCTGCTCGCTCCAGCAGCCTTCGCGCAGGACCCACCATTCGGTGAACCAGGTGACATGCGCGCATTCCCAGAGCGGCGGGTTGATCCCGCGGTAATAAGGGACCGACCATTGCGACGGCGCGAGATCGGCAAGGACCGCCCACGCACGCTCGTGAGCATCGACGAGCGCGCGATCGAGCGCAGCGCCGTCGAGCGTTCGCGCCGCCACTCCGCCGTCTGTCGATGAAGCCTTCACCGCATCCACTGATCACCCTCGTCAGTCCCGGAGTGCGCGCCGCCAACAACGGCAACTGGCACACCGCTTGGCGCTGGTCGCGTTTCCTCGCCGACGGTCATCACGTCGACCTCGGCCAGGCCTGGGCGCCGGGTCAATCGTCGCCGCAGTGCCTGATCGCGCTGCACGCGCGCCGCTCCGCGGCCTCGCTCGCATCCTACGCCGAGGCCTTTCCCGGGCGTCCGGCGGTGCTCGTGCTGACCGGCACCGATCTCTACCGCGATCTGCCGGACGACGCCACCGCACAGCGCTCGCTCGACGTCGCATCGCACATCGTCGTGCTGCAGGAAGCTGCCCTCGACGACGTTCCGCGTGGCCACCGGGCGAAGTGCCGCGTGATCTACCAATCTGCGCGATCGCTTGCGCCGGGGACTCCGCGACGAACGACCTTCGACGTCGTCCTGGTCGGTCACCTTCGCGACGAGAAGGATCCGCTGACGCCGATGCGCGCGATCGTGCGGCTTCCGGCCGATTCCCGGGTGCGCCTGATTCACATCGGCGCTGCACTCGACGACGCCCTCGGCAACGCGGCGCGCGACCTCGACGCCCGACGCTGGGCGAGCCGCGCGCGCTACCGCTGGCTCGGTGCGCGGCCCCACGCGGAGACGCGGCGACGCATCCGCGACGCGCGCCTGATGGTGATCTCGAGCCGGATGGAGGGCGGAGCCAACGTGATCGTCGAGGCGGTGACTGCGGGCGTGCCGGTGCTCGCGAGCCGCATTCCCGGCAACGTCGGCATGCTCGGCCGTGACTACGAAGGCTACTTCGCGCTCGGCGACGACGCTGATCTCGCGCATCTGTTCGAACGTGCGAGTGCCGACGCGGCGTTTCTCGCCATGCTGTGCAAGCAATGCGCGGCGCGCGCGCATCTCTTCGCGCCGGCGCGCGAGCGCGATGCGGTCAGGCTCCTCGCCAACGAAGTCTTCGCCACCCGCGCCGGCCCGACGTGCGGCGTCGCTACGAGCTAAGCCGCAAATATGCCCTCTGCGCCGCTTCTCACTGAAACGTGGCCGGTACCGAAAATGGCTCGCTGGCGTCCACGACGATCATGATCAGCGCCTGCAATTCGGTCGCGCCTGCGTTGAATGCTCGCATTGCCGCCCGCACAACATGGCCGTTCGTCGTGTGGCCGTCGACGACGCAGGCGACGGCTTCCGGTGTCCGCAATCCCTGATGCCCGCTGCTTGCAGGCGTGGACGGCGATGATGTCGCAATCTCGCAACCAGCAAGGTGTCCGGGTTGCGACCCCGTCCGCAAGGAGTCGTTGCACGAATTTCGCCCCGCGCGAGTCCCCGCAAGATTGTCAGCGCACCCCGAAGCGCCCACAATCCCCGGCGCATGCCAACCCTTCCCTCCGGGCTTGAACTTGCGGTCGACCCGGCGCCGCTCCGAGAACTCCTGACCGATTTCGCCTCCCCCTTCAGCGCGCATCATCTGATGGCGTTGCAGAGCGTCGACGATCTCCTCCGCTGGCTCGACGTACTGATCCTCCGGCCCGCCGAAACGCTCTCCGCCGACGAACGTGCGAAGGCATGCCCGGTGCCCGAGGGCGCACCTGCGGGAATGCTCGCCGTTCCGGCCGGGGTGCGGCTCACCGACTGGCGAGCGATCGCCTCCGAATGGAGCGACGAGGATCGTGCCGCGTTCGCCGCGTTCGTCGACGAGCGCATCCGGCCGGCGATGGCGGGCCCGATGGCAAACGTTCGGGAGCGACAGGAGGCGATCGTCAAGTCGCCCACACTCGGGGGCGCCTTCGCGTGCATGTGGCGCGACGGCGTGCATCCGTTGCAGGAATCGGATTGATCGCGCGGTCGCAGCGGCGTTCAATGCATGCGGCCACGTCCAGGGGCACGACGAAACCGCGCAGCAATCCCTCACAACGCGCTGTCGCTGCCGTGGCAACGGGCAAGGGGTGCCCGCGCATCGGCTGACTTGCCGTTTTCTATGGCGTCCCCAAGGGGATTCGAACCCCTGTTACCGCCGTGAAAGGGCGATGTCCTAGGCCTCTAGACGATGGGGACCTGTGCGGTTGTCGCAGAAGCCTGGTGCTGCGACGAGGTCGGTGGTGGAGGTAAGCGGGATCGAACCGCTGACCTCTTGCATGCCATGCAAGCGCTCTCCCAGCTGAGCTATACCCCCACGGCGGACCGCCGATTATAGCGGTGCCGACCGGGCGCGGCAAACCGGAGCCGCAACCGGCGCTTCTCTACAATCCGCGGATGGAATCGATCCCGACCACGCTCCTTCCTGCCGACGAGTTGCGCCACGACGACCAATGCGGACGCGTGGTGCTGGTCACGGGCGCGAGCGGCGGCCTCGGCAGGCTGGTGGCGCTGGGCTGCGCACGCGCCGGCGCGACGGTCGTGCTGCACGGCCGGATCGTGCGCAAGCTCGAGGCCCTCTACGACGAGATTCTCGCGGCGGGGGCGCCCGAGCCCGTGATCCTGCCGCTCGACTTCGCGCGCGCCGAAGCGGCCGACTTCGCCAACGTCGCGAGCGCGCTGCATGCGCAGTTCGCCCGCCTCGACGCGATCGTCCACACGGCCGCGATGCTGGGCTCGCTCGGACCCATCGAGCACCAGTCGTTCGAGAGCTGGGTCGCGCTCCTTCGCGTCAACGTCGCGGCGCCGATGGGATTGACGCGCGTGCTGCTGCCGCTTCTCGACCGCGCACCGGACGCGAGCGTCGTGTTCACCCTCGACAGCCGCGGCATCGAGCCGCGCGCGTACTGGGGCGGCTACGCGGTCACCAAGGCCGGTATCGCCGCGCTCGCGCGCGAGCTCGCCGACGAATGGGAGCATCGTCCGAATCTGCGCGTCAACGCGGTGGTTCCCGGCCCGATCCGCTCGCCGCTGCGCCTGCAGACCCACCCCGGCGAGGATCCGGCGCGCTGGCCGCTGCCCGACCTGCTGGTGCCGCTCTACCTTCACCTCGTCGCCGGGCAGACGAAGACCGAGAGCGACGCGCTGATCGACGCTCAGGCGTGGCTCGCCGGTGCGCCCTGCGTCAGCTCGCTGCGTCCATAGCGAAGCACGACGCGCATGCGGCGGAAGGTTTCCGCGGGGAGCATGTCGGGAACGATCAGCACCGAGCGCGCGAAGCGGGCACCGTCGGGACGCCAGACGAGCGTCGTGATCCACGACGTGACGCAGGTGCCCGGCTCGATGCGCCCGGCTCGCGTCGTCCCGTCGCCGAAGCGCACGCGGATGCGCGGGCCCGCCTCGATCTGCACGCTTTGCACCGCGCGCGAACCGCGGCGGAGCGCGACGACGCGCGCGCAATCGGCGGCCCATCCGAGTATCGCCGCGACGGCTGACGCCTTCGCCCACGCGGGCCACGGCAGCGCGAGCGCCGCCACTGCCGTCACTGCGGCCGCGGCACCGATCGCGACGAGCACCGTGCGCGAGGGAGCGAGAACGGCACCGGCGGGCTGCATGCTCGGCATCGTGCGATCAAAGCATCGTCGCGCGCCGAATGCGATCGGCCGGATGGCCGACGCTGCCGCTCGGGCCGACGCTGCCGCTCGGGCCGACGCTGCCAATCAGGCCGTCGCAGCCGTCGCCGGCTCCTCGTCCTGCGCGGGCGCGCTGCCGCCCGCGAGGAGCATCCACGTCGACACCACCGTATCGGGATTGAGTGACATGCTCTCGATTCCCTGCGCGACCAGCCACTGCGCGAGGTCTGGATGGTCCGACGGCCCCTGCCCGCAGATTCCGCAGTACTTGCCGCGCTCGCGGCACGCGGCGATGGCGAGCGCCAGCATCGCCTTCACCGCCTCGTCGCGTTCGTCGAAGGTCGCCGCGATCGAGCCTCCGGCATCGCGGTCGATGCCGAGAGTGAGCTGCGTCATGTCGTTGGAGCCGATCGAGAAGCCGTCGAAGTAATCGAGGAAACGGTGCGCGAGCACCGCATTCGACGGAATCTCGCACATCATGATCACCCGCAGCCCGTTCCTGCCGCGCTCGAGGCCGTTCTTCGCGAGCAGTGCCGTGACCTTTGCCGCCTCGTCGAGCGTGCGCACGAACGGCACCATCAGCTCGACGTTGGTGAATCCCATCGTGTCGCGGACGCGGCGCATCGCCTCGCACTCGAGCGCGAAGCAGTCGTAGAACTCGGCGGCGATGTAGCGCGACGTCCCGCGGAAGCCGAGCATCGGGTTCTCCTCGTGCGGCTCGTAGCGCGAGCCCCCGACGAGGTTCGAGTATTCGTTCGACTTGAAGTCGGACAGGCGCACGATCACCGGCTTCGGATGGAACGCCGCGGCGATCGTCGCCACGCCTTCGGTGATCTTCGCCACGTAGAACTCGGTCGGTGACGCGTAGCCGGCGATCCTGCGCCCGATGTCGCGCTGGAGCTCCGGCGACTGGCGGTCGAGCTCGATCAGCGCCTTCGGGTGGATGCCGACCGTGCGGTTGATGATGAATTCGAGCCGGGCGAGCCCCACGCCGGCATTGGGGAGCCGGCAGAACTCGAAGGCGAGCTCCGGATTGCCCACGTTCATCATGATCTTGGTCGGCGGGGTCGGCATGCGGTCGAGCGACACGTCGACGACATCGATCTCGTGCAGTCCGGCATACACGTGGCCGGTGTCGCCGTCGGCGCAGCTCACCGTGACCGGACGGTCGTCCCGCAGCGCCGTCGTCGCGTCGCCGCAGCCGACGACCGCCGGAATGCCGAGCTCGCGCGCGATGATGGCGGCGTGGCAGGTGCGCCCGCCGCGGTTGGTGACGATCGCGCTCGCACGCTTCATCACCGGCTCCCAGTCGGGATCGGTCATGTCGGCGACGAGCACGTCGCCGGGCATCACCCGGTGCATCTCCGCAGCGGACTTGACGAGCCGCACGGGCCCACGCCCGATCTTCTGGCCGATCGCGCGACCCGTGGCGAGGGTGTCGCCGCGCGAACGCAGGCGATAGCGGCGCAGCGTCGACGCGTCGTCGCGCGACTTCACCGTCTCGGGTCGCGCCTGCAGGATGTAGATGCGGCCGTCGACGCCATCCTTCGCCCACTCGATGTCCATCGGGCGTCCGTAGTGGGCTTCGATCGCGAGCGCGCAGCGTGCAAGCTCCTCGGCCTCGGCGTCGGTGATCGAGAAGCGCACCCGCTCGGCGTCGGACACGTCGACGACACGCGTCGTCGTGCACGCCCCATCCTCGCCGGCGAAGACCATCTTCGCGCTCTTCGCCCCGACGGTCTTGCGCAGGACCGCCGGACGCCGCGCCGCAACGTTGGGCTTGTAGACGTAGAACTCGTCGGGATTCACTGCGCCTTGCACGACCATCTCGCCAAGACCGTAGGACGAAGTGATGAAGACGACCTGCTCGAAGCCCGATTCGGTGTCGAGCGTGAACATCACGCCCGACGCGGCGAGGTCGCTTCGCACCATCTGCTGGATGCCGGCCGACAGCGCGACGTCGCGGTGGGCGAAGCCGTGATGACTCCGGTAGGCGATCGCCCGGTCGTTGAAGAGCGAGGCGAATACGTCATGGATCGCTTTAACTATATTATCCAATCCATTGATATTCAGGTATGTTTCCTGCTGACCCGCAAACGAGGCCTCCGGCAGGTCCTCGGCGGTCGCCGACGAGCGCACGGCGAACGACGTGCGCTCGGCGTCGCCACCGAGCGCGCGCCACGCGGCCTCGACGTCGGCGACGAGCCCGGCGGGAAGCGGCGTCTCGAGGACCATGCGTCTGATCTTTGCGCCCGTTTCGGCGAGCGCGGTGACGTCGGCGACGTCGAGCGCATCGAGCATGGCATCGATCCGGCGATCGAGGCCGTCCTGCGCGAGAAACTCGCGAAACGCGCTCGCGGTGGTGGCGAAGCCGCCGGGCACGCGGATGCCGGCGTGTGCGAGCTCGCCGATCATCTCGCCAAGCGACGCGTTCTTGCCGCCGACGAGCTCGAGGTCGCGCATGCGCAACTGGTCGAGCGGGACGACGCGGGTGGAGTGGATCAAGGCGAACCCCGGTGGTGAATGCGAAAGCGCACGCGCGAGCGCATGCTGCGCACGATTCTACCTTTTCGGGAATTGCCGACGCTGCATCGAGCGCGCCGGCGCCGGACGCGCACCTTCGCGCGATCGCGCCTCAGTCGCCGCGCGTGTCGCCGCTGGTCGCGGTGACGAGGCCGGCGTCGTGGCGGGCGGCGGTCGTTGGTGCGACGTCGTCGGCGGGTGGGGTGCCCGCAAGATCGCCGAGGCCGGCAAGCGCGCCCGCTCCCCCGTGGCCGCGCGCTGCGCGCCGCAGGCTCCGGTAGAGATCCGGGTGCGCTTCCTTCAAATAATTGATGATCTCGAAATCGACGCGCTTCACCTGCGACAGGTCGATCTGCTCGACGTGCACGAGGCGCAGCAGTTCCTTCACCGGGCGCGGCATCTCGCGTCCGCTCTCGTAGCGCGAGCCACCGCTCTGGGTGACGCCGATCTGCGTCCAGAACTGCTCCTGGTTCATGCCGAGCCGACGCCTGATCTCACGCGGGTTCAGCACGCGATCGAAGAACTTCACTCGAACACTCCGCTCAGTTGTCCCGCCGCCGGCCCTGCCGGGCACGGACGCGGCTCCGTATAGTCTATACCATTGGCATATGCTTGCGCGATTTTATCGCGACGGCAACCGTGTCCGACAAGCGGCGCATTTCAGCGCATGAAATGCAACACCGGAGCATGCGGCCCGGCCACGCGCCATCACGACGGCATCCGTTGTCCGGAGCCTGCGCCCATCGAAACGGCTTGCTAAAATCCAGCCATGCACGAATTCGACCGCGAATTTCCGCCGAAGTGCGAGGTCCGCGAGCCCGCCCACGCCGCGGCCGAAGCGGGCGGAGGCGGCTTGCCGGCGCGACGGACCGTCTTCTTCATCTCCGACCGCACGGGCATCACCGCCGAGATGCTCGGCAACAGCCTGCTCACGCAGTTCGAGTCGATCCGCTTCGACCGCATCACGATCCCGTTCGTCGATTCGCCCGAGCGGGCCGCCGAGGCCGTGCGCCAGGTCAACGCCACAGCGCAAGCCGAGAGCCGGCGCCCGATCGTCGTCAGCTCGATCGTCGACGAGACGACGAGCCGGATGATCCGCCGCGACGCCAACGCCTTCACGCTCGACATGTTCCAGGCGTTCATCCAGCCGCTGGAAAGTGAACTCGGCGCCAAGAGCTCGCACGCCGCCGGGCGCTCGCACGGCATCATCAACGGCCACGAGTACTTCGCGCGGATGGAAGCGATCAACTTCGCCCAGTCGCACGACGACGGCGCGGTGACGCGCGACCTCGACAAGGCGCAGGTGATCCTGATCGGCGTATCGCGCTGCGGCAAGACGCCGACGTCGCTCTACCTCGCGCTGCAGTTCGGCGTGCGGGCGGCGAACTTCCCGCTCACCCCGGATGATTTCGCCGACCATCACCTGCCCGCCTCCGTGCTGCCCTATCGCGAGCGCCTGTACGGGCTCACCATCCAGGCCGAACGCCTGCGCGACATCCGCGAGGAGCGCCGGCCCGGCAGCCGCTACGCGACGCTCGAGAACTGCCGCCACGAAGTGCGCGAGGCGGAGCACCTGATGCAGCAGCACGGCATCCCGATCCTCGACACCACGCTGAAGTCGATCGAGGAGATCGCAACGACGATCCTGCACCGCGCGAAGCTGAGCCGCGTCAGCTTCTGACCTGGCGGCGTCGCTCGAAGAGGACCACCGCCGCCGCCGCGGCGGCATTGAGCGATTCGCTTCCGGGCGCCAAAGGGATCGTCACGTGCACGTCGGCGCGCGCGACGAGCGCGGCCGACAGCCCGCTGCCCTCGTTGCCGATCGCGATGGCGACGTTGCCGCCGAGGTCGGCATGCCACGGCGCCGCGCCGCCGCTCGCCCGGGTCGCGACGATGCGCCCACCGCGTTTCGCGAAGCGCGCGGACCAGTCGAGCAGATCGACCCCCTCGTCGATTCGCGTCAGGAACTGGGCACCCTGCCCCGCGCGCAGCGCGCGCGGCGCCCAGGCGAACGCGCAGCCTGTGGAGAGCACGACGCGATCGACGGCGGCCGCCGCGGCAGTGCGCAGGAGCGTGCCGACGTTGCCGGGATCCTGCACGTCCTCGAGCAACAGGCAGCATGAGCCCGCCACGGGCTCGCCCTGCAGCGCCCCGGTGCGCGGCTGCCCGGCCGGTTCAGCAGCCGCTCCGGAGGCCGGCACCGGCACGACGGCCAGCACGCCGACCTCATCGGGGAGCGACGCGATCTCGGCGAACAGCCGCCGCGAGACCGCGAGCGTACGCACGGCGGGCACGCGCGCGACCAGCGCGGCAACGTCGGGGCGCGATGCGAATTCGTCGACGACGACCAGCACCTCGGGCGCGCCGTGGCGATCGCAGTAGACCTCGACGAGATGGACGCCTTCGAGCACGCAGCGCCGCGACTTGCGACGCTCGCGCGACGAAGCGATCAGTCGCGCGAGTTCGCGCAGCCGCGGGTTGTGCCGGCTTTCGATCCGCTGCATGCGGTCGCTGCGGCCGCAGCGGGCGCCGGGCCCTGCTGGAGCTGGAAGAACACTTCGTCCTGGCGGATCATGCCAAGCTCTGCGCGCGCGCGCTCCTCGATCGCCTCAAACCCGGTCTTGAGGTCGCGCACGTCGGCATCGAGCGCTGCGTTACGCGCCGCGAGCGTGGCGTTCGCCTCCTGCTGCTGCGCAACCTGGCGGTCGTACATGCGCACCTGCAGCCAGCCGCCCTTGCCGAGCCACATCGGGTACTGCAGCGCGACGATCAGCGCGAGGAGGACGAGTGCGAGCCAGCGCACGGCAGCGTCGGTCAGCGCAAATTGAAGAATGCCGCGCGGCCGGGGAAGGTCGCCGCGTCGCCGAGGTCCTCCTCGATGCGCAGGAGCTGGTTGTACTTGGCGATGCGGTCGGAGCGCGACAGCGATCCGGTCTTGATCTGCCCGGCGTTGGTGCCGACGGCGATATCGGCGATCATCGAGTCCTCGGTCTCGCCCGAGCGGTGCGAGACGACCGACGTGTAGCCGGCGCGCGTGGCCATCGCGATCGCGGCGAAGGTCTCCGACAGCGTGCCGATCTGGTTGATCTTGACGAGAATCGAGTTTGCCACGCCGCGAGCGATGCCCTCCTTCAGGATCTTCGTGTTGGTGACGAAGATGTCATCGCCGACGAGCTGGACCTTCCTGCCGAGGCGTTCGGTGAGATGCTTCCAGCCGTCCCAGTCGTCCTCGGCCATTCCGTCCTCGACGCTGACGATCGGATAGCGATCGCACCACCCTGCGAGCACGTCGGCGAGCTCCTTCGACGTCAGCGCCCGGTTCTCCGATTCGAGCCGGTAGGCGCCGTCGCGGTGGAATTCGCTCGCCGCGCAGTCGACCGCGAGCGCGATGTCGGCGCCGGGAGTGTAGCCCGCCTTCTCGATCGCTTCGACGAGGAGCTGCAGCGCCGCCTCGTTGGACGGCAGGTCCGGCGCGAAGCCGCCCTCGTCGCCGACGGTGGTCGGCATCCCACGCCCGTCGATCAGCCGCTTCAGCGTGTGAAACACCTCGGCACCGTAGCGAAGCGCCTCGCGGAAGGTGGGCGCCCCGAGTGGCACCAGCATGAACTCCTGCATGTCGATGCGGTTGTTCGCGTGGGCGCCGCCGTTAATCACGTTCATCAGCGGCACCGGGAGCTGCATCTCACCCGCTCCGCCGAGGTAGCGATAGAGGGGCAGCGAGCATTCGTCGGCAGCTGCCTTCGCCACGGCACACGAGACCGCGAGGATCGCGTTGGCGCCGAGGCGCGCCTTGTTGTCGGTGCCGTCGAGCTCGATCAGCGTGCGATCGACCAACCCCTGCTCGGTCGCATCGAGCCCGAGCACTGCCTCGCAGATCTCGGTGTTGACGTGCTCGACCGCACGGGCGACCCCCTTGCCGCCGTAGCGCGCGCTGTCGCCGTCGCGAAGCTCGACCGCCTCGCGCGACCCGGTGGAGGCGCCCGAAGGCACTGCCGCGCGACCCGACACGCCCGACTCGAGCACGACGTCGGCCTCGACAGTGGGATTGCCGCGGGAATCGAGAATTTCACGGGCGACGACGTCGACGATCGATGACATGGTGGACTCTGGCTGGGGTCGTGGTGACGGGTTGATCGATTACAGGCGGGTCGGCTGCGGGTTGAACGCTTACAGGTCGAGCGGTTTCGCGCCGGGCATCAGCCGCGATTCGGGGAAGCCCGCCTGCTTCACCTTGGCATCGAGCTCTTTCAGGGTCTCGAGAAGCTCGCGCATCAGTGCGAGCGGCCACGCGTTCGGGCCGTCGGAGAGGGCCTTGTCGGGATCGGGGTGGGTCTCCATGAAGACGCCTGCGACCCCGGCCGCGACTGCCGCGCGGGCGAGGACCGGCACGAACTCGCGCTGTCCGCCCGACGACGTTCCGCGGCCGCCGGGAAGCTGGACCGAATGCGTCGCGTCGAACACGACGGGACAGCCGGTCGCACGCATGATCGCGAGCGAGCGCATGTCGGCGACGAGGTTGTGGTAGCCGAACGAGGCACCGCGCTCGCACACCATGATCCGCTCGCCGCCCCCGGCAGCGCGCGCCTTGGCGACGACCTGCAGCATGTCCTCGGGAGCGAGGAACTGGCCCTTCTTGATGTTGACCGGCTTGCCGGCCGCCGCGACCGCCTGGATGAAGTCGGTCTGCCTCGCCAGGAACGCCGGCGTCTGCAGCACGTCGACGACTGCCGCAGCCGCGGAGATCTCGTCCTCGCGGTGGACGTCGGTCAGAACCGGAACCGAAACGTGCCTGCGGACCTCGGCAAGCACGCGCAGACCCTCGTCGATTCCGGGGCCGCGGTAGGACGCCGCCGAGCTCCGGTTCGCCTTGTCGTACGACGACTTGAAAATGAACGGCAGCTCGAGGTCGGCGCAGATGCCCTTCAGCTCGCCGGCGACGTCGACCTGCAGCTGCCGCGATTCGACGACGCAGGGCCCGGCGATCACGAACAGCGTCCGGTCGAGTCCGACCTCGTAGCCGCAGAGGTTCATGCGCGCCACGCCTGCACGGTCCGCCGCGCCATCGGTCACGCCGAGGCGAGAAGCCTCTCGCCGGCGGCGCTGCGTTCCGCCTCCGCGCGCCGGGAGTGCTCGATCGCCGCGTTGACGAAACTCACGAACAGCGGGTGTCCGCGCCGCGGATTCGACGTGAACTCGGGGTGAAACTGGCAGCCGAAGAACCACGGATGCTGCGGCAGCTCGATCATCTCGCAAAGATCCCCGGCGGCCTGGCTCTTCGCCCACGCGCCGACCCTGAGCCCGGCTGCCTCGATCCGCGGCAGGTAATGGTTGTTGACCTCGTAGCGATGCCGGTGCCGCTCGGCAACGCGGTCGGCGCCATAGATCCGGTGCGCGAGCGACCCCGGAACGACATCGCAGGGCTGCGCACCGAGGCGCATCGTTCCGCCGAGGTTGGAGCCGGCATCGCGGCGCTCGACGCTGCCGTCGCGGTTCTGCCACTCGGTGATGAGCGCGACCACCGGATGCGGCGTCGCCGGGTCGAACTCGGTGCTGTTGGCGCCGGCGAGTCCCGCCTCGTGGCGGGCGTATTCGATCACGGCGAGCTGCATGCCGAGGCAGATGCCGAGGTAAGGAACGCCGTTCACGCGGGCGTGGCGAATGGCCGCGATCTTCCCTTCGACACCGCGCTTGCCGAACCCGCCGGGAACGAGGATTGCGTTCATGCCGGTCAATGCCTCGAGGCCGTCACGCTCGATCGCCTCCGAGTCGACGTAGTGGATGCGCACGCGCGAGCGCGTATGGATGCCGGCGTGGATCAGCGCCTCGGAGAGCGACTTGTACGATTCGGTGAGGTCGACGTACTTGCCGACCATCGCGATGTCGACGCTCCGCTCGGGATGTTCGAGCGCGGCGACGAGCCGATGCCACTCGGACAGATCCGCCGGCGGCGCCTCGATGGCGAGCTTCCTGCACACGATGACGTCGAGTCCTTCCGCGGAGAGCGCGGCGGGAATCTTGTAGATCGAGTCGGTGTCGAGCGCCGGAATGACGGCATCCGGCGTCACGTTGGTGAAGAGCGCGATCTTGCGCCGGTCGCCGTCGGGAATCGGGCGGTCGGCACGGCACAGCACGACGTCGGGCTGGATGCCGATCTCGCGCAACTCCTTCACCGAGTGCTGTGTCGGCTTCGTCTTCATCTCGCCGGCGGTGGGAATGAACGGCACCAGCGTCAGATGGATGTAGCAGACGTTGTCGCGGCCGAGCGTGATGCCGAGCTGGCGGATCGCTTCGAGGAACGGCAGCGACTCGATGTCGCCGACCGTGCCGCCGACTTCGACCACCGCGACTTCGGCGTCTCGGCCGTCGAGCTTCGTCCCCGCCTGGATCCACGCCTTGATCTCGTCGGTGATGTGCGGGATGACCTGCACGGTGCCGCCGAGGTAGTCGCCGCGGCGCTCCTTGCGGATCACGCTCTCGTAGATCTGGCCGGTGGTGAAGTTGTTGCGCTTCGCCATCCGCACGTCGGTGAAGCGCTCGTAATGGCCGAGGTCGAGATCGGTCTCGGCGCCGTCGTCGGTGACGAACACCTCGCCGTGCTGGAACGGCGACATCGTGCCGGGATCGACGTTGATGTAGGGGTCGAGCTTGAGGTTGGTGACGCGGATGCCGCGCGAGGCGAGAATCGCGGCGAGCGACGCGGCGGCGATGCCCTTCCCCAGCGAGGAAACGACGCCGCCGGTCACGAACACGAACTTGGTCATGTGTGGCCAGTTCCGGAAATCCGCATTTTACCGGAACGCACCCGCGCGACCAAGCAGACTATGCCGCGAGTGCAGCCTCCACGCGTGCGCGCGTGGCGTCGCGACCGACGAGCTCGAGCACGGCATCGATCGCCGGCGTCGCCGGCGTTCCCGCCACGGCGAGGCGCAGCGGCATCATCACCTGCCCGGGCTTCAATCGATGACGCGCCGCGGCGGCCTTCAGCGCAGCGAGGATCGCTTCGCGCGACCAGTCGAGCTCCACGAACTCGGTGACAAGCTCGCGCAGCGCAGCACGCCCCGCATCACCGAGCTGCGAAGCAAGCGCAGCAGCGTCGACGACGGCGGGGCGATAGAAATAGGCGGCCGCCTCGGCCATCGCCACGAGCGTCGGCGACCGCTCCCTGAGGAGGTCCACGACGCGGGTGAGCGGGGGCCCGCCGGCGGTATCGATGCCGGCGCGGGCAAGGAACGGGGCGAGCCGGGACGCAACCGCTTCGGCCGGCATGCGCTTCAGGTGCTCGTGGTTCAGCCACTCGAGCTTGCCGGGGTCGAAGCGGCCCGGCGATGGCGTCAGGCCCGCGAGGTCGAACCAGCCAACGAACTCCTCGACGCTGAACACCTCCGCGTCGCCGTGCGCCCAGCCAAGGCGCGCGAGGTAGTTGACCACCGCTTCGGGAAGGTAGCCGTCGTCGCGGTACTGCAGCACGCCGCGCGCACCGTGGCGCTTCGAGAGCTTCTCGCCTTCGGGGGTGAGCACCGTCGGCAGGTGGGCGTACACCGGCGGCTCGGCGCCGAGTGCGCGCATGATGTTGATCTGGCGCGGGGTGTTGTTGACGTGGTCGTCACCGCGGATGACGTGGGTGATGCCCATGTCGAGGTCGTCGACCACGACGCAGAAGTTGTAGGTGGGCGAGCCGTCGGCGCGGACGATGACGAGGTCGTCGAGCTCGGCATTGGCGATCTCGATCGGGCCCTTGACGGCGTCGGTCCACTGCACCGTCCCGGCGTCGGGGTTGCGAAATCGCAGCACCGGCGCGACGCCTTCGGGCGGCGTCATCCCCTGCGCGCGCTCGGGCCGCCAGCGCCCGTCGTAGCGCGGTTTCTCGCCGCGTTCGAGTTGCGAGGCGCGAAGGACGTCGAGCTCGGCCGGCGTCGTGTAGCAGCGGTAGGCGAGGCCGCGTGCCAGCATGTCGTCGGCGGCTTCGCGATAGCGCGCGATCCGCTGCATCTGGTAGTACGGGCCTTCGTCGTAGTCGAGCCCGAGCCAGTGCATCGCATCGAGGATCGCCTGGGTGGCCTCCGGGGTCGAGCGCTCCTGGTCGGTGTCTTCGATGCGCAGGATGAAGGTTCCGCGATGGTGCCGGGCGAATGCCCAGGGGAAGAGCGCCGAGCGAATGTTGCCAAGATGCAGAAAGCCGGTGGGGCTCGGGGCGAAGCGGGTCCGAATCATCGACGATGCCCGTCGGCGACGGCAAACCGCGCAGATTCAAGTACTTCGATGCGTTTCGTCGTTGTTGCCATCGAACGATTGTTCACGATTATAGAGCGCATGCACCACACGTGTGCAGTATTTGGCCAGGACATCCATCAACAAGCACGCGAATCAGGTTTGACCCTGAATTTCGTGGTGTGGTTAAATCGATGCTCCTGTCTGGGTTCGCGGGGCGGTTAGCTCAGCGGTAGAGCACTGCCTTCACACGGCAGGGGTCACTGGTTCGAACCCAGTATCGCCCACCAGATGAACCAAGGGGTTACGCGCGAGTGTAACCCCTCTTTTTTTTCACGGCCCTCTTTATGAACGCGATCTCGGCCTTCGTTTTCGACGCCTACGGCACCCTCTTCGACGTGAACTCGGTCGCCGCGACGGCCGAGGCCGTCGCGCCACGCCAGGGCGGCTTCCTGTCGCAGGTCTGGCGAACGAAGCAGCTCGAATACTCCTGGCTGCAGTCGATCATGCTCTCCCCCGCCGCGCCGCGCGACGACTTCGCAGCGCTGACCGAAAAGGCGCTCGACTACGCGCTGTCGCAATTGACGATCCACGCCGACGCTGCGGCGCGCACCCGGCTTCTCGACGCGTGGCTCGGCCTCGCGCCGTTCGCCGACGCCGCCGACGCGCTTGCGAGCCTCGCGCCGCGGCCGCGCTGGATCCTCTCCAACGGGACACGCGCAATGCTGGAGCCGCTGGTCGCCCAGTCGAGCCTCGTCGCACACGTCGACGGTCTCATGTCGGTCGACGACGCGGGCATCTACAAGCCGAGCCCGCGCGTCTATCAGCTCGCTGTCGACCGTCTCGGCCTCGCCCCCGGCAAGATCGGCTTCGTCTCGGCCAACGGCTGGGACGCCGCCGGCGCCAAGGCGTCGGGCTTCACCACCTTCTGGATCAACCGCAACGGGCTGCCGGTCGAACGGCACGCGGCAGCGCCGGATTACGTGCTGGGCTCGCTCGCCGAACTCGCGGCACTCGCGCCCTAGGGAAGCTCTGCGAAACGGGAACGGACCCTGTTTGAGCGCTCGGCCGCGCCCGGAAGCGGCGGCGATGCTCCGGCGCGCTCGACACCGACCGCGAAGGCCGCGGGAGCGGGGTACGGTGACGCGCGAGGTCGGCTGCGGAACGCAGCCGCTGTTTGAGCCCGTCACCGTACCCCGCCCCCGCGGCCTTCGCGGTCGAACTCACGCGCGGCCAGGAAGCGTGCAAATTCGCGACCGACCTCGGAGTGCTTGAGGCCGTAATCGACGGTCGCCTGCAGGTACCCGAGCTTGCTGCCGCAGTCGTAGCGCGTGCCTTCGAAGCGATAGGCGAGCACGCGCTCGTCGGCGAGGAGGCGCGCGATCGCATCGGTGAGCTGGATCTCGCCGCCGGCTCCCGCCGGCATCGCACGCAGATGGTCGAAGATGCGCGGCGTCAGCACGTAGCGCCCGACGACGGCGAGGGTCGACGCCGAGCTGCCCGGCGCGGGCTTCTCGACGATCCTCGTGATGCGGCCGATCCGCGGGCCCACCGGGTCGGGCTCGGCCTCGACGATGCCGTAGCTTCCGATGTCCGCAGGGGCGACCTGCATGACGCCGATCGTGGCCGCGTTCTCGTGGCTCGCCACGTCGACCATCTGCTGCATGACCGGCACCTCGGCGTCGACGAGGTCGTCGGCGAGGAGGACCGCAAAGGGCTCGTCGCCGACGACCGGCTCGGCGCAGAGCACCGCGTGTCCCAGTCCGAGCGCCTCGGTCTGCCGGATGTAGATGCAGCGGATGCCCGGCGGGGTCGCCGCCTGCACCTGCTCGAGGAGCGCCTTCTTGCTGCGCAGCGCGAGCTCGGTCTCGAGCTCGTAGGCCTTGTCGAAGTGATCCTCGATCGCGCGCTTGCTGCGCCCGGTGATGAAGATCATGCAGGTGATCCCGGCGGCGGCGGCTTCCTCGACCGCATACTGGATCAGAGGCTTGTCGACGACCGGCAGCATCTCCTTCGGGCTCGCCTTGGTGGCCGGCAGGAAGCGGCTGCCGAGACCCGCGACCGGAAACACCGCCTTGGTGATCTTCTTCACGTGTGCTCCCCTTCGCCCGCGAGCAGCGCGCGCAGGCCGTTCTCGTCGATCACCCGGATGCCGAGCGCACGCGCACGCTCGAGCTTGCTGCCGGCGTCGGCTCCGGCGACCACGCAGGTCGTCTTCTTCGAAACGCTTCCCGCCACCGTCGCGCCGGCCGCCTCGAGCAGCGCTTTCGCCGCGTCGCGCGCGAGCGTCGGCAGCGTGCCCGTGAGCACGAACGTCTGGCCGGCGAGCGCACCCGCCGTGCGCGGGCTCGGCGTGCCGGGCGTCCAGCGCACCCCGGCGCGCAGCAGCCCCCGGATGACCTCGCGATTGTGCGCTTCGGCGAAGAAATCGCGGATCGACTCGGCAAGCACCGGCCCGACGTCGGGGACTTCGAGGAGCTCGTCGATGGTCGCGCGCTGCAACGGCGCGAGGTCGCCGAAGTGCCGCGCGAGGTCGCGCGCCGTGGCCTCGCCGACGTGACGGATGCCGAGCGCGAAGATGAAGCGGGCAAGCGTCGTGTTGCGCGAAGCACCGATCGCCGCCACCACGTTGGCGGCGCTCTTCTCGCCCATCCGCTCGAGCGCGGCGAGGTCTTCGGGCGTCAGCCGGTAGAGGTCGGCCACGGTGGCGACCTTTCCGCCGGCGATCAGCTGCTCGACCAGCCGGTCGCCGAGGCCGTCGATGTCCATCGCGTGGCGGCTCGCGAAGTGGAGCAGCGCCTGGCGCCGCTGGGCCGGGCATACCAGCCCGCCGCTGCATCGCGCCACCGCCTCGCCCTCCTCGCGCACGATCGCCGAGCCGCATTCAGGGCAACGCGCGGGCATCGCGAAGGGCTTCGCGCCGGCAGGCCGGCGCTCGGGAACGGTACGCACGACTTCCGGAATCACGTCCCCCGCGCGGCGCACGACGACCCAGTCGCCGGTACGGATATCCTTCCTCCTGATCTCATCCTCGTTGTGCAGCGTCGCGTTGGTGATCGTCGCGCCGCCGACGAACACCGGCGCGAGGCGCGCGATCGGGGTGATCGCTCCGGTGCGCCCGACCTGGACCTCGATCGCGAGCACCTGCGTCGTCGCTTCCTCGGCCGGAAACTTGTGCGCGACCGCCCAGCGCGGCTCGCGCGTGACGAAGCCGAGCAAGTCCTGCAGGTCGAGCCGGTTGACCTTGTAGACGACGCCGTCGATGCCGAACGGCAACGCATCGCGGCGCGCCTCGATCGCCGCATAGAACTCGGCGAGCGCCGCGGGGCCGTGGACGACTCGCCAATCCTCGTTCACGGGAATGCCCCACGATGCGAGCTCCTGCAGCAGCCCCGCCTGCGTCGCCGGCGGCGTGTAGCCGTCGAACTCCCCGAGGCCGTAAGCGAAGAACCTCAGCGGCCGGCGCGCGGTGATCGCGGGGTCGAGCTGGCGCACCGCTCCCGCCGCGGTGTTGCGCGGATTGATGAAGCGCTTCTCGCCCTGCCGGTCCTGCTCGGCGTTCAAGGCGTCGAAATCGGCGCGCGCCATGTAGACCTCGCCTCGCACCTCGATGACGGGTGGCGGCGTGCGGGTGGCAAGACGGTGCGGAATCGTGGCGATCGTCCGAACGTTGCGCGTGACGTCCTCGCCGACCTCGCCGTCGCCGCGGGTGGCCGCGACGGCGAGGCGCCCCGCCTCGTAGCGCAGGCTGATCGCCAGCCCATCGAACTTGAGCTCGGCGATGTACTCGACCGCTGGCGCCCCGTCGAGGAGGCCGAGGTCGCGGCGGATGCGCACGTCGAAGGCCTGCGCGCCGGCGATCGTCGTATCGGTCTCGGTGCGGATCGACAGCATCGGCACGCGATGGCGCACCGGCGCGAACTCGGTCCTCGCATGGCCGCCGACGCGCTGCGTCGGCGAATCCGCGGTGACGAGCCCGGGATGCTCGCGCTCCAGCGCCTCGAGCTCGCGAAACAGGCTGTCGTACTCGGCGTCGCTGACCGTAGGCTGGTCGAGCACGTAGTAGCGGTAGTCGTGCCCGGCGAGCTCGCGTCGCAGCACGCTCGCGCGCTCGATTTCGGCCGGCGTCGGTGCGCGCGCCGCCATCGCGGGTCAGCTGCCGAAGAGCGCGAGCGCGCGCATGCTCCCGGGCTCGATGTTCACCGCTGCGAGCGCCTCGGATGCGGCGACCACCTGCTCGCGCACCTTGGCGAATGCGGCATCGTCGAGCGGCCGCCGGTTGTCGTCGACGAGGCTCGCGCCGAGCGTCGTCGCGAGCCGCTTGGCGGCGATCTTCATCTGGTCGAACACGCGCGGCGGATCGGCCACGCGCGCGACGTCGAGCACCAGCACGGCACCCGGCGTCGTCGTCAGGCGCAGCGAATCGGCGGTGAACGGCTCGGAGCGGACGTTCTGCAGCGTGAAGAGCACGACGCCGGTATCCTCATGCACGTACTCGAAGCGCCCGCCGGGAGCGAGGTGGAAGCCGGACGCCTCGGCGACGCCGCGCAGCCGCGTCCCCTGCACGGTCTCGGGCTCCGGCTTTTCGACGGTGACGCCGATCTGCACGTCGAGGTCGGAGCACAGCCGGTCGAGGGCCTCGGCGCGCTGGGCTTCGCGGGCGAGATCGGGCGGTACGAACGCTGCGGGAAGTCCCGGCGCGAGCCCGGCGACGAGCCTCGCGAACGCGTCGATCTGCGCGCGTGAGGCGGCGCCGTTGCGGTCGGCGAGCAGCATGCACGCCACGACCTCGCCGTAACGCCCGGGCGAGTCGCTCGCGAGGCGCTCCCACGCCGCGGACCCGTCGGCGCGGCCGAACCAGCGCAGCGGCTTGCCGACGCGGGCGTGCAGGCCGGCTGCGAGGGCCCCGACAGCGATCGGCTGCACGGGCTCCAGCCGAACGACGCACTCGATTTCGGCATCGGGCCCGGCTTCCGCGGCGGCAACGCCCGGCGCGGCGGGCAATGCGGCGGGGCCGGCGTCGCCAGCCGGTACGTCGCCGGCGAACGGCAGCGGGCGGGCGGGTGGCACCGCGGGAGCCTCGGCGTCTGCGGCCGCCGTGCGGTCGCGTGGCGCGTTGAGCGTCGGCTCGATGCGCTCCGCCGGTCGCGGGTCGGCCGCAGCGTCGGCATGCGCGGGCACGCCGCGGCTACTCCGCTGCCAGCGTGCCTCGACGACGCGGTTGTAGACAATCACCGCCACCACCAACGCGATTCCGGCGACGATCAGCAGCAGGTGGAGCGTGCTCATTCAGGATGCCTGTGCGGCGAGCTCGTTGTCGGCCATCTCGAGCGCCTCGGCGATGTCGACGGCGACCACGCGCGAAACGCCCGGCTCCTGCATCGTGATGCCGACGAGCTGGCTCGCCATCTCCATCGTAACCTTGTTGTGCGAGATGAACACGAACTGCGTTTCGCCCGCCATGTCGCGGACCATGCTGCAGAAGCGGTGCGTGTTCGACTCGTCGAGCGGTGCGTCGACTTCGTCGAGCAGGCAGAACGGCGCCGGATTGATCTGGAACAGCGCGAAGATCAGCGCGGTCGCGGTCATCGCCTTCTCGCCGCCCGACAGCACGTGGATCGTCGTGTTGCGCTTGCCGGGCGGCTGGGCGATCACCTGCACGCCCGAATCGAGGATCTCCTCGCCGGTCAGCAGGAGCTTCGCGCGGCCGCCGCCGAACAGCGCGGGAAAGAGCTTGCCGAAGTTCTCGTTGACGCGGTCGAACGTCTGCTGCAGAAGCTCGCGCGACTCGCGGTCGATCTGGCGGATCGCCGACTCGAGCGTCGTCATCGCCTCGCCGAGGTCGGCCGCCTGGCGGTCGAGGTAACCCTTGCGCTCGCTCGCGCGCGTGAGCTCGTCCAGCGCAGCGAGGTTGACGGCGCCGAGCCCGGCGAGCTCGGCTGCGAGCCTCTCGATCTCGGCGGGGAGCGTGCGCGGGCTGCCCCGCGCGGCGAGCGCCGCCGCCAGCGCCTCGAGGTCTGCCTGCGCCTCGCCGAGCTGGTCGCGAAACTGCTGCGTCGACAGCGCGGCCGCCTGTTCCTTCAGCTGCAGCTCCTGGATCCGTGCACGCGCGGGCTCGAGCTGCTGCTCGGCCGCGAGCCGCGCCTCGTCGGCCCGCACGAGCTCGGCGGCGAGGCCCTCGTGCTCGTCGCGTGCAGCGGCGAGCGCCTGCTCGGCCAAGGCCTGTGTGCCGAGCTGGCGCTGCAGCGCCTCCTCGACCGGCGTCCAGTCGATCGTCGCGCGCTCCGACGTCGCCTGTGCGAGGAGGCCGCGCTGCTGGGCGAGCTGCGCGGCGAGCGCGTCGCGACGGCGCGCGATCTCGGCGAGGCGGTCGCCGCAGCGCCGCTCGGCGAACGCCGCCTCCTGCGCGGCGCGCTCGGCCTCGCGCAGCGCTTCGCGCGCGCGCGCGAGCGCGATCTCGGCTTCGTTGCGTGCTGCGCGCAGCGGCTCGCGCCGCGCGAACTCGTCGTGCAGCCGCGACTGCTGGTCGGCAATGCTTCGCGCGATCGCCGCATGTTCGTCGACGCCGATCGCATGCTGGCGCGCAAGCTCCCCTGCTTCGCCCTCGAGCTCGAGCCGGCGCTTCGCCGCCGCTTCGGCCCGCTGGCGAAGCTGCACGAGCTCGAGCTCGAGGTCGTGACAGCGCCGCTGCTGCGACGCAAGCGCGAGCCCCTCGGCCTGCCATTGCTCCTGCGCGGCGCCGAGCTCGGCTTCGAGCCGGTCGCGGGTGTCGCGTGCGGCCGCCGTGCGTGCGCGCGCCGCATCGATGTCGCCCGCGAGTCCGCTCAACTCCCGCTGGCGCGCGATGACGCCGTGCAGCTCGCTGTCGGGCGCGAAGAAGGCGATGCCGAGCCGGCTCACCCAGTGCCCTTCGGGCGTCACGAACGCCTCGCCGGGCGCGAGCTCGTCGCGCGTGCACATGGCCGCTGCAAGATCCTCCCGGCAGCGCACTCCGTGCAGGCAATCGGCGAGGAAGCTCGCGGCCGCCGGGTCGGCAGTCCTGACCTTGGACGCGAGCGCATCGGCGGGCAGCGCCGGCGTCACCGGTGCGGCCCCTGCGGCCGTGGATCCCTGCGCCTCGGCGGCGTAGACAGCCACGCGTCCCGGCGCGTGCGCGCCCTCCGCGAGCTGCCTTGCATCATCGAGCCCGCGCAACCGAAGCGCGTTCAGCCGCTCGTGCAGGATGGCTTCGAGTGCGTCGTCCCAGCCGGCCGCGACGTCGAGCCCCTGCCACAGTCGGGGAGCCTCGCCCAGTCCTCGCTCGGCGAGCCATGCATCGACGCCGCTGCCGTGGCCGATACGCGCCTGCAGCGCCGCAAGCGCACCGGCACGCGCCTCGAAATCCGCCTGCGCGCCCGCATGACGCTGCCACGCCTCGGCTGCTTCGCGATGCCCCGTCTGCAGCTCCTGCACGCGCAGGTGAAGCGCGCGATGCGCGGTGTCCCGCGCAGTCGCCTCGCGCCGCTCGTCGTCGAGCTGTCGCTCGACGTCGTGCACACCGTCGCCGTCGGGCACGGCGATCGCGCCGAGGTCGGCGGCGATCCGCTCGCGCCGCTCCGCGAGCCTCGCGACCGTCTGCCCGACGTGTTCGCGGCGCGCCTCGGCGACGCGGATGCCCTGCTCGAGCAGCGCGAGCTCGCGCTGCTGGGCGTCGAGCGTCGCCTCGCGCTCCGCGAGCGCGCGCTCGAAGCCGGGCAGCGCATCCCGCGCGGTGCGCTCGGCGCGTTCGGCGTCCTCGCGCGCCGCCTTGGCGGCGTCGCCTTCGTTTCCGGCGGCGACCTCCTCGGCAGCCAGTCCGTCCCCCTGCATCACGAGCGCCGCAATGCCCTGCTCGATCTGCGCCACCTGCGCGGCGAGTCGCGTCGCGTTCTCGCGCGAGAACGCGAGCTGCTGCTCGAGCCTCGACACCTCGGCGTTCGCTGCATACCAGGCGCCCTGGCGGTCGCGCAGCGCGTCACCCGCGGCGAGGTGCCGGTCGCGCAGCCCGACGTGCAGCGCCTGGGCGCGGCGCAACCCGGCCTGCAAGCCCTCGAGCGTCACCGTCTCCGTTGCGACGTCGGCGGCGATGCGCGAGCGCGCGCGTTCGCCGTCCTGCACACGCGCGAGCCAGTGCATGTGCTGCGCGCTGCGATGCGCCGACTCGATCTCCCGGAACCGGGTCGCGACGCGCGCCTGCTCCTCGAGATGTGCGATCTGGTCGCCGAGCTCGCGCCGGATGTCCTCGACGCGAGCGAGATTCTCGCGCGTATCGGCGAGCCGCGACTCGGTCTCGCGCCGGCGCTCCTTGTAGCGCGAGACGCCGGCCGCCTCTTCGAGGAACACGCGCAGGTCCTCGGGCCGGGCCTCGATCACGCGCGAGATCATCCCCTGCTCGATGATCGCGTAAGCGCGCGGCCCGAGCCCGGTGCCGAGGAAGAGATCGTGGATGTCGCGGCGCCGGACCGGGATGCCGTTGATGTAATAGGTGGAGTCGCCGTCGCGCGTCAGCACGCGCTTGATCGACAGCTCGGCGTACTGGCCCCACTGGCCGCCGATGCGCCCCGCGCTGTTGTCGAAGGCGAGCTCGACCGACGCGCGTCCGACCGGCTTCCGCTCGCCGGCGCCGCTGAAGATCACGTCCTGCATCGACTCGCCGCGCAGCACCGACGCTTTCGATTCGCCGAGCACCCAGCGCACCGCGTCGATGACGTTCGACTTGCCGCTGCCGTTCGGACCGACGATGCCGACGAGCTGCCCGGGCGTGGCGATCACCGTCGGATCGACGAAGGACTTGAACCCCGAAAGCTTGATTTGCGTCAGGCGCAAGGGACGTGACGGAACGGTCGTGAAGCGGGTGCGGCGTTCGAGCGATGAAGAACCGGCCGCACCTGCGGCGAGCGGCGCCGCTCCGCCGAGCGACGCCGGATTATAGCGGAAGAACTACGGCCGCTTGCAGCCCGGAATGCTCTCGACGTAGTCGATGACGGGCATCCAGTCCGGGCTCGCCGGATTCTCGAACTGCGCGTTGATGTAGTAGCGCTCGCAGGGCTCGACCTTCACCGTCAGCGACTTGATGCTGCCGCGAAAGTGCGCGTGGTGCGGCGATTGGACCTCGATTCTGTAGGTGCCCGGGGCCACCTTGAACGGCTGCTGCTCGCGCCCGACGCTCTCGTCGCCGACGCGGATCAGGATCGCCGGCCTGCGGTCGAGCGCGACGCGCGTGTAGCGCGCTCCGCTGATCTCGCTCCAGGTCGGCCCCCAGGTCTGGCAACCCGCCAGGGCGGCCGCCCCCGCGGCTGCGGCGAGCATCGTCGAAATCCAGCGCTTCATCGGCACCTCCGGTCGATCGGTTCGCGATTATGCGCGCACGGCGACGGCGGCCCGATGCCTCAGTCGGCGAGCGCGCGCACGGCCTGCAGCGCGGCCACCCGTGCCTGACCGTACACCATCGCCTGCCACGCTTCGCCATCGTCGTGGAATGCCCGGCGCATCGCGGCTTTGATCGATTCGCGCGTGGCACGTTCCGCGTCGGGATGGTTGGCGAGCCACTGGTCGGCCCGCAGCGCGCCGAGCGTCTCCTCGAAGGGCACGGTACCGTACTCGAGCCCGATGCCGGTAAATTCGGCCGCGGGGCACTCGTCGAGCGCCGCCTGCCACGCGACGCCGGAGAGCTCGGCCGACGCCGACGAACCGTCGTAGTACGAGGTGACGTCGGCACCAAAGCATGCCCGGGTGCGGGCGATCATCGCCGCATCGTCGGGACCGCAGAAGATCTTCTCGCCGTGACCCCACGCCCCGAGGCCGGTGTGGATGTCGATCCAGGCGAGGCGTCGCCTGCGGCTCCCGTGCCGGCTGAGCACGTCGCGCAGCACGCGGTTGCTCCATTCGGGCGATTTCCCGGTGTAGAAGAGCCCGTCCGGATGCACGCCCTGCCCGCTGCTGACCGCCGCCTGCACTGCCGGGCGCCCGCGCGCGGCGACGAGCGCGGCGAGTGCCCTGCGGTTCTCCGCCGTCGGCGGCCATGCGTCGGGAACCATCAGCGCGTGGATCGCAGCGTAGGCGGCATCGCCGGCCGACGGCACCGCGAAGGTCCGGAAATTGCGATTGAGGTCGACGTTGTTCTCGTTGGTCCGCCGCAGCCACGAAAACCCCCACGGATTGACTGCATGGTGGAACAGCACTGCGACGCCGCTTCGTTGCGCTGCCGCAACGAACGCTTCGTCGCCGAGCAGCGCGACCTGGCAGCCCGAGCCGCAGAAACCCTCGACGCCATGCATCGCCGACGTGACGACGACGAGTGCCGGCACGTCCGCCGGGCCGAGGAGCGCGGTATCCGACGCGAGTTCCTCGCCCTCGGCCCCGCGGACGGCGGCGTTGACGTGGTGCTCGGCGGCGAGTCCGCGCTGCGCAACCGCGGCGAGGAACTTCGCGCGCGCGGCCGCATAGGTGGCGGCAAAGGCGTCGCCGATCGGCGTCATCGCGTGCCGGCTTCGATGGGCATCGAGCGCTCGGCGAGCGCCGCGAGATAACCGGCGCCGAGGGCGATCACGTCGTCGTTGAAGTCGTAGCGGCTGCTGTGCAGGAAACAGCCGCGCTCGGCGCCGCCCTGCCCCAGCCGCGCGAACGCGCCGGGCCTCGCCTGCAGCAGGAAGGCGAAGTCCTCGGCGCCCATCGACGGGTCGAGGTTGCGCACGACGTTCGCGCTGCCGACCAGTTCTTCCGCGACGTCGCCGGCGAAGCTCGTTTCGGCGTCGTGGTTGATGGTCGGCGGGTAGACACGTTCGTAGTTGACGCCCGCGCTTGCGCCGAATGCGGCGGCGATCGACGCAACGAGCTCACGAAGCCTGTGCTCGATCGTGTCCTGCGTCGCCGGGCGGAAGGTGCGCACGGTGCCGACGAGCTTCGCGTGCGCGGGAATCACGCTGAACGCGCCCGGGTTGCCCGACTGCATCGCGCACAGGCTGACCACTGCCGTGTCGATCGGGCTCACGTTGCGGCTGACGATCGACTGCACAGCCGTGATGATGTGCCCGGCAACGAGCACGGGATCGACGGCGATGTGCGGATGCGCGCCGTGGCCGCCACGGCCGTCGATGACGATCTCGATGCGGTCTGCAGCAGCCATCGCCGGCCCGGGCGTGATGCCGATCTTCCCCGCGGGGAGCGCCGGCCAGTTGTGGAGCGCGAACACGCGCTCGGCCGGAAAGCGCACGAAGAGGCCGTCGTCGATCATCGCCTTGGCGCCGGCGTAGCCCTCCTCGCCGGGCTGGAAGATCAGGTAGGCGACGCCGTCGAACGCGCGCGTTTCCTGCAGGTAGCGCGCGGCACCGAGCAGCATCGTCGTGTGCCCGTCGTGGCCGCAGCCGTGCATGCGCCCGTCGTAGCGCGACTGCCATGCCGCACCGGTCTCCTCCTGCAGCGGCAGCGCGTCCATGTCCGCGCGCAGGCCCGTCCGCCTTCCCGAGCGATCGCTGCGGCCAGGAATCACCGCCACGACTCCGGTCCTGCCGATGCCGGCGTGGTGCTCGATGCCGTGCGCGGCAAGGAAATCGCAGACGAGCCGCGCGGTGCGATGCTCCTCGAAGCCGAGCTCGGGATGCATGTGGAGGTCGCGCCGGACCTGGATGAGGCTGTCGCTGAAGCGCGCGACCTGCTGGACCGGGGAGCCGCTCGTCATGACGGCGCAAGCGTAGCACGCTGTGGCCGCGCTCCCGCCGCCGCCTCGGCGGCACCCGCGGCACCCGCGGCGCGAAGCCGGACCGCGCGCGTTGCGTAGAGGCAAATGCCGGCTGCGACCGATACGTTGACGCTTTCGACGGTCCCCATCGTCGGAATGCCGACGAGGCGATCGCAGGTCTCGCGCGTCAGCCTGCGCAATCCCGACCCCTCGGCGCCGAGCACCCAGGCGATCGGCCCGGACAGATCGGCGTCGACGAGCGTCTCGCCGTCGCGGTCGGCACCGAGCACCCACACCCCCTGCTCCTTCAGCTCGCGCAGGGTGCGCACGAGGTTGGTCACCGCGACGAGCGGGACCGTTTCCGCAGCGCCGCTCGCGGCCCTTGCGACGGCCGCGGTGATCCCGGCCGCCCGGTCGCGCGGAACGATGACCGCCTGTGCGCCGAACGCGTCGGCGCTGCGCAAACAGGCGCCGAGGTTGTGCGGATCGGTGACGCCGTCGAGGACCAGCAGCAGCGCGGGCTCGGCGAGCCCGGCAAGGATCTCGTCGAGAGTCGCGGGCGGCTCGCCCAGGCCGACCAGGGCCACGACACCCTGGTGCGTGACGCCGCCCGCGAGCGCGTCGATGCGGCTGGCGTCGACGCGGTGCACCGCCACGCCGGCACCCGACGCGCGCGAAACGATCTCGCGCATGCGCGGGTCGCGCCGCGACGCATCGACGTAGAGTGCCTCCACTCCGGCGGCGCGCCGGCGCAGGCGCGCCGTCACCGCATGGAAGCCGCACAGGGGACGAGTCGAGGTCAACAGCGCGATTGTAGTCTGCGCCGCCGTGCGGCGCACCGGCCCCGCCGGGGTGCGGGCGGCGTGTGCCAGAATGCGCGACCCCGCTCACCCGACGTCGCCGTGACCGCCGATCTGCGCCAATTCGTCGAAGCGCTGCTGCTCGCGGTCGCAGCGCTGCTGCCGATCGTCAACCCGCTCGGCAGCGCCCCCGTCTATCTCGCGAAGACGATCGACCTCGACGCCGGCCAGCACGCCGACCTCGCGCGCCGCGTCGCGGTCAACTCGTTCCTGCTCCTGCTCGCGTCGCTGCTGATCGGCGCCTACGTGCTCGACTTCTTCGGATTGTCGGTGCCCATCGTGCAGATTGCCGGCGGCGTCGTCGTGTCCTCGATGGCGTGGGCGCTCCTCAATCAGCCCGACCAGCCGCCGCCATCGGTGCGCGACGCGGTGCAGGCGCTGACGCGGACCGACCTCGAGGTCCGCGCGTTCTACCCGCTGACGATGCCGCTGACCGTCGGTCCGGGCTCGATCTCGGTCGCGATCACACTCGGTGCCAACCATGCCGAGGGGATGCGCTCGCTCATCATCTATTCGCTCGCCCACACGGTCGGCATCGTCGTCGTGTGCATCACGGTGTTCGTGTCCTACCGCTACGCGCAGCCGATCCTGCGCCGCCTCGGGCCCACCGGCACCGTGGTCCTCGTGCGCATGTCGGCGTTCATCCTCCTCTGCATCGGCGTGCAGATCGTCTGGAACGGCGTCTCGGCGCTGCTCCTGCGCGCGCACGCCGGATAGACGAGCGCGCGAGCATCCGACCCCGCGCGGGGAAGCGCGGCCGCGGCGTCCGGCCGGAGGTGCGAACGCTATATAATGCGCGCCGGCACGCCGGTGTAGCTCAGTTGGTAGAGCAGCGCATTCGTAATGCGAAGGTCGAGGGTTCGACTCCTTCCACCGGCACCATTCAGAACGGATAGTCGATCCCGCTGAACACCGCCGCCTTCTCGCGTCCGAAGCCGACGTCGACGTAGCCGACGACGAACGGGCTCGCGACGAGGCGAAAGCCGATTCCCCCCGCGGTATGGAGGTGGGTGAGCGGATCGGCCGACATCGCCGTGAAGACCTTGCCCGAGTCGACGAACGGCGCAAGCTCGAGCGTCAATTCGGTACCGAAGAGGTGCAGGCTCCTGACGTCGAAGCGCGCCTCGACGCTCGCCTCGAAGCTGTTGCGGTCGACGAAGCGACCTTCGCCATACGCCCGCAGCGGTTGCGCTCCGCCGGTGACGCTGCGGTCGCCACCGAGGCTCGACAGGTCCCAGAACGGCGCCTTCGCATAGGACGGCATGTAGCGCACGGCCGCGTGCCCGACGAGCGTCGCCGCGGGACCGAGCGGCCGCAGGCCGGTGAGGTCGACGCCGACGAACGAGTAACCGTTGCCGCTGCCGATTCCTGCCGGCGCGAAGCCCGCGAACGCGGCCCACCGCTCGCCGCGGCGCGGCACGACGTCGGAATCGCGCGTGTCCCAGGTCAGCACGACGCGCTGCTGCAGCTCGCGCACCCGGCCGACTCCCGGCTGCGCCGGGTAGACGGTGTCGATCGCAGGCAGAAAATCGAGCG
This sequence comes from Pseudomonadota bacterium, assembly GCA_018241785.1. GTDB lineage: Bacteria > Pseudomonadota > Gammaproteobacteria > Burkholderiales > Casimicrobiaceae > VBCG01. The sequence goes on along the minus strand of JAFEDF010000236.1, from coordinate 42,186 downwards.
CCCGCCCGCCGACCTCGGCGTCGACCGCGTGCGCGGTCCACGCGAGCTGCAGCTCGTGCGTGAAGTTGCGCGCGGCGGTGAGCTCGGCGCCGAACTGGCGATCGATGAAAGTGGCCTCGCCGGCGAGGCGGGAGTCGTTGCCGAGCCCGTAGAAACGCCCGGTGCCGCTGCGGTCGTAGACGGCGTGCGCGCTCCACGACCAGTCGCTCGTGCGCAGCAGCCCGGCGTCGTACTCGGCGTCGACGCCGCTCTCGACGCGCTGCTTCGCGCTCGCGTAGAACGACCACCTGCGATCGGCCGAGGGGTAACGGAAGGTGCGCCAGCTCGCGCCCCAGCCGAAATACTGGCTGTGGATGACGTCGGGGGCGAGGATGCGGTCGATCTCGCCGCGATCGTTGTTCGACAGCACCACCGGGATGAGCCCGAGCGTCACCCCGCTGTCGGGCGCGGTGTCGATCTCGGGAATCGGGATGAACGTCGGGCGGTCGGGTGGCGCGGCGCTCGCCGCCGCGGCCGGCGTCGCGGCCGACGCCGACAGCATCGCGCAGCCGAGGACGAAACCCGCCGCCCGCCAGCCGTACCCGCGGTCGCTGCGGCGATCCACGGCGGCGGGCTCAGCCCGCGCGGCCGAACCGGTAGGTGAACTCGACCCCGTACTCGCGAGGCGGACCGGGAATCTGCCACGCCATCGCGTTCGGCGCCACCGTGCCTCCGGTGATCGCGTATTGGCGATCGGTCAGGTTGGTGCCGAAGAGCGCGAGCTCCCAGACATCGCCCGGCGCCGCATAGGTCGCCCGTGCATTGAGGGTGCCGTAGGCCCCCTGCTTGTTGAAATCGTTGATCACGTTGAACTGCACGGTGTCCTGCCACGCGTAGTCGGCGTGGAGGCGCAGCGACCCGTGCGGCAGCAATCTCGCGTAGCCGACGCCGAGCGCTGCATTGAGACGCGGGGTCTGGTTGAATTCGTTGCCCGCGAGGTCGATCGGCGGCAGGCCCGGTCCGGGGGTGTACTCGAACTGGCGGTAGCGGGCGTCGGTCCAGCCGAGCGCCGCGCGCATCGACCAGCCCTGCGCGAAGTCCATGTCGGCCTCGAGCTCGGCGCCGCTGACGCGCGCCTTGCCGGCGTTGATCACGAACGTGGTCGGCGTACCCCCGACGAGCTGAGGCAGCAGCCGCTGCATGTCGTCGTAATCGCCGTAGAAGACGTCGGCGTTGATTGCGAGCGCGCCGCCGAGGAGGTCGGTCTTGATGCCGAGCTCGTAGTCGGTCAACTGCTCCGGCCGGAACGGCTGGTCCTGCAGCGTGCTCAGGGGAACGTTCCAGCCGCCGGAGCGCTGGGCGCGGCCCGAGCGGAAGTACACGTTGGCCTCGTGGGTCAGCCGGTAGCGCGACGAGAACTCCCACGACCAGTACGAGAAGCCGACACTCTTGTCGATCGGCGGGCACGGTCCGCCGTTGTTCGCGGGGGCGCCCGTCGTTGCGTCGATGATCGTGCACGACTGCCCGAGCGGGGTCGCGGCGTACGAGTTCTCGCTCAATTTCCTCGTATCCTCCGTACGCCGTACACCCGCCGCCACCGACCAGCGATCGGTCAGGTGATACTCGCCGTGCAGGTAGCCCGCCGTGGACAGGTTCTCGAGCGAATTGCTCTCGATCACCGGATAGGGCACGACCGGCCCGCCCGTCGCCGCGAAGAACGCCTGGTAGGCAGGCGACTGCGCCGGGATCTGCGACGGCGCGCTGCCGTCGTCGCGGAACCAGTAGAGGCCGCCGACCCAGTCGAGCTTGCGGTCGAGCATGCTGCCGTTCAGCTGCAGCTCGGCGCTCTTCTGGCTGGACGAGTTCTGCAGCAGCGTATTGGCGAACGGGAGCGACGTCGCGTCGACGTCGATGGCGGTGTCGTTGTAGAGGTGCCGGTAGCCGAGGATCAGCTTCGCGTGCGTCGCCGATCCGAGGTCCTGCGTCAGCGTGAGCTGCGTCGCGTCGAGATGCGTGCGGTCGTGCGCGGCGAGGTCCGCATCGGTCTGGTGGAAGCTCGACGGGAACACGACGGGAGGGAGGCCCGGAAAGAGCGGGATCGCGTCGCCGAACTGCGCGACGATGGTGCCGGCGCCCGGGCCGTGCAGCGGGTGCAGCAGAGCGCCGACCTCGTCGGCTTCGAAGTGCTCGTAGCTCCAGAAGGCCTCGGTGCCCGCGCGCGGGCGCCAGAGCGCCGAGACGCGGCCCTGGTAGCGATGCTGGTTGCCGAAATCGTCCTGGCCGCTCGCGAGGCTCGAGCCGTAGCCGTCGCGCTCGTTGTCCTGGTAGGCGACGCGCAAGGCCGCGGTGTCGCCGAGCGGGACGTTCGCAATCGCCCGCCCCATGAACAGGCTGTCGCTGCCGCCGTCGACGGCGGCCTCCGAGCTCCAGCGGCCGATCTCGGGGCGCCGCGTGGTGAACAGGATCGAGCCGCCGGTGTTGTCGCGGCCGAACAGCGTGCCCTGCGCACCGCGAATGATCTCGACCTTGTCGATGTCGAGCAGCGTGTTCATCGCCGCCTGGCCGTTGGCAACGTAGACGCCGTCGACGTAGATCCCCACCGCCGGGTCGTAGGCGATCGCCGAGCGGATCGCGCTCTGCCCGCGGATCGTCACGTCGAGCGCCGAGACCGAGGTCGGCGACTGCGTCATCCGCACGTTCGGGACCTCGCGCCCGACGTCGCCGAAGAGGACCGCGTTCTGGTCCTGCAGCTGGTCGCCCGTCTGCACGGTGACGGCGACCGGCGCGTTCATGATCGTTTCGTCGCGGCGCCGTGCGGTGACGGTGACGGTCCCGAGGTCGACCGTCGCCCCGGTGTCGTCCGCGATGGCGACGGGCGCGACGGGCGCGACGGGCGCGAGCGAGGCGAGCGCGATTGCGAAGGCCGCAACCGCAGCCTTTGGACGCCGCGCTGCAGCGGGCAACGTCCATCGAGCAGGCATGACCGTAGGCATGGAGGCGATGCGATCGTCGAAGACGCGCCAGCGACCGCGGTCGAGCCACGCGGGGCGGCGCACTGCCCCGGATGCTAAACCCGCGGACCTCGCGGTCGCAACCGGCGGCGGCGCACGGGCCGAATGCGCGGCGGACACCCGCGCGCGGCAGCCGATCGCGGGCGGGCGCCTATTCGACGGTCGCCGTCGCGAGTGCTGGCGCGGCAACCGCGGGTTCGGCAGCGCGCAGCGGCAGCCACACGGTGAAACGGCTGCCGCGTCCGACGTCGCTCTCGACGTCGATGCGCCCGCCGTGCCTGCGCGTGATCGAGTTGGCGATCGACAGCCCGAGCCCGGCGCCCTGCCCCGCCGGCCGAGTCGTGAAGAACGGCTCGAAGATTCGTGCGAGGTTTCCCGGCCGGATGCCGCAGCCCGTGTCGTCGATCCTCACCCAAGCGTCGGCGCCGGTCGTGCCGGTCGTGATCGTGATCGTGCCGCGGCCCTCGATCGACTGGCCGGCGTTCGCGATGAGATTGACGAAGACCTGCGAAAGCCGCGCGGGCAGGCAGTCGATCGCCGGCACCACTCCGTACTTGCGCACGACGGTCGCCTTGTACTTGATGTCGCCGCGAACGGCATCGAGCGAACGGTCGAGCGCGCGATGCAGGTCGATCGATTCCCACACGTCGTCGGGTGCGTCGGGCGAGACCTGCCGCAGGTCCTGCACGATGCGCTTGACGCGCAGCAGGCCTTCGCGCGACTCGTCCATCAGGCAGTCGATGTCGTCACCGAGGATCGCGAGGTCGACGCCGTCGCGAAGCTGGCGGGCGCGGGCGAAAGCCGCCGCTCCCGGTCCCTCGGCGGCGGCGTCGATCTGCGCATAGGCGTTGACGAGCGACAGGATCCGCGCGAGATACGCTTCGAGGGACGCGAGGTTCGACTGCACGAGGTCGAGCGGCCGGTTGATCTCGTGTGCGACGCCCTCCGAGAGCTGGCCGATCGACGCGAGGTGATGCGATTGCACGACCTGCGTCTGCGCGTCCTCGAGGAGCTCGTTTAGCCGCTTCATCGTCGCGTTCAGCGTCGACAGCTCGACGATGCGGCTCTCGCGCGCGACGTGCATGCGGTGATTCGCGACGACGAGCCCGACCAGCCGCGTCAGCGGCTGACCGCGGTCGAGATCCTGCACGGTGAACCGCGGGCGCTCGGCGGTCCGGGTGACGGCGAGCGCCCCGATGATCCGCCCGCCCGCGGCGAGCGGCCAGCACATGGCCGAGCGCGGCGACGCGCCGGCTTCGTCGGCATTGCGCGGGGGCAGGCCGGTTTCGGCGGCGTCGCCGTTGGCGAGCAGGGCCTGTCCGGTCGCGACGACGTGCCCGTAGAGGCCCATCCCCCGTGGCAGCGGCGTGCCCACCCAGCCGGGGGGCAGCTCCGTTCCGGCCGCGAGCTCGAGTTGCTCGCCGCTGTCGTCGACGGCGAGCGCGATCGATCCGCTTTGCGCGTCGAGGCCGTGCACGATGTGCCCGAGGATGTCCTGCAACGCCCGTTGCGGATGGGCGGCGGAGGCGGTGCGCAAGCCGAGCTCGAAGAGATCGACGATCCAGTTGAAGGCGGTGTTTCGCGTGTCCATGAATGATGCGGGCCGGTTCGGGTGAAATGGGGACCAGGGTGTCTGCGGATCGGTCGTTCGGTGAAATCGTCCCGTGCAGGGGTCGCATCGCCGCGCGCCGGCAGCATGCCGGCAACCATCCCGCGTCGGCAGCGCCGGCGCGCAGCGTGCGTTCCGGATGTGCCCGTCGCTAGCTCTCCAGCATCTCGCCGGCGAGGTCGCAGTCGGCCCATGCGCGGGCGAGCTGCTCGACGCTGCCGGTCGTCGCGGCACGACGATCCTCTGCGACGACCACGCTTCCGGCGATCGGCTTGGACGTCAGCGCGGGCTGCGCGTCTGCATTCCTGCCAGGCATCGCGTCGGTTGTCATGCAGCCAATCGAGCAACCGGCGTGCCAACCGGACGGCAGGCCGACGCGCGTCGATCGAGTGCGCGCCCGCGCGGTGCGCGGTCGCGGCGCGCTGTCGTTACGGGCTGTCGCACACAGATTTGCTACCATCGCGCGCACGGCGGCCCGCCGCACCGCGCCGGTGCCGGATCGGGCGGCGCACCCGCCTATCTGTCCTGCTGGAGATCGCATGCTCCGATCCGTCCTCTTCGCCGCCGCGGCCGCGCTCGCCGCCGCGGGCTCCCTTGGGCCGCACGCCGCCCTGGCGCAGCCGATCCGCTTAGGCGAGATCAACGAGTACAAGCAGTTTCCGGCGTTCCTCGCGCCCTACCAGAAGGGGATGCAGCTCGCCGTCGACGAGATCAACGCGAAAGGCGGCGTGCTCGGGCGCCCGCTCGAGGTGATTTCGCGCGACGACAACGGCGTTCCCGGCGACGCCGTGCGCGCAGCCGAGGAACTCACGGCGCGCGAGCACGTCGCGCTGCTGATGGGCACGTTCGCGTCGAACATCGGTCTCGCGGTGTCCGACTTCGCGCGCCAGCGCAAGGTGCTGTTCATCGCCGCCGAGCCGCTCACCGACAAGCTCGTCTGGCAGGACGGCAACGAGTACACGTGGCGGCTGCGCGCGTCGACCTACATGCAGACGGCAATGCTCGTCCCGGACGCCGTGAAGACCGGCAAGAAGCGCTGGGCGATCGTCTATCCGAACTACGAGTACGGCCAGGCGGCCACCGAGACCTTCAAGCAGCAGATGATCGCGCAGGGGGGTTCGGGACTCGAGTTCATCGAACAGCCGGTTCCACTCGGGAAGATCGATCCTGGCGCGGTCGTGCAGGCGCTGATCGACGATCACCCGGACGCGATCTTCTCGTCGCTGTTCGGCCCCGACCTCGCCCGCTTCGTGCGTGAGGGTGAGTTGCGCGGCCTCTTCAAGGGCCGCCCGGTGTTCGACCTTCTCGGCGGCGAGCCGGAGTACCTCGATCCGCTCAAGGATGAAGCTCCGGTCGGCTGGTACGTGACCGGCTATCCGTGGTACGCGATCGACACGCCCGAGCACCGCGCGTTCCTCGCCGCCTACCGGGCGAAGTTCGACGACTACCCGCGCCTCGGCTCGGTCGTCGGCTACAGCACGGTGAAGGCCGCCGCAGCCGCGATCGCACGCGCGCATTCGACCGACACGGCGAAGCTCGTCGCGGCGATGGCGAACCTTCGCGTCGCGACGCCGTTTGGCGAGGTGACCTTCCGCGCGATCGATCATCAGTCGACGATGGGCGCGTTCGTCGGGCGCCTCGCGGTCCGCGACGGCAAGGGTGTGATGGTCGATTTCCATTACGCCGACGGCAAGGACTTCCTGCCGCCCGACGACGTCGTGCGGCGGCTGCGCCCGGCGGCGCGCTGACCGACGAGGTGTCGCTCGCATCGTTCGCAGTCCAGCTGCTGAACGGGCTCGCGTCGGCGTCGTCGCTGTTCCTCGTCGCCGCGGGCCTCACGCTGATCTTCGGCGTGACGCGGATCGTGAACTTCGCCCACGGCTCGTTCTTCATGCTGGGCGCCTACGTCGGATGGTCGGCCGGCCACGTTCTCGCCGCGGCGCTTCCGGCGTCCCCGCTGTCGTTCTGGCTTGCGGTGCTCGCGGCGGGAATCGCCGTCGCAGCGCTCGGCGCGGTGATCGAAGTGCTGATCCTGCGGCGCATCTACGCCGCGCCCGAACTGCTGCAGCTCACCGCGACCTTCGGCGTGCTGCTGATCGCCGGCGACGCGACGCTCGCGCTGTGGGGAGCCGAAGATCGGCTCGGGCCGCGGGTTCCCGGATTGAGCGGTACCGTGCCGGTATTGGGCTATGCGGTGCCGAGTTACGAGCTCGCGCTGATCGCCATTGCCGTGGCGGTGTTCGCCTTGCTGACGCTGCTGCTGCGGCGAACGCGCTTCGGCGTGCTCGTGCGTGCGGCGGCGGAGAATCGCGAGATCGCGGGAGCGCTCGGCATCGACCAGGCGACGCTCTACACGACGGTGTTCGCACTGGGGTCGTTTCTCGCCGGCGCGGCCGGCGCGCTGGCGCTGCCGCGCGAACCCGCCAACCTCGGCATGGACCTCGCCGTGATCGCCGACGCCTTCGTCGTCACCGTGCTCGGTGGGCTGGGGTCGATCCCCGGCGCGTTCATCGCCGCGCTCGCGATCGGCGTGACCAAGGCGCTGTGCATCGCCGCCGGAACGATCGAGGTCGGCGGCATCGCCCTCGCGCTGCCGCGCCTCGCGCGCGTGATCGAGTTCATCGTCATGGCGCTGGTGCTGCTGGTACGCCCGACGGGGCTGTTCGGCACTCAGTCGACGCCCGCGGCCCAGTCAATCAGCGGGCACCGGCGGCTCGAGCCACCCGGGCGCATCGCGGCGTGGTCCGCGCTCGCCCTCGCCGCCGGCGCAGCGCTGTTGCCGGCCCTCGCCGGATCGTACGCCGCGGTCCTCGCGACGGACATTCTGGTCGCAGCGCTCTTCACCGCGAGCCTCCAGCTCCTGACCGGCAGCGGCGGGATGGCGTCCTTCGGCCATGCTGCCTGGTTCGGCATCGGCGCGTACGCCGCGGCGTGGATGTCGCTCGCCGGCTATCCGTTCGCGCTCGCCGTCATCGCCGCACCGATCGCCGCTGCAGCCGTCGCGGCGGCATTCGCCGGGCTGTCGTCGCGGGTCTCGGGCATCCACTTCGCGATGCTGACGCTCGCGCTGGCGCAGATCCTGTGGTCGGGGGCGCTCGACTGGGAGCCGGTCACCGGCGGCTCCAACGGGCTGATCGGCGTCTGGCCTCCGCCGGCGCTCGCCGACCCGCGCCACTACTACGCACTCGTGCTCGCGATCTGTGCGATCGCGCTCGTCGCGCTCGTCGCCGTCGCATTCACGCCCTATGGCTATGCGCTGCGGGCGTCGCGCGATGCGCCGCTCCGCGCGCGCGCCTGCGGCATCGCCGTCGGCAGGCGCCGGCGCGAGGCAATCTGGCTGTCGGCCGCGTTCGCAGGACTCGCCGGCGCACTCTACGCGTTCTCGAAAGGAGGGGTCGGGCCCGATTCGCTCGCGATCCCACGCTCGGTCGATGCGCTGGTGATGCTCCTGCTCGGCGGCCTCTCGGCGGTGTTCGGTCCGCTCGCCGGCGCTGCCGCGCTCACGTGGCTGCAGGACACGCTCGCGCGCTCGACCGAGTACTGGCACGCAGCGACCGGGATCGCGATCCTCGTGCTCGTGCTCGTGTTTCCCGACGGCATCGCGACCCTCGGCAACGTCGCGCGCGCGCTGCGCCGCAGCGGCGCCCGGGCATAGCGCCGGACGTCCCGATGACCGCGATTCTCGAACTCTCCGGCGTGACGCGCCGCTTCGGTGGGGTGGCCGCACTCTCCGGTGCCGGCTTCGCCGTCGGCGAAGGCGAGGTCGTCGCGCTGATCGGGCCCAATGGAGCGGGCAAGACCACCTGCTTCAACGTGATCGACGGCACGCTTCGCCCGGATGCGGGGGAGGTGCGCTTTGCGGGCGCACGCATCACCGGCCTCGCACCCGAGGTGATCGCGCACCGCGGCATCGGCCGCACGTTCCAGGTCGCGTCGACGTTCGGTTCGATGACCGTCCGCGAGAGCGTCGCGATCGCCGCCGCTGCGCATGCGCGTCGCGACGGACGCTTCGCCGCCCCTCCGCTCGCGACGCACTCGGCGCCGATCGACGCCCTCCTTGCCGCCGCCGGGATTGCCGCGCTCGCCGACCAGGTGTGCGCTACGCTCGCATGGGGCGACGCGAAGCGCGTCGAGCTCGCGCTCGTCCGCGCCGGATCGCCGCGGCTCCTGCTGCTGGACGAGCCTGCAGCGGGCCTCGAGCCCGATTCCCGCCGGACGCTGATGCAGCAGGCGAGCGCGCTCGCGCGCAATGATGGCGTCGCCGTCCTGTTCACCGAGCACGACATGGACGTGGTGTTCGGCTTCGCCGATCGGATCGTCGTGCTGAACCGCGGCGCCGTCATCGCCGACGGCCCGCCGGCGGCGATTCGCGCCAGCGCAGAGGTTGCCGAGGCCTATCTCGGCTCGGCGGCGCCTGCTGCAGCCAAGGTTGACACACCGCGCGCGTCGCCTAGTATGGACGGCTGAGCGGCGGCCCCGCTCGCAGCACTTCACGCAGACCCCGGATTCGCAGTGCCACCCCGCTTCGACTACGAACCCCTGACACCGACCGCGTTCCTCGATCGCGCAGGGATGGTCTACGGCGATCGCGTCGCAGTCGCCGACGGCGCGACGACGTTCACCTGGGCCGGATTTCGCGAGCGCTGCCTCAAGTTCGCCGGTGCGCTCAAACGCGCGGGGATCGCCCCCGGCGATCGCGTCGCGCTGCTTGCGCCCAATTCAGAGACGCTGCTCGCCGCGCACCACGCGGTGCCGTGGTCCGGGGCGGTGCTGGTCGCGCTCAACACGCGGATCACCGCCGCGGACGTGGCGTGGATCCTCGGGCACAGCGGTGCGCGGCTCCTCATTCACGACGCGATGTTCGCCGCCACCGCCGCGGAAGCCGTCGCGAAGACGCACCCGACGGTGGAGAGATGGCAGGCCGGTGGCGCTGCCGACGTCGTGGAAGAGCGGATCGCCGCCGCCGCGCCGTTCCGCCATCCGGTCGACGACGAGCGCTCGATGCTCGCGATCGACTACACGAGCGGCACCACCGGTCCACCGAAGGGCGTCATGTACCACCACCGCGGCGCCTACCTGCAGGCGCTCGCGATGGCGTTTCAGATGCGCCTCGACAGCGATTCGGTCTATCTCTGGACGCTGCCGATGTTCCACTGCAACGGCTGGTGCTTCCCGTGGGCGGTCACCGCGGCCGGGGCCCGGCACGTGTGCCTGCAGCGCGTCGACGCCGAATCGATCTGGCGTCACCTCGACCATTCGGGTATCACGCACTTCTGTGCGGCGCCGACGCTGCTCACGATGGCGGTGTGGGACCCCGACGCGCATCCGCTCGGCAGGACGGTGCGCATCGCGACGGGAGGCGCGCCGCCGACGCCTGCGCTTCTCGAGCGGCTCGCGACGCTCGGCATGGACATCACCCATCTCTACGGGCTCACCGAGACCTACGGGCCGAGCGTGATCTGCGACTGGAAGAGTGAGTGGAACGCGCTGCCCCTTGCCGAGCAGGCGAGGATCAAGGCACGCCAGGGAGTGGCCAACGTGATCGGCGAGCCGCTGCGCGTCGTCGATCGCGACGGGGTCGACGTCCCGGCGGACGGGAACGCGATGGGCGAGATCGCGATCCGCGGCAACAACGTGATGCTCGGCTACTACCGCAACGACGTCGCGACGCGCGAGGCATGTCCCGACGGCTGGTTTCGCACCGGCGACCTCGGCGTCATGCATGCCGACGGCTACATCGAGCTTCGCGACCGCGCCAAGGACATCATCATCTCGGGCGGCGAGAACATCGCGTCGGTCGAGGTCGAGCAGGCGATCAACAGTCACCCCGCGGTGCTCGAGGTCGGGGTCGTTGCCGGCCCCGACGAGAAATGGGGCGAGATCCCGGTCGCATGGGTCGCGCTGAAGGAAGGTGCATCGGTGACCGAGCGCGAGATCATCGACCACGTGCGCGCGCGCATCGCCCGCTTCAAGGCGCCGCGCAAGGTCATCTTCGGGCCGCTTCCGAAGACCGCGACCGGCAAGGTCCAGAAGAACGTGCTGCGCGACCGCCTGCGCAAGCCGGGACCGGCGGCATGACGATCGTTTCTTGCGGCTCCGCGCCCCGATGATCGCCTTCGAGCCCTCGCCCGAGCACGCCGAACTGCGCCAGCGCGTGAAGCGCTTCATCGCCGAGGAGGTGATCCCGCTCGAGGGCGATCCTCGCCGCGGTCCCCACGGCCCGGCCGAGGACCTGCGCCGCGACCTGCAGGCGCGGGCGCGCGAAGCCGGGCTCCTCGCGCCGCAGGTCGCGCGCGAGCACGGCGGCCTCGCGCTCTCGCACGTCGGGCGCGCGATCGTGTTCGAGGAGGCGGGCTACTCGCTCCTCGGCCCGCTCGCCCTCAACATCGCCGCGCCCGACGAGGGCAACATGCACCTCCTCGAGGCGATTGCGGGAGCCGCGCATCGCGAGCGCTGGCTGGCGCCGCTCGCCGCCGGCGCGATCCGCTCGTGCTTCTGCATGACCGAGCCACCGCCGGGAGCGGGCTCCGACCCGTCGATGCTCGCCTCGCGCGCGGTGCGCGAAGCCGGCGGCTACCGGATCGACGGGCGCAAGTGGTTCATCACCGGCGCCGAGGGCGCCGCGTTCGCGATCATCATGGCCGACCTCGAAGGCGCCGGCCCGACGATGTTCATCGCCGACATGGCGAGCGAGGGCATCACCGTCGAGCGGACGATGGAGAGCCTCGATACGTGCTTTCCCGGCGGGCACGGCGTCGTACGCTTCGATGGGCTTCGCGTCCCGGCCGACGCCCTGCTCGGCACCGAGGGCGAAGGCTACCGCCATGCACAGGTACGGCTCTCCCCGGCACGCCTCACCCATTGCATGCGCTGGCTCGGTGCGGCGCGGCGCGCGCACGACATCGCGCTCGCCTACGCGCGCCGGCGCGAGGCGTTCGGACGCACGCTCGGCGAGCACGAGGCAATCGGCTTCATGCTCGCCGACAACGACATCGATCTTCACGTCGCGCGTCTTGCCATCTGGCACTGTGCGTCGGCGCTCGATGCAGGCGGGCTTGCGCTCGCCGAGTCGAGCCGGGCCAAGGTGATCGTCGCCGAGGCCGTCGGGCGAGTCGCCGACCGGTCGGTGCAGGTCCTCGGCGGACAGGGGGTGACCGGCGAGACCGAAGTCGCGCGCATCTTCTCCGATCTGCGCGCGTTTCGGATCTACGACGGACCCTCGGAGGTGCATCGCTACAGCCTCGCGCGGCGCCTGCTGCGCGCGGCGGCCGCGCCGCCGGCATGACCGCCACCGCAGTCGCCGGCCGGGTCGCCGCATGGCTCGCCGGCAGGATGGCGGCGAGCGAAGTCCGCGTCACCGGATGGACGCGGCTCGCAGGCGGCGCCATCCAGGGCAATATCGCGCTCGACGTCGACGTCGACGGCGGGAGGTACGCCGGTTCGCAGCGGCTCGTACTGCGCACCGACGCTGCGACCGTGGTGGCCGCGAGCCTCGACCGCGCGCGCGAATACGCGGTGCTGCGTGCGGCGTGGGAAGCCGGCGTGCGCGCACCGGAGCCGCTCTTCCTGTGCGAGGACGAAACGATCCTCGGTGCGAGCTTCTTCGTCATGCGCCGCCTGCCTGGAATCGCCGCCGGACGGCGGGTCGTGCGCGATGCGACGCTGGTCCCCGACCGCGCGGCGCTTGCGTTCGAACTGGGCGAGCATCTCGCGCGGATCCACGCGATCGTGCCGCCCCACCCGGGCCTCGCCGCGCTCGCCGCCCCCGCCCCACGCCATGCGCTGGCGTCGATCGCCGCCTGCCGCACCTTCCTCGACGCGATGAACGATGCCCATCCGGCGCTCGAATGGGGTCTGCGCTGGTGCGAGCTCCATGCGCCAGCCGCTGGACGGACGACGCTGATCCACCGCGACTATCGGACCGGGAACTATCTCGTCGACGCCGGCCACCTCGCCGGCATTCTCGACTGGGAGTTCGCCGGCTGGGGTGATCCGCGCGAGGATCTCGGCTGGTTCAGCGCACGCTGCTGGCGCTTCGGCGCGTTCGACCGCGAGGGCGGCGGGCTCGCGTCGATCGAGCCGTTCCTGCGCGGCTACGAAGCCGGAGGCGGCCGGTCCCCGTCACGCGACGAGCTCGACTACTGGCAGGTGATGGCGCACCTGCGCTGGGCGGTGATCGCGCTCCAGCAATCGCGCCGCCACGTGATGGGCGGCGAGCGCTCGCTCGAGCTGGCGCTCACCGGGCACATCGTTCACGAGCTCGAGCACGAGATCGTGCATCTCACCGGATCCCCGATGCGGCGGCGGCTGGCGGCCGACGGCCTGACCGCAATACCCGCCGCGGACGACGTCCGCGCGGCGAACGACGCCTCCGCGCAGGGTGTCGCAGCGGACATTGCCGATGGCGACGATCTTCTCGCCACCGCGGCGCAGTCGCTGGAGATCGACGTGCTGCCTGCCGTCGCGCACGAGCAGCGCTACCCCGCCCTGATGATCGCACGCGCGATCGCCATCGCGCAGCGCGAGCGCCGCGCCGGGCCCGCGGCCGCCGCTGCCGAGGCCGGGCGCCTCGAGCGGCTCGCGCCGCTTCCGGACAATTCGGGGGAGCGCAGCCTGCGCGACGCCCGGCGCGCGCTCGCGGCGGCAATCCGCAGCGGATCGTTCGACGCGGGATCCGCGCGCGACGCCCTCCTCGCGCATCTTGCGCTGAGCGCGCGGCAGGATGCCGCCATCTCCAATCCTGCCGTGGTGCACGAGGCCCGGTGAGCGATTCGACCGTCCTCGCCGGCCACACGGCGCTCGTCACCGGGGCCAACGGCGGACTTGGCAGCCATTTCGCGCTCACGCTCGCGCGCGCCGGCGCTGCAGTCGCACTGGCGGCGCGGCGCCCCGGCTCGGTCGATGCCGTCGCGAGGGAGATCGAACAGGCGAACGGACGCGCGCTCGCGCTCGCACTCGATGTCACGCGGCCCGGCGACGCACAGCGGGCGATCGACGAGGCCGCCGCGGGGCTCGGCCCGGTGACGATCGTCGTCAACAACGCGGGCATCGCCATCACCAAGCCGCTCCTCGACCATACCGAGGACGACTGGCGGCAGGTGGTCGGCGTCAACCTCGACGGCGCGTGGCGCGTCGCGCAGGCCGCCGCACGCCATATGATCGCGCACGGACGCGGAGGCAGCATCGTGAACATCGCGTCGGTGCTCGGGCTTCGCGTCACCGCACAAGTGCCGAGCTACGCCGCGTCGAAAGCGGCGCTGATCCACCTGACGCGTGCGATGGCAGTCGAACTCGCGCGGCACCGCATTCGCGTCAACGCGCTGGCGCCGGGCTACATCGAGACGGCGATCAACCGCGCCTTCTTCGCATCCGACGCCGGCCAGGCGATGGTGAAGCGCATCCCCCAACGGCGCCTCGGCAAGCCCGAGGACCTCGACGGCGCGCTGCTCCTGCTCGTTTCCGAAGCTGGCGCGCACATCACGGGCAGCGTGCTCCCGGTCGACGGTGGTCATCACGTGAGCAGCCTGTGAGCCCGCGCGCGATCGCCCGTCGGGCGGGTGCGCGACCGATGCCGGCGGTCAGCGCAGGCGACTGAGGCCGTCGGCGAGGTCGGCGATCAGGTCGTCGGGGTCTTCGAGGCCGATGTGCAGGCGCAGGCACGGGCCGGCGGCCGACCAGGTCGTCGCACTGCGCGTGCGCTCGGGCCACGTCGGAATGATGAGGCTCTCGAAGCCGCCCCAGCTCCAGCCCATGCCGAAGAGCCGCATGCCGTCGAGCATTGCGGCGAGCCGCTCGTGGCCAACCGGCTTCAGGATCACGCCGAACAGTCCGCAGGCGAGCGCGAAGTCACGCTTCCACAGCGCGTGCCCGCGCGCGCCGGGCAGCGCCGGATAGAGCACCTCCTCGACCTCCGGACGTTCGGCGAGCCAGGCAGCGATGCGCAGCGCGCTCGACTGGTGGCGCTCGAGCCGCACGGCGAGCGTGCGCAGGCCGCGCAGCGCGAGGAAGCAGTCGTCGGGCGACGGCGTGACGCCAAGGTCGGTCCACAGCGTGGTCAAGGCCGGAAGCGTGCGCGCGTTGGCGATGACGGCCCCGAGCAACACGTCGGAATGCCCGCCGATGTACTTGGTCGCTGCGTGCACGGAAACGTCGACGCCGAGCTCGAAGCTCCTCTGGCCGAGCGGGGTCGCCCAGGTGTTGTCGAGGATGACGATCGCTCCTCCGGCGTGCGCGGCCGCGGCGATCGCCGGCAAATCCTGCACTTCGAAGGTGAGCGAGCCCGGCGATTCGGTGAAGACGATGCGCGTAGTGGGCCTCATCAGCCGCGCGATGGCCGCCCCGGCCAGCGGGTCGTAGTAGTCGACGGCGACCCCCAGCCGGCGCAGGTGATGCTCGCAGAAGCGCCGCGTCGGGCCGTACACCGAATCGGCGACCAGCACGTGGTCGCCGGGGTTGGCGAGCGCGAGCAGGGGAAAGGTCGTCGCGGCGAGTCCCGACGGCAGCACGAGCGCCCCGTCGCCCCCCTCGACCGTGGCGAGGGCGTCCTGCAGGTCGGAAACCGTGGGGAGGCCGTGCAGCCCGTAGGTGATGCCGGCGTACTCCCCGCGCGACGCGCGCTCGAGATCGTCGAGCGTCGGAAACAGGATCGTCGACGCGCGAAACACCGGCGTGTTGACCGCACCCAGGAAGCGCCGCGGCTCGCGCCCGGCGTGCACGACGCGCGTCGCCATGGCAAGACCGGCGTCGTTCCCCGGGCGCAACGCTCCGGACGAGCGCGTCTTCGCCGCCGGCGATTCCCGCGTCGATGGCGCCTGCTGCTCGTCGGGTGATTCGTTCGTCGGAATCGAGTCAGTCATGATGGCGGTCCGTCGGCAGGCGGTCGATGCGCCGATGCTACCGAATGGCGCCCCGCGACGCCACGATTGCGGCCACGACGATCAGCGCGGCCCCGGCGAGCGTGCGCATCGACGGGATCTCGGCGAGGAGCAGCGCGGCGAGCACGATCCCGTAGACGGGTTCCAGCGCGGCGACGACGCTCGCCGTGTGCGCGGAGACGCGCCGCATGCTGGCGATGAAGAGCGTGTGGGCGAGCGCCGTGCAGACGACGCCGAGCACGGCCAGCAATGCCCAGTCGGCCGGCGCCGGCATCGCAGCGCCGGGGGCGGCGAGCGCGACCGGGACGAGCAGCAGCGCCGCCGCCAGGTTCTGCCAGAACGCGAGCGTGACGGCATCGACGTGCACGACGAGGCTGCGGTTGCGCAGCACGAGGACCGCAAACGCCAGGCCCGACGCAATGCCGAGCGCAAGGCCCTGCGACGCGCGATCGCCCGGCGACAGCGAAGGCACGGTCAGCAGGAGGCCCGCGACGACGAGACCCGCAACCGCGAAACGTCCCGACCGCGCCGGGTGACCGCGCTCGAGGAGCACGACGAAGAGCGGGAAGCTCGCGTAGCCGATGAGGGCCATCGCGACCGATGCGCGTTGCACGGCGGCGAAGAAAGCGACCCAGTGGACGGCGAGCAGCGCGCCGTTGACGAAGAGCGCCGGCGTCGGCCGGCGGGGTCCCGCGCGGCGTGCGGCCGTCACCGCGGCGAGGGCGAGCGCTGCGAATGCGGTGCGCCCGAGCACGATCGCCGTCGGCGGCAGGTCGATCCAGCGGCCGAAGAGTGCGGCGGCGCCGAACAGCGCGACCGCGGTGTGCAACCGCAACAGCGCGGCGCCGGGATTCACCCGCGTGCTCGCATGTCGATGCCACCTCCGGATGAACGCCGCGATGGGCTGCGATAGAATCGCCGCCACTTCTGGAGCCGCCGATGCCCGCAGCCGCCACCCCCGCACGGATCGCAGCAGCAGTTCGCAACTCTCCCGGTCATCGCGTCAAGGTCGCGGTCACCGACATCGACGGCGTGTTGCGCGGCAAGTATATCCACAAGGACAAGTTCGAATCGGCCATCGACGGCGGACTCGGCTTCTGCGACGTGGTGTACGGGTGGGACTGCCACGACCAGTGCTATGACAACACGACTGCGACAGGATGGCACCGCGGCTTCCCCGACGCGACGGTGCGCCTCGACCTCGGCACCCACCGGCGCGTGCCGTGGGACGGCGACGTCGATTTCTTTCTCGGTGAGCTCGTTGCCAGCCGGGGCGGGCGCAGCGTGCCGTGGCCGATCGACGCGCGCCAGGTCCTGAAGCGCGTCCTCGCGCGCGCCGCGAAGCTCGGCGTCACGCCGATGTGCGGGCTCGAGTACGAGTGGTTCAACTTCCTCGAGACACCGCAGTCGTGGGCCGACAAGCGCGGCGCCGATCCGACTCCGCTCACGCCGGGGATGTTCGGCTATTCGCTGCTGCGCGCCAACCACTCGCGCGACTACCTTTCCGCGCTGTTCGACGAAATGAAGGCGTTCGGGGTGCCGATCGAGGGCTTGCACACCGAAACCGGGCCGGGGGTGTTCGAGGCCGCGCTCGTCTTCTCGGAAGCGCTCGAGGCCGCCGATCGGGGCGTGCTGTTCAAGACCGGCGCGAAGGAGATCGCCTCACGCTTCGGCATCATGCCGAGCTTCATGGCGAAGTGGAGCCAGCAGTACCCCGGATGCTCGGGCCACTGCCACCAGTCGCTCTCGGACGGGAAGAAGAACCTCTTCCACGATCCGCGCGGCCGCAACGGCATGAGCCGGCTCTTCGAGAGCTACCTCGCGGGCCAGCTCGATACGCTGCTCGAGTTCGCCCCGATGTTCTGGCCGACGGTCAACAGCTACAAGCGTCTCGTCGACGGATTCTGGGCGCCGGTGAAGCCGACGTGGGGAGTCGACAACCGGACAGCGAGCTTTCGCGTGATCGCAGGCTCGCCGAAATCGACGCGTCTCGAGACCCGCTGCCCCGGCGCCGACATCAATCCGTACCTGGCGGTCGCGGCGTGCATCGCCGCGGGCCTCGACGGCATCGAGCGCAAGCTGAAGCTCACGGCCCCCCCGATCACCGGCACCAACTCCGGTGGCGAGAACGTCGCGCGCGCGCCGCGCACGCTGATCGAGACGACGCGCATCTTCCGGGGCTCGGAGCGTGCGCGCGACTGGTTCGGCGACGAGTTCGTCGAGCACTTTGCCGCCACCCGCGAATGGGAGTGGCGGCAATGGCAGGACGCGGTGACCGACTGGGAGCGGCGCCGCTACTTCGAGATCATCTGAGGCGTCAGAGCCCGGCGCACTCCCCGATCTTGCTGCCGCCCACCGTGTTCAGCGCGCCGTGACTGTCGCCGATCTGCGCAGGCGGCGTGTTCTTCGCGCAGACGAGGTCGCCGGCGATCACGTTCGTCGCGATCTCGGTCGAATCGAGCGCCCCGCCGTCACCGAGCCGGGTGCCCTCGGTGTGCCAGGCGATGACGTTGCCTCCCACCGTGTTGCGGATGATGCCGAACCACGCGCCCTGCCAGCCGTAGACGACGATGTTGCCGTCGATGTGGTTGTCCTTGATCGGGAGAACGAGTCCGTTGGGATCGGTCATCGCGAGATCGCCGCCGCCGATCACCAGGACGTTGCCGTGGACGGCGGTCGAGTCCAGATACATCGTCAACGCGTCGAAGGCGACGATGTTGCCGTTGACCGTCACCCTGCCCGCCCAGTTCGCGGGAGGGCCGGCGCAGTCGTTGTAGAACTCCGCGCAGCCGAGCCCGAGCGTCGCCCGCCTGCCGACGCTGACGTTGCCGTTGATGGTGAGCTGCGTGCCCTGCCAGCCGGCATTGAGGTAGGCGCCGGGCGTGACACGAACGTTGCCGTTGATCGTCACCGCGCCATCGATCGTGCAGGTTCCGGAGACGACGAGGCCGCTGTAGGCGCCGGGGGCGAGTACGGCGTTGGCGCAAATTCCCGGGCGATGCGCCGCTGCGGTCGTGGAGACCGCCACCCCGAATACCGCGACCGCACCGATCCGGAACAGATACCTGGACAGCTTGCTCATCGACTCCTCCTGTCGGACGCTACAATGAACCACGGCGGCTGCGGATGCGCAGGCCATGCCTGCGCGCCGCCACGGCCACCCTCGCGACGACGTGCGGCGATTGTCTGGCGCGCCCTTCGGCGTGTCGAGCGAATATTCCGCACAACCGGTCCCGCCGCGCTTTGCGGCTCGATCATCCGATCCCAACCCTGACATCGGCCGCCCGCGCCGCCACGACCTTGACCTCGATCCACGCCTTCTCGTTTCCGACTTCGATCTCCTTCGGCCCCGGCGCACGCCGGTCGATCGCCCCCTATTTGCGCGAGCAGCGCGTCGCGCGGCCGCTCGTCGTCACCGATCGCGGACTCGCGGCCCTCCCGGTGTTCGCCGGGTTCCTGCGCGAGCTCGGCGAGCTTCAGGCCGGCGTGTTCTCCGGCATCGAGGGCAACCCGACGCGCAGCCAGGCTATGGAGGGCGCGTCAGCGTTCCGTACGCACCGCGCCGATGCGGTGATCGGCGTCGGCGGGGGCGCCGCGCTCGACGTCGCCAAGGCGGTCGCGCTGATGGCGGTGCACGAAGGCGACATCCTCGAGTACGCGTGGGACCATCCGGCGGTGCGGCCGATCACCGCACCGCTGCCCTGCCTCGTCGCCGTGCCGACGACCTCTGGTACCGGATCGGAGGTCGGCCGCTCGGCGGTCATCTCCGACGACGTCACCCACGTGAAGAAGATCATCTTCTCGCCCATGCTCCTCGCGAAGGCAGTGTTCGCCGATCCGGAACTGACGATCGACCTGCCGCCCGCGGTGACCGCGGCGACCGGGATGGATGCGCTCACGCACAATGTCGAGTCGTACCTTTCGCCCGCCTATCACCCGATCTGCGACGGCATTGCGCTCGAGGGCGCGCGCATCGCAGCGCGGGCATTGCCGGCCGCCGTGCGGAACGGGCACGATCTCGCCGCACGCAGCGACATGATGATGGCATCGATGATGGGCGCGATTGCGTTCCAGAAGGATCTCGGCGCCGTGCACTCGTGCGCGCACGCGCTCTCCACGGTCGCCGGGCTGCACCATGGGCTCGCCAACGGGATCATGATCGACCACGTGATGCGCTTCAACCTCGACGCGGCCGCGGCGAAGCTCGCCGAGCTCGCGCGCATCGTGAACGCTCCCGGCGGCGCGCAAGGCAGCGACCCCGCCCGTGCGCAGGCGTTCATCGACTGGCTCGTCGCGCTGAAGCGCGACATCGGCGTTCCCGGGCGGCTCGCGCAGGCGGGTGGCGCGCATTGCGTGAGCCGGGCCGACGTGCCGCGCCTCGTCGAGATCGCCACCGCTGACATCTGCCACCGGACGAACCCGCGGCCGTGCACGGCCGACGACTTCCGCCGCCTGTTCGAGGCGGCACTCTGAGCGATCCATGGCAAAGCCCCTGCTGATCGGCATCTCGGCGCGCATCCATCACCCGAGCGAGCTGTCGCGCAACCTCGGCGGCGTCTACACGAAGACGCTCCACTACCTCGAGCAGTCGGTTGCGCAGTGGGTCATGTCGAAGAACGTGCTGGTGATGATGATCCCGGCGATCGAGGCCGAGAGCATGGTCCGGCGCAGCGACATGCGCCTCTACCACTACGGCGAGGCGCTCGACGCGCTGGTGCTGCAGGGAGGCGCCGACATCGCGCCGCCGACCTACGGCGAGGAGCCCCGCAGGCCCGAGTGGGCCGGCGACCCGATCCGCGACCGCTACGAGATCGAGCTCTTCGAGGCCTTCGTCGGCAAGGGGAAGCCCGTGCTCGGCATCTGCCGCGGCTGCCAGCTCATCAACGTCGCCTTCGGCGGAACGCTGTACCAGGACATCACAACACAGGTGCCAGGTGCGCTCGATCACCGCGACACCAGCCAGTACGAGAAGAAGGTCCATCGGGTGAGGTTCGTCGAGGGAACCGCGCTGGCCAAGCTCTATCCGGACCTGCCCGAGACGATGATCAACTCGATCCACCACCAGGCAGTCAACAGGCTCGGGCGCGGGCTGATCGTCGAGGCGAACGCAGTCCCGGACGGCGTCGTCGAGGCGATCCGCTGGCGCGGTCCGAGCTACGTCATGGGCGTGCAGTGGCACCCTGAATTCATGTTCGGTCCCGAGCGCGACGCGTCGTGGCTCGACGCCAGCCCGATCCTCAACGAATTCCTCGATGCGGCGCGCGCGCGCAAGGCACGGCGATGAGAACCCTCCTCACGATCACCAACCCGGCAACCGGGAGCGTCATCACGCGGCTCGCCGCCGACGGCCCGCGCGATGTGGCCGGGGCCTACGCGCGAGCGCGTGCGGCACAGCCGCAGTGGGCGGCGCGTCCGGTCGGCAAGCGTCTCGCCGCGATCGCGCGCTTTCGCGAAAGCGTACTGGCCGAGGCCGAGTCACTCGCGCAGACATTGACGCAGGAGGTCGGCAAGCCGATTCGCCAGTCGCGAAACGAGCTCAGGGGCCTCGTCGCGCGCCTCGACTTCTTTCTCGCCGAGACCGCGCGAACGCTGCGCGAGAGGAAGGTGTACACGAACGCGACAGAGCACCTCGACGAGCGGATCGGCTTCGAGCCGCTCGGCGTCGTCGCCAACATCTCGGCGTGGAACTACCCCTACTTCGTCGGCATCAACGTGTTCGTCCCCGCGCTCGCCGCCGGCAATGCCGTTCTCTACAAGCCGTCGGAGTTCGCGACGCTCACCGGCCAGCACATCGCGCGCCTTCTGCATGGCGCCGGAGTACCCGAGGACGTGTTCGTTCCGGTGATCGGCGGCGGCGCGACGGGTGCCGCGCTCCTGCGTCAGCCGATCGACGGCGTGTTCTTCACCGGCTCGCATGCGACCGGCGCGAAGATCGCGGCCGCCGCGGGCCGGCGGATGATCAAGGTCCAGCTCGAGCTCGGCGGCAAGGACCCGGTCTACGTCTGCGACGACGCCGACGTCGCAGCGGCCGCAGCGGCCCTCGCCGACGGGGCGTTCTACAACACCGGCCAGTCGTGCTGCTCGGTCGAGCGCATCTATGTCCACGAGGCGATCCACGACCGCTTCGTCGAGGCGTTCGTGGCCGAGGTGGCCGCGTTCAGGGTCGGCGATCCACAGGACGACGCGACCTACATCGGGCCGCTCGCGCGCGCGGCGCAGATCGAAGTCCTCAAGCGGCAGGTCGCCGACGCACGGCGCAAGGGGGCGAAGGTCGTCGCCGGAGGCGCGCCGATCCGGCGCAAGGGCAACTGGTTCGCCCCCACGGTGCTCACCGAGGTCGATCACACGATGGCGGTCATGAAGGACGAGAGCTTCGGCCCGATCATCGGCATCGAAGCCGTCGCCGACGACGATGCCGCCGTCGCGCTGATGAACGACAGCGCCTACGGACTCACCGCCGGCGTCTACACGCCCGACGCGAGGCGCGCGAAACGCATCCTCGCGCGCGCCGAGGCCGGCAGCGTCTACTGGAACTGCTGCGACCGCGTGAGCCCGCGGCTGCCGTGGTCGGGAGTCAAGGGCTCGGGCATCGGCCTCACGCTCTCCACCCTCGGCATCGAGACCTTCGCGCGCACGAAGGCCTGGCACCTGCGCTCAGCGTAGCGATGGCGCTGCATCCGGCCTTCCCCCGGTCACCCTACGACATTCCGCAGCCCGGCGAGCGCTGGTTCCCCGCCGACGAGGCGCTCAAAACGCTCTTCGCCGCGGACCGCAAATGGCGCGGCGAGGGGCAGAGTTCGATTTTTGGGCAAGCACCGAGGCGCCCCTGACGGCGAAGTCCGCCCGCCTACGTCCTGTCCGACGCCGACAACGAGTTGACCATGCAGACACCTCACACTGAGGAGCAGAACCGCGAGTTCAAGATCCAATTCAGGAAACGTCGAGTTCGGCAGATCATCCTTACCGTCCCGCTGATAGTCGGGTTTTTCGGTATCGAGTGGCTGCGCAACCGTAACAATCCGATATCCACCGGGAACCTCCCCCTACGGGTCATCGTCACTGCCTTTCTTGTGCTCGCCGGGGGGCGCTTGCGTTCTCGTTCAAGAACTGGCGATGCCCTGCTTGCAACTCATACCTCGGTCGTTCCATAAGTCCCCGGTACTGTCCCAAGTGCGGCGCGGAACTGAGGTAACGATCCCACGGCAGAAGCTGTTGGACCGCGGCGAAGGTTTCGACCACGATTGCGCTGCGAAGTACGTCGAGATCGCTACTCGCCACGCAGTGCACCGCGCGCTGGCCCACCGTGCGACGGCGATCGACCGCGCCATCAGTCCGTACCGATGGAACAAGGATCTCTTCGCTCGCGGAGCTCGGCAATTCGGATTCCCCGCCGGATACGTTGCACCAATGGAGTCCACCGATGCAATCGACGATCCGGATAGCACGCAAGCGGCGCGAGAACGGCGGACACTGGACGGCGGGACGGGCAAGCGAAGCCGGGACGAGCCCCGCGAGCGCGTCAGGCCCGCGACCCTGCAAAGTTGGGATTCTCCGGATTGGGAATCACGCGCAGCGTTCGCGGATTGATCACCACGTCCATCGACTCCATCGGCACCGCGCCGAGCAGCACCTTGTCGCCCATGACCGCCGCAATCGTCACACAGTCGCGGCCCTGCATTTCGACCTTGACGGGCCCGACGCAGCGCACCAGCTTTCGGCTGCCGTCGGCGAGGATGTACTCGCGAGGCTTCAGGTCGACGCGCAGATCCGCATGCACGATGCCCATGGCTGCCCCTGTGGGTGCGACGGACCCGTTATACCGCCAACCGCGCTGGATGCCCATTCAGCCGGATGGACGACCGTCGATCGCCTCCGCCGCCTGGAGCGTGTTGGAGAGCAGCATCGCGATCGTCATCGGGCCCACGCCTCCCGGCACCGGCGTGATCCATGCCGCGCGCTCGGCGGCGCCTGCGAAGTCGACGTCGCCGCAGAGCTTGCCGTCGGCGCCCCGGTTGATGCCGACGTCGATGACGATCGCACCCTCGCGGATCCAGTCGCCGCGCACGAACGCCGGCTTGCCGATCGCCGCGACGACGATGTCGGCGCCGCGCACGAGGCCCGGGAGGTCGCGCGTCGCCGAGTGGCAGATCGTCACCGTGCAGCGCTCCATCAGGAGCTCGAGGGCCATCGGGCGCCCGACGATGTTCGATTGCCCGATCACCACCGCGTGCTTGCCGGCGAGCGGCTCGCCGGTCTCGGCGAGGAGCTTCATGCAGCCGAGCGGAGTGCACGGGCGCAGGAGCGGCATCCGCAGCACCAGCCGGCCGACGTTGTAGGGGTGGAAGCCGTCGACGTCCTTCGCGGGATCGATCGCCTCGATCACCCGCTCGGGTTCGATCTGCGGCGGCAGCGGGAGCTGCACGAGGATGCCGTGCACGGCGGGATCGCCATTGAGGCGGTCGATGAGATCGAGCACCTCGCGCTCGGCAACGTCCGCAGGAAGATCGAAGGCACGCGAACCCATGCCGACCGTCTCGGTCGTCCGGCGCTTGTTGCGAACGTAGACCTGCGACGCCGGATGCTCGCCGACCAGCACGACGGCGAGCGTGGGCACGCCGCGACCCGCAGCGATGCGGGCAGCCACGCGCTCGCGAATCGAGCCGGTCACCCGGTTCGCCAGGGCCTTGCCGTCGAGAATGCGGGCGGGCATGCTCGCGTGGATTCAGATCATGGGAAGCCGATGGAAGGCGCGATTCTAACCGCGATCCTCGAGCGCCTCGGCAGCGCGCTTGCGCGAGCGCCCTTCGACACCCGCGCACCGGCGGGCGGCGCTCCGCCATCGTGGGCGGGCGCATCGGCGCTGCGCGACCGCTGGCCCGGGCCAGCGAAGGACCTTCGCCGCGGCATGCACGTGCTGCGAGCCGACGGCATCGACATCGGCTACGTCGGCGCCGCGCGCGCAGCGAGGCTCGCGTGCTTCCACGAAGTGTTTCACGTCGGGTCCGGGGCGATCGAATTCGTCCCGGCGCTCGCCGATGCGCCGGCGCGGACGGCGGCGATGGCGGGGATTGCGCGCGAGCTCGCGCGCGAAGGAGCGCTCACTGCCTGGCGCGACGAGCTCTATGCGGTGCACGAGGACTTCGCCGCCGCACCGCTGTTCCTGCTCGAGCGCGCGGCTGCGCGCTACTTCGGCATCCACACGTTCGCCGCCCACGTCAACGGCATCGTCGCGGACGCAGCGACTCCGGCGGGCACCGGCACGACGCTCTGGTTCGCGCGCAGGAGCCCGGCGAAGCCGATCGATCCCGGCCAGCTCGACAACCTCGTCGGCGGCGGTATCTCGGCCGAGTGCGGCGTGGCCGGCACCGTCGTCAAGGAGGCGTGGGAGGAGGCAGGCATCGACGCCGCGCTCGCCGCGCAGGCGAAGCCCGCGGGGTCCCTCTACATCGAGCGCCTCCATGCCGACGGCCTGCAGCGCGAGACGATCTTCGTCCACGACCTCGACCTTCCGGCGGACTTCGTTCCCGCAAACCAGGACGGCGAGGCGGTCGAGCACCGGCGGGTGGGGCTCGACGAAGCCGCGCGGCTCATCGCAGCCTCGACAGGCCCGGACGTCGTGACCGTCGACGCGAGCGCCGTCGTGCTCGATCTTCTCCTGCGTTACGCTGCCTTCGACGCGCGCTCGCGCGGCTGAGCATCGCGGATGCCCATCTCGGCGAGCGTGTCGCGCACCGCGTTGACCGCGTGGCGCATCTCGTCGGGACCGATCGCGCCGATGCAGCCGACGCGAAACGTCTCGACCTTGGTGAGCTTGCCCGGATAGAGGATGAAACCCTTGTCGCGCACGCGATCGTAGAAATCGCGGAAGCTGTAGCGCGCATCGGCGGGCGCGTGGAAGGTGACGATGATCGGCGCCTGGATCGACGGCGCGAGGAAGACGCGAAAGCCAAGCTCCGCCATCCCGCGCACCAGCACCTCGTAGTTGCGCGTGTAGCGAGCGAGGCGGGCCTGCTGGCCACCCTCGGCCTCGAACGCCTCGAGCGCAGCGGCGAGCGCCACCACGACATGCGTCGGCGGCGTATAGCGCCACTGGGTGGTCTTCTCCATGTACTGCCACTGGTCGTAGAGATCGAGGGAGAGCGATGTGCTGTGACCCGCGCAGCCCTCCAGGGTCGACCGCCTTGCGAACACGAAGCCGACCCCCGGGGGACCCTCGATGCATTTGCCCGACGACGCGACGAGTGCATCGAAGGGGGTGGCATGCGCGTCGATCGGCACCGCGGCGAACGAGCTCATCGCGTCGACGATGAGCTTTCGGCCCTGCCGTGCCACCTCGCGGGCGATCTCGGCGAGCGGATTGAGGATGCCGGTCGAGGTCTCGCAGTGGATCACCGCGACATGGCCGATCGATGCATCGGCGGCAAGCAGCCGCGCCACGTCGCCGGAACGGATCGCCTGGTCCTCGGGTCCCTCATGGACGCTGACGCGCCGTCCCATCAGCCCGGCGAGCTTGGCGAGGCGATGGCCATAGGCGCCGTTGACCAGCACCAGGAGATGTCCGTCGCGCGGCACCAGCGTGTTGACCGCGGCTTCGACTGCGAAGGTGCAGCTCCCCTGCAGCGGCACGCAGACGTGCGTCGACTGGCCGTTGACGATGGCGAGCAGGCGCTCCCGTACGCGTGCCGTCACGGCGTTGAAGTTGGAGTCCCACGAGCCCCAGTCGCGCAGCATCGCAGCCTTCGTCGACAGCGCGGTGGTGAGCGGACCCGGGGTGAGCAGGATCGGATCGCGGCTTGCATTGGCCATGGCAGTTTCCTAGCGGTAGCTTGCCCGCGTGCGGATGCGCGATACCGCGACCAGCACGACGAGCGTGAGGACGAGCAGCAGCACGGTGAGCGCCGCGCCGTCGAATACGGCGCCGCGATCGGTCAGCGCGAAAATGCCGACCGGCAGCGTCACCCATCCCGGCGGATAGACCATGATCGTCGCGCCCAGTTCGCCCATCGACAGCGCGAAGCACAGGCCCGCAGCTGCGACGAGCGACGGCGTGAGGAGCGGCAGCGTCACCCGGAACAGCACGTAGGCGGGCCGGCCGCCGAGGCTCGCCGCGACCTGCTCAAAATGTGCCGGCAGTCGCGCGAGTCCCGCCGACACGCTGCTGAACGCGAATGCGGTGACGAGCACGACGTGGGCGATGACGACGATCACCGAGGTGCCGTTCAGGAGGAACGGCGGCCGGCTGAAAGCGACGAGGAGCCCGAGGCCCACCGACACCGACGGCACCGCGATCGGCAGCACGAACAGGGTGCCGATCACTTTCGCGCCGCGCCGGCGCAGCGCACGCACGGCGAGCGCCGCCCACGTGCCGATGACGAGTGCGACGACGCTCGCGATGATGCCGGTTGCGAGGCTCGTCAGGAGCTCGATGCCGGCGTTGCTGACGAACGCGTCGTGCAGGTGGCGCAGCGTCAGATGGCTCGGCAGCACGTCGTTCCACTGGCCCGCCACGCTCGCCGCACCCACGACGACGATGGGCAGCCCGAACACCGGCACGAAGAGCACGAAGAACAGTACCCACGCGGCGACGCGGCTAGGCCTGGACGGCAGAAGCACGGCCCCCTCCCGATCGCGAAACCAGAAAGCGGTAGAGCGCGTACAAGCCGACCGACAGCGTGATGTTGACGACGGCGACGACGCAGCCCGCCGTGTAGTCGAACTCCTGGATCGCCTTGCCGTAGATCACCATCGGCAGCGTGATCACCCCTTTCGCGCCGATGAAGAGCACGATGCCGAATTCGTTCAGCGTGAGGAGCAGGCACAGGCTCCCACCGGCGAGGAGCGCGGGAACCGCCTCCGGAACGATCACTTCGCGGATGATCCGCAGCGGCCGCGCGCCGAGGCTCGACGCGACCTCGATCAGCGCGGTGTCGAGCTGCGAGAACGCCGCGAGGAGCGGCCGCATCACGAACGGTGTGTAGAAGGTGATCTCGGCGAGGATCACGCCCCACTTCGTGTAGACGAAATCGATCGGCGGCTGCGTCGCCCCGGAGATATCCATCGCAACGAAATTGAACACTCCCGCCGAGCCGTAGAGGAACGTGAAGGCGAGCGCGATGAGGAACGACGGGAACGCGAGGAAGGTGCCGATGAAGCCGCTCACCACTCGCGCGCCGGGAAACGGGACGAAGGACACGATGAGTGCGAGGACGAAGCCGAGGGCGAGGCAGCCGAGGGTCGAGAGCGAGGCGATCTGGATCGTGCGCAGGAGCGCCCCGCGGAAGAGCGGCGACGACAGCATCTCGGCGTACGGAGCGAGGCTCGGGTGGCCGCCCTCGCCGGTGAACGACTGGCGCAGGATGAAGAACAGCGGGTAGTAGAAGATCACCGCAAGCACCGCGAGCGGAACGACAACCCAGATCCAGGCCGGGATGCCGGTTCGCCGCGCCGCGGGCGCATCCGCCGCCAGCAATGCGGTCGCCGCCGTCATCGACACGACCTGCGCCGGCCGGGCCTACCCACGATGGTCAGCGGAGCCGCGATCGGCTTGCGCCGCGGCGAGAAGGGTGGCGTCGTGCGCGGCGAAATGAACGATGAGCCGCTCGCCGCGGTGCGGAGGCTCGCGCAGCGGCTTGCTGTCGGCACGCAGCTCGATGCCGTCGATCTCGAGATACAGGCGATGCGCCGAACCGCGCCACTGCACCTCGACCACCCTGGCCTCGATCGCGTTGGCGCCCGCCGCAGGAGGCTCGAGCGCGAGCGCGTGCGGCCTGACGCAAAGCGTGCGCCGCTCGCCCGGCGTGACGCCGCCGTTCGCGCGAACGACGACACTGCACGCTGCGAAGCGCACGCGCGCCTCCTGCCTTGCGGCGTCGAACGCCTCGACGGTGACCGGGACCAGATTGGCGTTGCCGACGAAGGTCGCCGTGAAGTCCGACGGCGGCTGCTGGTAGAGCGACTGCGCGGTGCCGACGTCGACGAGACGGCTGTCGTTCATCACCGCGATCCGGTCGGCGAGCGTCAGCGCCTCGACCTGGTCGTGCGTGACGTAGAGGATGGTGACGTCGGGGAGCTCGCGATGCAGCCGCGCGATCTCGTTCAGCATGCCGCTTCGGAGCTGGGCGTCGAGCGCCGAGAGCGGCTCGTCGAGCAGCAGCACGCGCGGACGGATCGCGAGCGCGCGTGCGATCGCCACGCGCTGCTGCTGGCCCCCCGAGAGCTCGTGCGGATAGCGCCGCGCATAGGCCGCCATGCCGACCATCGTCAGGCACTCGGTGACGCGCGGAGCGATCGTCGCGCGCGAAGCGCCGGCCGCACGCAGCCCGAAGGCGACGTTCTGCTCGACGCGCATGTGCGGAAACAGCGCGTACTGCTGGACCACCATGCCGATGCCGCGCTGATGGGCCGGCATGCTGGTGACGTCGGTGTCGCCGAGGAAAACGCGACCGGAGGTCGGCGTGACGAAGCCGGCAACCGTGCGCAACGCGGTCGTCTTGCCCGATCCGGACGGGCCGAGCAGCGCCATCACCTCGCCCGGCTCGACGTCGAGGCTGAAATCGGCGAGCGCCACCGTGGACCGGTAGGCCACGGTGACGCGATCGAAGCGGATTCCCGGCCGCGCCCGCACCGCCGCCTTCGCACCGGCGGCGGCGCGCGGGAAACCAGGCATCACTGCAGCATCGGCCATCAGCTGCCGGTTACCTCATGCCACTTGGCGACGTCGCCCTTGAGGTCGCGCAGCACGGCATCCCAGTCGGGCGTCCAGACGGTGACCCCCTCCATGTACGCGTTGAGCTGCTTGAAGTTGCTGTCCGTCGGCTTGACGTCCGACCGCGAGGGATAGCCGCGCGCGATCGAGCTGACCGTCTCCTGCGCATGCTTCGACAGCAGGAAGTCGATCAGCTTCTTGCCGTTGGCGGAGTTCGGTCCACCCTTGACGAGCGCGATGTCGTAGGGCTCCGAGAACGTGGTGCGCTGCCCCTTGGCGTCGGCCGGCCAGAAGATGCGCAGGTTCGGGTTGTCGGCCATCTGGCTGTAGTTCATCTGGACGTCGCCATTGGCGACCCACAGCTCGCCCTTGTTGACCTTGGCGGCGAGCTTCCCGGTCGACGACGACGGACCGACGTTGTTGACCTGGAGCTTCTTCAGGTACGCGAAGGCCGCGTCCTTGCTGCCGAACGCGTGGAACGCGAGCACCATCAGCGCGGTGCCGTCTCCTGCCTGGCCCGGGGTCGAGTACTGGATCTTGCCCTTGTACTTCGGGTCGAGCAGTTCGTCCCAGGTCTTCGGTGGCGCCGAGAGCGCGCTGCCGTTGTAGATGAAGCAGAAGTAGTTGTTGACCATCGGGTACCAGACGCCCTTCGGGTCACGCGTCCCCGCCGGGATCGCATCGACGCCGGCCGGCGTGTAGGCCTCGAGGAGGCCATCCGAAGACGCCTTCTGGATGAACGGCGGCAGCGTGACGAGCACGTCGGCCTGCGTGTTGGTCCGCTCGCGCTCGAGCCGGTTCACCACCTCGCCCGACCCGCCCTCGATGTACTGGACCTTGATGCCGGTTTCCTTCGTGAATGCCTCGAACTGCGTGTCGTACCAGTTCGGCTTGCCGTCGCGAAGACCGTCGGCCGAATAGATGGTGACGACACCGGCCGCGCCTGCGACCGCCGGGCCGAACGCGGCCGCCGCGAGCGCGAGCGCTGACAGCAACAACCATGGACGCTTCATTCGATTCTCCTCCCGTGGATGGACGACGCCTGAAACTCCGAGGCTTCACTGCTCCGAAGGCGCGACGCGCCGCCGGCAACGCGCAATCCTACGCCCGTCCGATCCCGCTTCGGCCGGGGTGCGTGACCCGGGCCGCGATCGGCCAGGATCGTCGGACGCCGATTGCTGATTGTAGACAATCTACGGTCGACTTGCTATCCTGTCAACTTGCGTACGCTCGCCAACCCTCCTCCAGCGACCGCCGGCGCCGAGCCGCCGGGACCCTCGGCATCGGATGCGATCCGTCTCGTCCGCAACCATTCGCTGGCGACCCTCGTTCAGAACGAGCTCGAGCGGCTGATCCTGTCGGGCGAGCTCCCGCCGGGCGCCAAGCTCGGCGAGGAGGACGTGGCGCTGCGCCTCAACGTGAGCCGCGGGCCGGTACGCGAGGCGTTTCGCGCGCTTGGCCAGATCGGGCTCGTGCGCACCGAGAAGAACCGCGGTGTCTCGGTGCGCGAGATCTCGGTCGGCGAGGCCGACGAGATCTACGAACTGCGCGCCGGGCTCGACGAGCTCATCGGGCGGCTCGCCGCGCCGCGTGTCACGCGCGACCAGATCGCTGCGCTGCGCGGACTCATCAGGAGAATGGAGCAGGCAGCGGCCGGGCACGACGTCGACGCGTACACGCCGCTCAATTTCGAGTTCCACGACGTGCTCGCCTCGATCACCGGCAACCGCACCCTCGTTGCGACCTACCGGCGCCTCGTGAAGGAGCTGCACCTCTTCCGGCGCGAGACGCTTGCGCTCGGCGAGGACAGCTTCCCGATCTCGGTGCGCGAGCACCGCGACATCGTCGACGCGCTCGCGCGCCGCGACGGCGACGAGGCAGGGCGACTCCTCTATGCGCACGCAATCGACAGCCGAAGCCGGTTGCACCGGATCGTCGCCGGTTCGCCGGCCGCCGCCGGCGCTCCGGCGGTGCGCGTGCTCGACCGGGCGCGCGCGCTCGACCGGACGCATGCGCGCCGGCGCCGCATCGCCACGGCGAAGTGAATGGCCGGAGCCGAACGCCCGGAGCCGCTGAACGACGACGACCCCCCGAACGATGACGAACCCGCAGCGATGAGCGCCTGCCGACGACGATGACCAAGCCCACCCTACCTCCCGTCACCGCGAACGGGCGCAGCTATCGCCACGACGGCCATCCGCGCGTGATCGTCTGCGTCGACGGCTGCGAGCCGGACTACATCACGCAGGCGATCGAGGCCCGTGCCGCGCCATACCTGCGGCGCATGTGCGACGAAGGCGCTTCGCTCCTCGGCGACTGCGTGATCCCGAGCTTCACCAACCCCAACAACCTGTCGATCGTGACCGGGGCGCCTCCGTCGGTGCACGGCATCTGCGGGAACTTCTTCTACGACCCGGAGCGCGGAGAGGAAGTGATGATGAACGACGCGCGCTACCTGCGCGCCGACACGATCCTCGCGCGCTTCGCGGAAGCCGGTGCGCGCGTCGCCGTGGTGACCGCCAAGGACAAGCTGCGCGCGCTGCTCGGGCACCGGCTGCGGGGGGTCTGCTTCTCGGCGGAGAAGGCCGATCAGGCGACGCCCGAAGCGAACGGCATCGGCAACGTCGTCGATCTCGTCGGCCGGCCCGTTCCATCGGTCTACAGCGCCGATCTCTCGGAGTTCGTGTTCGCCGCCGGCGTCGCTCTGCTCGAGCGCGAGCGCTTCGACCTCATGTACCTGTCGACGACCGACTACGTGCAGCACAAGCACGCACCGGGTACGCCGCAGGCGAACGCGTTCTACACGATGATGAGCGGCTACCTCGAGAAGCTCGACGCGCTCGGGGCGACGATCGCGCTCACCGCCGATCACGGAATGAACGCCAAGACCGACGCTGCCGGGCGAGCGCAGATCATCTTCCTGCAGGACTGGTTCGATGCGCGCCTCGGCAGCGGCCGCGCACGCGTGATCCTGCCGATCACCGATCCCTACGTCGTCCATCACGGCTCGCTCGGCTCGTTCGCGACGTGCTATCTGCCCGCGGGCGCCGATGCGCCGGCGCTCGCTGCCGAGCTCGCCGCTACCCCGGGAATCGCGGCCGTGTACGCGCGCGACGATGCCGCGCGGCGCTTCGAGCTCCCCCCCGACCGGCTCGGCGACCTCGTCGTGCTCGCGCGGCGCATGACGGTGCTCGGCACCGCACCCGCGCGCCACGACCTGTCGCAGCTCGACGCGCCGCTGCGCTCGCACGGAGGCGAATCCGAGCAGACGGTGCCGCTCCTGTTCAATCGCCCCCTCGCCAGGCTTCCCGCGGGACGCCGCTGGCGCAACTTCGACATCTTCGACCTCGCGCTCAACTACTGCGCGGCCTGACACGGACCCCTTCGATCATGAACGACCGCCTTCCTCCCCAAAGCCCCCCGCCCCGCCACGAGTCGATGCGCATCGCCGGCGAGCGCGTCGGCGGCGTGCAGCATCTCGAAGTGCGCAACCCATGGAGCGGAGCGCTCGTCGGTACGGTCCCGCGGGCCACCGTCGACGACGTACGCCGCGCGCTCGATGCCGCGAAGGCATACCGGCCCACGCTCACGCGCTACGACCGCTACGCGATCTGCCAGCGAACCGCGGAGATCATCCGCAGCAGGACCGACGAGCTCGCAGCGCTCATCACCGCGGAATGCGGCATCTGCCTCAAGGATTCGCGCTACGAGGTCGGCCGCGCCTGCGACGTGTTCGTGTTCGCGGGCAACGCAGCGCTTGCCGACGACGGACAGGTGTTCTCGTGCGACCTCACTCCGCACGGCAAGTCGCGCAAGGTGTACACGCTGCGCGAGCCGCTGCTCGGAGTCATCGCCGCGATCACGCCGTTCAACCATCCGCTGAACCAGGTCGCGCACAAGGTCGCGCCTTCGGTTGCGACCAACAACAGGATGGTCCTGAAGCCGACCGAGAAGACGCCGCTCTCCGCGCTCGTTCTCGCCGACATCCTGTACGAGGCCGGGCTGCCGCCGCCGATGTTCTCGGTCATCACCGGCGAGCCGCGCGAGGTCGCCGACGTGATGCTGACGCACGACGCTGTCGATCTCGTGTCGTTCACGGGCGGCGTCGCGGTCGGCAAGTACATTGCGGCAAAGGCGGTCTACAAGCGGCAGGTCCTCGAACTCGGCGGCAACGATCCGATCATCGTGATGGAGGATGCCGACCTCGACGAGGCGGCGCTCCTCGCCGCCACCGGCTCGTACAAGAACTCCGGGCAGCGCTGCACGGCGGTGAAGCGCATCCTCGTCCACGACAAGGTAGCGGACGCATTCATCGAGCGGCTGGTCGCACGCACCCGCGCGTGGACGTGGGGGGACCCGACCGACCCCGACGTCGAGATGGGCACCGTCATCGACTCGCGCGCGGCGGCCGGCTTCGAGGCCAAGGTCAACGACGCGCTCGCGCGCGGCGCGCGGCTCCTCGTCGGCAACGAGCGCGAGGGTGCGCTGTACTCGCCGACGGTGCTCGACCGCGTCACGCCGGACATGGACGTCGTCCGCACCGAGACCTTCGGCCCGGTGTCGCCGGTGATCCGCTTCCGCGACATCGACGACGCGATCCGCGTCTCCAATTCGACCGCTTACGGGCTGTCGTCGTCGGTCTGCACGAACCGGCTCGATTACATCACGCGCTTCGTGCGCGAGCTCAATGTCGGCACCGTCAACATCCGCGAGGTGCCCGGCTACCGGCTCGAGCTGACGCCGTTCGGTGGCATCAAGGACTCGGGGCTCGGCTACAAGGAGGGTGTCCAGGAAGCGATGAAGAGCTTCACCAACGTCAAGACGTATTCGCTGCCCTGGTAGCTCGGTGCAAACGCTGCTGAACCTGCTCGCAGGCGTCTCGCTCCTCGTCTGGGGCACGCATATCGTTCGCACGGGGATCCTGCGCCTGTACGGCGGAAACCTGCGCCGTGTGCTGAGGCGCAGCGTGTCGAACCGCTTCTCGGCGTTCTTCGCGGGAGTCGGGGTCACCGCGCTCATCCAGAGCAGCACCGCTGCCGCGCTGATCGTCGCCGCGTTCACCGGGCAGGGACTGATCGGGACGGCCCCTGCGCTCGCCGTCATGCTGGGGGCCGACGTCGGCACCGCAGTCGTCACGGTGCTCCTGTCGTTCGACCTGTCGTGGCTCGCACCGCTGCTGATCTTCACCGGCATCGTGCTGTATCTGTCGCGCGAGGCGAGCCGCGCCGGGCGCTTCGGGCGCATCCTGATCGGCCTCGGCCTCATCATGTTCGCGCTGCAGTGGATCAGCGCCGCTGCGCGCCCGGTCGTCGAGGCAGCCGGAGTGAAGGTGATCTTCGCCTCGCTCACCGGCGACGTGCTCCTCGACATGCTCGTCGCGGCGCTCTTCACCGTCCTCTGCTATTCGAGCCTCGCCGCGGTGCTGCTGTTCGCGACGCTCGCCGCGTCGCACGTGCTCGCCCTGCCGGTGACCTTCGGCCTCGTCCTCGGCGCCAACCTGGGGAGCGGTGTGCTCGGGATGCTGTCGACGATGCGTTCGGCACCCGAGGCGCGGCGCGTCACGCTCGGCAACTTCCTGTTCCGCCTGATCGGCTGCGTGATCTGCGTGCCGCTCATCGGCCACCTCGATCGCTGGGTCTCCGGGCTCGGCATCGACCCGGCGCGCGAGATCGTCCTGTTCCACCTCGCCTTCAACGTCGCGCTCGCGGCGCTGCTGCTGTTCTGGACGAAGCCGATCGCCGAAGTTGCCGAGCGGCTGCTTCCCGCGCGGCCGGAGTCCGAGGATCCGGCGAAGCCGCGTCACCTCGATCCGTCGGCGCTCGACACGCCGAGCCTCGCGATCGGCTGCGCCGCGCGCGAGGCGCTGCGCATCGGCGACGTCGTCGAGCAGATGCTCGCCGGCATGCTGACCGTGCTCACCACCAACGACCGCATCCTCGCCGAGCGTCTTCGCAAGACCGACGACGTCATCGACAAGCTCTACACGGCGGTCAAGCTCTACCTGACGCAGATCCCGCGCGAGGCCCTCGACAAGGTCGAAGGCCGACGCTGGGCCGATATCGTGTCGTTCACGATCAACATGGAACAGATCGGCGACATCGTCGAGCGCATCATCACCGATCTCGAGGACAAGAAGATCGACAAGGGGCGCAATTTCTCGGAGGCCGGGATGGCCGAGATCTGCGACCTGCACGCTCGGCTCCTCTCCAACCTTCGCCTCGGCCTGTCGGTCTTCCTCAACGGCGACCTCAAGAACGCGCAGGAACTGCTCGCGCAGAAGGTCCTGTTCCGCGATCTCGAGCGCGCCTACGCGAATTCGCACCTCGCGCGGCTCGCAGGCAACACGATCGACAGCATCGAGACGTCGTCGCTGCACCTCGACCTCATCTCGGACATGCGGCGCATCAACTCGCACATCTGCTCGATCGCCTATCCGATCCTCGAGGAAGCGGGCGTGCTCGCCCACACGCGCCTGAAGCCTTACGACGCGCAGACGCCGGCGCCGGCATCCGCGCCCGGTGACGAAGCCGGCAAGGCCGGCTGGCAGAAGGGCAAGCCGCACGCGGCGTGAGCGGCGTCAACGGGCGCCCCGCACGACGCTTCCCGATGCGCGCGGCATCGCCATACCCTTGATCGACGGGCTGACGCTTCCCATCACCCTCGCCGTCCTCGGCGCGGGGCTTCTGCACGCCGGCTGGAACGCGCTCCTGAAGGCGGCGCCGGGAGGCGACCCGATGCTCGACACCGCGGGTGTCGTCGCGGCATCCTCGGCGTGGGGGCTCGTCGCGCTGCCGTGGTTGCCGCTTCCCGATCCGCTCGCGTGGAAATTCATCGGCGGGTCGATGTGCATCCACTTCGGCTACTACATCGCGCTCAGCCATGCCTACCGGACCGGCGACCTGTCGTTCGCGTACCCGCTGATGCGCGGGACGGCGCCGCTGATCGTCACGCTGCTCGGCGTCGTGTTCCTGCGCGAGTTGCCGTCGTGGCACGTCGTCGCGGGAATCGTGCTGATCTCTTCGGGCATCGTCAGCATCGCCTTCGTCCGCCGCCATGGACATTCGCGCGCGGCCGCGGGCTGGGCGTTCGCCAACGCCGCGATCATCGCGACCTACACGCTGGTCGACGGCAGCGGCGCACGCGTCTCGGGCAACGCGCTCGCCTACGTGGCGTGGCTGATCGCCCTCGAGGGACTGCCGTTCCTCGCCTGGGTCGCCTGGCGACGCGGCGCGCCCGCAGGCGGCTACCTGCGCCGCAACTGGCGGCGCAACGTCCTCGGCGGCGCGTGCAGCCTCGGCGCCTACGCGATCGTGCTGTGGGCGATGACGCGCGCTCCGGTCGCCGCCGTGGCGGCCTTGCGCGAGACGTCGGTGCTGTTCGCCGCGCTGATCGGAGCGATCTGGCTGCGCGAGGGCTTCGGCGTGATGCGTCTCGCCGGTGCGGCGAGCGTCGTGGCGGGCATCGCCGCGCTCAAGCTCTGACGTCAGCCGAACACGCCCGCATCGCGCAGCCACGCAACGACCTGCTGCGCCGCGTGCCCGGGGTCGACCGCCGCACTGTCGATGCGCACGTCGGGACGCTCGGGCGGCTCGTAGGGTGAGTCGATTCCGGTGAAATGCGGCAGGTCGCCGCGCCGCGCCTTCGCGTAGAGACCCTTGACGTCACGCGCCTCGGCAACCTCGAGCGGCACGTCGACGAACACTTCGCAGAATTCCCCGGCATCGACCAGCGCACGCGCCATGCGCCGCTCGGCGCGAAACGGCGAGATGAACGACACCAGCACGACGAGGC
This sequence comes from Pseudomonadota bacterium, assembly GCA_018241785.1. Classification (GTDB taxonomy): domain Bacteria; phylum Pseudomonadota; class Gammaproteobacteria; order Burkholderiales; family Casimicrobiaceae; genus VBCG01. Next base: position 5,217 of record JAFEDF010000236.1, on the reverse strand, counting down.
CGGCGTCCGCCATCAATCGCGCGACCTCGGCGACGCGGCGGACGTTCTCGACGCGGTCGGCGTCGGTGAAGCCGAGATCGCGGTTGAGGCCGTGCCGGACGTTGTCGCCGTCGAGAAGATAGGTATGGCAGCCGCGGGCATGCAGCGCCTTCTCGACCAGGTTGGCGATCGTCGATTTCCCGGCGCCGGAGAGCCCGGTGAACCAGACGACACAGGGCCGGTGACCGTGCAGCGCGACGCGCGCCGCGCGATCGACGTCGGTCGCCTGCCATGCGAGGTTGTGCGAGCGGCGCAGCGCAAAGCGGATGCGCCCCACGCCGAGCGTCGCGGTCCCGGCGCGATCGACGACGATGAAGGTTGCGCCGGCCTCACCCTTGACGTCGCCGTCTGCGCGGCCGCTCGCTTCGAACGCAATCGGCGTGTCGAACAGCAGCGTACCGACGCCGATCGTCCCCTCGCCCAGCGTGCGCGCGGCGAGATGGTCGAGCGTTCCGGGATCGACGGCGTACTTGAGATGGGCGAACGTCGCGCCGACCGTCTCGGGACCGATGCGGATGCGGTAGCGCCGCCCCGGCAGCAGCGGATCCTTCGCGACCCAGGCGACCGCGACTTCGAACTGGTCGGCCACTTCCGCCGGCCTGCCGCGATCGGATGCGCGAGCATCCTGTCGATCCGGCGCGCCTGCGCGATCGAGCCACTCGAGAAGGGTCGGACCGGTGTACCACTCAAGGGTGCCGCTCCTCGCTTCGGCGATGTCACTCCTGCGCGCTGCTGCCGCAATGCACTCGGCGGCCTGAGCGCCGATCGCTGCGGCGAATGCCCGGGTCCCGGCGACGATGGCGTCGAACCGCTCGCGCGGATCGCCGGCCGCTTCGAGGCCGCACACGACGAGCGCCGTCCGGGACGCGCCGAGAAGGCCGGCAACCGAGAGGCACCGGAGCACGTCGGCATCGAGCCCCCTGCTCGCATCGACGACGACCGCGATCGCGTCGGCGGCCTCCGCCGCCCCAGCGAGGTCGCCAAGGCCGTCTCCATCCGCAGGCGGCATTACGACCTCCAGGCGCCGGCCGGCAGGATCTCCGATCGCATGCGCGCCGACTTCGCGCAGCGTGCGCACAACGGGTTCGGTCGCGTCGGAACCGGAACCGGGAACGGCCAGCGTGTCGCGGCAGGCGATGACCCGCAGGCGACGCGGCGGTGCAGGCGAGTGTTCTTCGGGCGGTGCGTTCATCGGCGCGATCGAGTGGCAGCCGGTGCGACCGGCCTTCGCCGAACGATAGCAGAGCGCTGCGGCCGCCGATCCCTCTTGCGCGCTCCTGGCCGGCTCCTGGCCCGCTCTTGGCGCCGCGCGATGGGTGTGGTTTGATCACGCCTTTCCTCACGACGCCGTCCGTGACCCCCCTCGTCCGACCCACCGCAGCCAGGCGCGGCCGCACGCCGGCGCACCCGGGTGCCGCAACCGCGCAGGTGCAAAGCCTCACCCGCGGCCTCGCCATCCTGCAGTGCCTCGCGCGCACCGAAGGCGGGCTCACGTTGACCGACATCGCGCACCGGGTGCAGCTTCCTCCGTCGACGACCCACCGCCTGCTGTCGACGCTCGAGAAGACGGGCTACGTGTTCCAGGCCGGCGACCTCGGGCTCTGGTACGTCGGCATCGAAGCCTTCACCGTCGGCTCGAGCTTTCTCGCCAACCGCGATTTCGTCGCCCAGAGCCATGCGTTCATGCGGCGGCTGATGGAGCAGGCGGGCGAGACCACCAACCTCGCCATCCTCGACGGCACCGAGGCGGTATTCATCGACCAGGTGCAATGCCGCGAGACGATGCGCACGATCGTCAAGCTCGGCAGTCGCGTGCCGCTGCACGCCTCGGGCGTCGGCAAGGCGATCTTCGCGTCGCTCCCCGACGACCGGATCGACGCGATGCTGAAGATCCGCGGGCTGCCGCGGATCACCGAGAACACGATCACCTCGCCCGAGACGATGTGGGCGAGCATCCGCGTGATCCGCCAGCGTGGATGGTCGTTCGACGACGAGGAGCACCTTCCGGGAACGCGCTGCGTCGCCGCTCCGTTCTACGACGAGCATGCCGAGCCGCTCGGCGCGATCTCGGTCGCCGGTCCACTCTCACGTCTCTCGGACGAACGCATCCGGCAGCTCGGGCCGCTCGTGTCGCACACCGCCGAGGAGATCACGCGAAGGCTCGGTGGGCAATGGCCGCATCCACATTGAGGGAGAACGCATGGATGGCCTGATGATGAGGATTCCGCTGTCGGTTCCGGAACTCATCCGCCACGCCGATCGCTGCCACGGCGACACCGAAGTCGTGTCGCGCACGATCGAAGGCCCGATCCACCGTTACACCTACCGCGAGGCTCACCGGCGCGCGCGCAGGCTCGCGCGCGCGCTCCTGCGCCGCAAGGTCGGCCGCGGCGAGCGCATCGGAACGCTGGCGTGGAACGGCTACCGCCACTTCGAGCTCTACTACAGCGTCTCGGGAATCGGTGCCGTCGTGCACACGATCAACCCGAGGCTCTTCGCCGACCAGCTCGCCTACATCGTCAACCATGCCGACGACCAGCTGGTGTTCTTCGACCTCAGCTTCACCACCCTCGTCGAGAAGCTCGCTCCGCGGTGCCCCGGCGTCGCCGCCTGGGTGGCGATGACCGATGCCGCGCACCGCCCCGCGGCGACGCTGCCGAACCTCGTCTGTTACGAGGATCTTCTCGCCGCGGAGGACGACGACTACGAATGGCCCGATCTCGACGAGACGAGCGCCTGCGCGCTCTGCTACACGTCGGGCACCACCGGCAATCCGAGAGGCGTCCTCTACAGCCACCGCTCGACGGTCCTGCACGCGCTCACGACATGCCTGCCCGACGTCCTCAACCTCGGCGCGCAGAGCGTCGTGCTGCCGATCGTGCCGATGTTCCACGTCAACGCCTGGGGCCTGCCGTATGCGGCGCCGCTCGTCGGAGCGAAGCTCGTGCTCCCCGGCGCGGCGCTCGACGGCAAGAGCCTCTACGCGCTGTTCGAGGACGAAGGCGTCACCCACTCGGCGGGGGTGCCGACGGTCTGGCTCGGCATGATCGACTACCTGAAAGCGAACGGGCTTCGTTTCTCGACGTTCCGCGAGACGATCATCGGCGGCTCGGCGTGCCCGCCGGCGATGATGCGAACGCTGCGCGAGGACTTCGGTGTCGACGTGAAGCATGGCTGGGGCATGACCGAGACCAGCCCGATCGCGACGGCCGGGGTGCTCAAGCGCAAGCACGCGAAGGTCGCCGAGGTCGACAGGACCGCCATCCGCGAGAAGCAGGGTCGCCCGCTGTTCGGCGTCGAGATGAAGATCGTCGATGCCGACGGACGCGAGTTGCCGCACGACGGCACGAGGCCGGGCAACGTGCTGGTGCGCGGCTCGTGGGTCGCGACCGGCTATTTCCGCGGCGAGGGGGGCGACGTGCTCGCTTCCGGCGGATGGTTCCCGACCGGTGACGTCGGCACCGTCGATCCCGACCAGTACCTGCAGATCACCGACCGCTCGAAGGATGTCATCAAGTCGGGCGGTGAGTGGATCAGCTCGATCGAGCTCGAGAACATCGCGTTCTCGCACCCCGAGGTGACAGAAGCCGCGGTGATCGGTCTGCCGCATCCGAAATGGGACGAGCGACCGCTGCTGATCGCAGTCCGCAAAGCCGGCTCGACGCTCGACCGCAATGCCCTGCTTGCGTGGTTCGACGGGCGCACGGCGCGCTGGTGGATTCCGGACGACGTCGTGTTCGTCGACGAGCTTCCCCACACCGCCACGGGCAAGCTTTCGAAACGCACGCTGCGGGAGCGCTTTCGCGACCACCGCTGGCCGGCCTCCACCCGCACGGCGGAAGAGGCGGCGGACGCGCGGGCCGATCAGCCGCGCGACATGCGCGCGTAGCGGCGCGCGAGTTCCGGCTGCGCAGGCGGCTGCCAGCGCGCGAGCAGATCGTCGATCGCGTCGAAGCCGTTGCAGACCAGCGCGACGTCGCAGCCGGCGGCGATCGCCGCATCGGCCCGCGCGACGATGTCGCCCGCCGAATGCGCGCCCGCCATCTCGAGATCGTCGGAGAACACGAGCCCGCCGAAGCCGAGCCTGCCGCGCAGCACCTCGCCGATCCAGATCGGCGAGAAACCCGCGGGGCGCGCGTCTACCGCCGCATACTGGACGTGCGCCGGCATGATCGCCTCGATGCCCTGTGCGATCAGCGCCGCAAAGGGGACCAGGTCATCGCGAAGGATCGCGTCGAGCGGGCGCGGGTCGACGGGCAGGCAGTCGTGCGAATCGGCGTCGACGTGCCCGTGCCCCGGGAAGTGCTTGCCGACTGCCGCCGTTCCCGTTGCGGCGAGCCCGCGGACGAGCTCGCCCGCGAGATCGGCGACGACTACCGGATCGGAGTGGAACGCGCGGTCGCCGATCACCGTGCTTTGACCTGAGTCGACGTCGAGCACCGGCGTGAAGCTGAAATCGATGCCGTGCGCGCCGAGCTCGCGACCGATCGTCTCGCCATGGCGCCGCGCCGAGCGCCGCGCCGCATCGGGATCCGAATCCCAGACCGCGCCGAGCGAGCGCATGGCCGGAAGCTGCGTGAATCCGCTACCGGTGAAGCGCTGGACGCGCCCGCCTTCGTGGTCGACTGCGATGACGAGCTCGGAGCGCATTGCCCGGATGGCGGCGGTCAGCGCGCGAAGCTGGGACGAGGATGCGAAGTTGCGCTTGAACAGGATCACGCCGCCGACGCGCGGGTCGGCGAGCCTCGCGCGGTCGCCCGCGGTCAGCGCGAGCCCCTCGACGCCGATCATCAGCGGTCCTCGCGCACTCATCGCGCTCGCTCCTCTCGCATCAGCCGTGCGCGCTCATTGTGCGCCACCGACGCGATCACGCATGGTTCGCGACGGCACGCGAGCACCGTGCCGCGCATGAGTGGTGCGCAGCCGCCGTGGCGCGACGGGGCGAGTGGCTTGTGTGTCGCACGCGCGAGTGTGCGCGACGGCCGTCGCGGGTGGCGCACCGAGCGAGCCCCGGCGTACCGTACGGGTACCGCTGTCCCCGAGCGATGTCGCGCCGGGACCCGCAGGCCGGCGTTGGCGCACTCCGAGCGCGGCGCGGCACACAAGTCACTCGCCCTGTCGCGCCACGGCCGTCGTGCACGTACGCGAGCGACGCGCTCACGCCGCCGCCTCGCGGAT
>JAFEDF010000235.1 GCA_018241785.1 Pseudomonadota bacterium | reverse complement strand
GTCGCCCAGCGCACGCAGGCCGCGTGCGGCGAGGACGAGCGAAACAGTCGGGCCCATGCAATCTCCCGCCCCGGACGGCAGGCATCCGGGATCAGGAGCAGAGCTTGGACCGCGCCGAGGTCTTGGAAAACGGGGGGTCTGCCCTAGCCCCCGACAACGCACTATAGCGCTTCGCGAAGGCCGTGGATCGATCCGACGCTCCGCACGCGGATGGCAGTTGCTATTTCACCGATCAGGGCCAGACGGGACTTCAGGACGCAAGCGGCCGGGTGTATCGATGGCGCGCTACGGGAGAACTCGTCTGGCTGATGGATAACATTCCGAGCCCCAACGGCATCGTTCTCGATTACTCCGAAACTTCGGTGCTCGTTGCCGTCACGCGTGCCAACGCCATTTGGCGTCTACCGCTGCTGCTAGACGGGTCGACGTCCAAAGTGGGAGTGTTCGTCCAGATGTCGGGAGGAGTCGGGCCGGACGGGATGGCCGTCGACATCGACGGAAATCTTGCAGTCTGCCACCCCGGACTCGGTGCGGTATGGCTGTTCGATCCGTTCGGTGAGCCGCTGCTGCGAATCGATTCACCCACCGGCCGGACCGTAACGAACTGTGCGTACGGCGGGTCAGACCGCGACTACCTCTATGTCACCGAAGCGGACACCGGCGCGATCCTGCGGGCGAAGATGCCTCGGCCGGGAAAGCCGATGGCCTACCCGTCGCGCAGTCGGTAGTCGGAGTGAATCAGCCAAGCGCCGCTTCGCGCCCAGTGAGCGCAACCGGACGATGCGACTGATCGGTCGGTCGTGTTCGCGAAGGTGTCCGGGATCGGCGCGCGATCCGAGCACGAATCCGGCGCCGGTGATCGCGCCGCCGAGCATATCGAGGGCGTCGGCGAGAACCGACGTCGAGCACGCCCGCAGGCCCGTCACACCACGCTGGTGGGAGCCAGCGTGCAAGGATGCCCAGGATCGGTCTCGACCTGCGTCGTCGCATGCCCGATGCCGAACCGGTGGTGCAACTCGTCGCCGAGCTTGCCGTGGAAACCGTCGCCCGGATAGCCCCCGGGCATCAGCAGATGGACGGTGAGCGCCGTCTCGGTCGTGCTCATCGCCCAGACGTGCAGGTCGTGCACCGCGGCGACTCCGGGAAGTTGCGCGAGGTAGGCGGTGACCTCGGCCATGTCGATGCCCTGGGGCACGGCGTCGAGCGACATGCGGATCGAGTCGCGCAGGAGCGCCCAGGTACCGGCGACGATCACCACGCTGATGACGAGGCTCGTCATCGGGTCGAGCCACAGCCAGCCGGTATAGACGATGCCAAGGCCGGCGATCACCACGCCGAGCGACACGACCGCGTCGGCGGCGAGGTGCAGGAACGCGCCGCGGACGTTGAGGTCGCGCTTTCTCCCGCGCATGAACAATAGCGCGGTGCCGCCGTTGACCGCGACCCCGGCAAGGGCGACCCACATCACCGTCGCCCCCTCGACCGAGCGCGGCTCGAACAGGCGAAGCACCGCTTCCCACGCGATCGCACCTGTCGCCAGCAGCAGGAATGCGGCATTGCCGAGCGCGGCGAGGATCGAGCTCTTGCGCAATCCGTAGGTGAAGTTCTGCGACGGCAGGCGCCTCGCCATCACGCTCGCGCCCCAGGCGAGCAGCAATCCCAGCACGTCGCTCAGGTTGTGCGCCGCGTCGGCGAGCAGCGCGACCGAGTGCGCGAGCACGCCGTAGACGGCCTGGATGCCGACGTAGGCGAGGTTTGCCGTGACGCCGATCGCGAAGGCTCGGCCGAAGTCCGCGGTCGCATGAGCATGGTCATGCGAGTGGGCATGAGCGTGCGTGCGCACCGGCTACTTCGACCCGAACACCTCGGCGCAGCGCGACAATCCCATCCGCGCGCCGCGCGTATCGCGGCTTGCGCGGATCTGCGTGATGACGCCCTGCGCGTTGGCGGTGATCTGCGCCTCGCAGAACAGCTCCTCGGCGTGCCCGGGTGTGACGATGACCTGCGACGGAGCAGACAGCCCGACGCTGAAGCTCGACGAGTGCGTCGTCGTGACCGTCGTACCCGGCGATGGATTGGACACCGTCGACGTCGAGTGCGACTTCGTCACTTCCCCACCCGGAAGCGCCGGCGCGGCCACCGTCTGGTAGACCGGCGGCACGTTGATCGTCTCGCGGCCGCCGATCCAGTCGTAGACGGTGCCTCCGTCGTTGAGCTTGAACGACGAGGCAGGTGCGCCGAACTTCGCGAAGAAGGCGTCGGTCGGCTTGCCGACGAACGAAGCCTCCATCGATTTCTCCGCGTCCCTCGTCGTGGCGCAGCCGACGACCAGCAAGGCGATGGCGACGGCGGCGGGCCACGATCGCGTTCTCATCGGTCTCCTCGAAGCAGAGATCGCGGATCCGGCACGGGTCCGCAAGCCGCGAGTATAGCGTCGGGCCCGCAGGCTATACGGCGACCTCGAAGCGGTTGCGGCCCTCGCGCTTGGCCGCGTAGAGCGCGGTGTCGGCGCGCTTCAGCAACGCCTCGGACGTCGTCTCGCCGCCCTTGCCGAGCGCGATGCCGATGCTCGTCGTCACGCGCACCATCGTGTCGCCGGCGCGGAACTCGCGCCGCATCGAGGCGATGATCTTGCGCGCGATGAAGCGCGCCTCCTCGCGCCCGTGAACGCCTTCGAGCACGATGACGAACTCGTCGCCGGCGAGCCTCGCGACGAGATCGGTGGAGCGCACCGCCTGCAGCATGCGATGCGCGAACTCGAGCAGCACGTCGTCGCCGGCCGCATGGCCGAGGGTATCGTTGATCGCCTTGAACCCATCGATGTCGAGAAAGAGCAGCGCGACCGGCAGGCCTGAGCGCTGCGAGCGCTGCAACGCAGCGGCGATGCCGTCATTGAAGCGGTGCCGGTTGGCGAGGCCGGTGAGGGCGTCGAACTGCGCGAGGCGCTCGAGCTCGCGCTCGGTCTCGCGGATCTGCGTGACGTCGCCGCTCGAAGTGAACACGCCGGCGATGCTCCCGTCGGGGCCGCGATCGGGGATGTAGCTTCCCCGCACTTAGCGCACGCCGTCGGGGCCGGGGACCTCGACGTCGTAGTCGACGCGCTCGCCGGCGAACGCGCGATCGAGGTTCGGTGCGACCTGCGCGTACACGATGGGCCCCAGCACCTCGGCGACCGTGCGTCCGGTGATCTCCGCGAGCGGACGGCCAGACCAGGTTTCGTAGTAGCGACTGTTGAAGCGGTAGCGGCGCTCGCGGTCGATGTAGCCGACCATCAGCGGGATGTTGTCGGTGATCCGGCGCAGCCGCTCCTCGCTCGCCTCGGCACGCGCGAGCGCCGAGGCCGCACGCGCGCTGGATTCGGCGAGCGCCTGCTCGGCCCGGGTGCGACTTGCGAGCAGTTCCTGCAGCTCCTTCGCGGCATGCTCGAGCGCGCCGGAGCGGTCGACGAGGTTCTCGGTGTGCTGCTGCAGCGCATCGGCCATCCGGTTCAGCGTGCGGCCGAGGATGCCGGCTTCGCTCGCGTCGATGACGGTCGTGCGGTGTGCGAGGTCGCCGGCGCCGAAGCGGGCTGCGTCGTGTGCAAGCCTGCGCAGCGGCAGCGCGATGCGGTGGCCGACCGCCCATGCGAGGAGCGCACCGACAGCGAGCGATGCGAGCCCGAGCAGAACCGTCGTCCACGGGTCGATCTGCCCCGCGGAGAGGGCGTCGCTCGCCGGAGTCTCCACCATCACGCGCCACGGCGTGCGTTCGGTGGCGGCGAGCGCGACGAAGTGCGCGACGCCGTCGCGGCCGGTGTATTCGGCTGCCTTGCCTGCGCCCGCGTCTGCGCCGGCGAACGCCTCCAGCGCCGCCTCCGGAATGCGGCTCGCCGCGGTGCGGCTCGCCGGCGCGCCGGCAGGGCCGCTCGCCCTCGCGTGCTCGTCGCTTTGCAGGATGCGATGTCCATCTGCGCTCACGAGGCTCACCACCGCGCGGAACGGAACGGCACCCTTGGGATCGAGCAGCGCGGCGAGCTCGGACAGCCGGGTCGATGCGGTGACGACGCCGGCGACGCGCCCGTCGGCGCCGCGAATCGGGCGTGCAAACAGCACGACCGGCGCACCGGCCGGCGACTGCAGCGGTCCTTCGACGACGAGGGCTCCGCGCGTCAGCGCTTCGCGGAAATAACTCCGATCGCCGATGTCGAGTTGGGTGCCGCGCCGCGCGCGGTCGAGCGTGCCGACGTTGCGGCCGGTGAGGTCCCAGAGCCCGACGTTGTCGATCGGCCGCAGGAGGTCGCCGCGTGCCCGCTGCAGCGCGAGGTCGTTCGCTGCCGTCGACGCCGCGTCGATGGTGACGCCCCGGCTCGCGAGCGCGAGCGTCGACTCCATGTCGCCCGCGTAATCGTCGGCGCGCGCCGCGACGAGCCGCGCAACCGACACGAGGCGCGCGAGGGCCTCCTCGCGCTCGGCGCTCGCCTGGCGTACGGCGCTGATGCCGATGTAGACGACGAAAGGCAGTCCGACGGCAATGACGAGCGCCGCGAGCCGCAGGCGGATGCTCGCTGCAAACGGAACTGCCGCGGCAGGAAGGTGCGCAGGGACGGGATTCGACGCCTGCGGGCTGGGTGTGGTCATGAAGTCGAGATCATAGTCTGCGCAAGCTCCATGCCATCAGGCGGCCCGTCGGCGATAATGCGCGCTGCCCCGGCCTGCAACCCGTCGCGGGCCGCGCCCCCGGATCGGCTTCGTCCACGGCAATGCATCTGCACATCCTCGGCATCTGCGGCACGTTCATGGGAGGTATCGCCGCCATTGCGCGCGCGAACGGGCACGCGGTGACGGGGTGCGATGCGGCCGTCTACCCGCCGATGTCGACGCAGCTGATGTCGCTCGGCATTGCGATGGCCGATGGCTACGACCCGGCCCAGCTCGATACCCTCGCCTGCGACGCCGACCTCTTCGTCGTCGGCAACGTGGTTTCGCGCGGGAACCCGCTAATGGAGGCCATTCTGGACCGCGGGCTGCCGTTCCGCTCGGGGCCGCAATGGCTCCACGATGAAATCCTTGGCGGGAAGTGGGTGCTCGCTGTCGCGGGAACGCACGGCAAAACCACCACTGCGTCGATGCTCGCGCACATCCTCGACACCGCGGGCCTCGCGCCTGACTTCCTGATCGGCGGCATTCCGGTCAATTTCGGAGTCTCCGCGCGATCGACGGGAAGCCGTTGCTTCGTCATCGAGGCTGACGAGTACGACACGGCATTTTTCGACAAGCGTTCGAAATTTGTGCACTACATGCCGCGGACGCTGGTCCTCAACAACCTCGAATACGATCATGCAGACATCTTTCCCGATCTCGCATCGATCGAGACGCAATTCCATCATCTTCTGCGTACGGTGCCGAGTATCGGCAAGGTGCTCGTCCGTGCCGGCGACGCCGCCCTCGAGCGGGTGCTGGCGCGGGGACGCTGGAGCGCCGTCGAGCGCTTTGGCAGCGGCGGCTGCGAATGGACGGTTTCGGACGGCGGTGAGGTGCGCTTCAACGGGGAGCACGCGGGACTGCTGCGGCTTGCACAGCCGGGGCAGCACAACCGGCTGAACGCGCTTGCCGCGCTCGCGGCCGCGCATCATGCCGGCGTTCCCGTCGCGGCCGGGCTCGCTGCCCTCGCGGGCTTTCGCGGGGTGCGCAGGCGGCTCGAGCTTCGCGGCGAGGCGGACGGGGTTGCCGTCTACGACGATTTCGCGCACCACCCGACGGCGATCGCAAGCACCCTCGCGGCGTTGCGCGAAGCGGACGCTGACCGGCCGCTCGTGGCCGTCCTCGAGCCGCGGTCGAATACGATGAAACTCGGCACGATGAAAGATGACCTTGCCGCGAGCCTCGCCGCGGCGGACCGCGTGCATTGCTACGCCGCGGGCGTGGGTTGGGACGCCGCCGGCGCGCTGGCGCCGCTCGGCGCGCGCGCATCGATTCACAGCGATCTCGACGAACTCGTCGAGGCGGTCGCCGGCGAGGCGCGGCCCGGTGACCGCATCGTCGTCATGTCGAACGGCGGCTTCGGCGGCGTGCAGGAGCGCCTGCTCCGGCGCCTCGCCGATCGGATCTGACCGCCGTTGGCACGGCGGGGGACTGTGGGCTTTTCGTAGCTAAATTCGACCGTTCGTCCGGAATGGTGCTGCGCACCACAAAATCCCTATCCAACGGACGTCGATCACCACGGGGCGGGATCTCGCCAAAGGGTAGCTTTTGTGCAGCGCAACTAGCGGGAATCACCCCCGTGAGTTATGCTGTGAACGTGACTTGGCAAAGTCTTGCTTCGTATCGCACCTCAACCCGGCGTCGCGGCCACGAGCCCGACGACGCCTGCGGGCCGCCCACGCGCGCAGATCTCTGACCGGTTTTCGCGGCCGTGGCGACTCGCCCTGACGAGGAGTCCGCCATGAGCAACGAATCCCGTGCCGGCCGCGAAGCGGCCCCCCGCAACCACCCGCTGTCCGATGTCGCTGCCGACCTCGTCGGCCGCGAGAAGGCGTTCGGCGCCAACAACTACGATCCGCTGCCCGTCGTGCTGACACGCGGCCAGGGAAGCTGGGTGTCGGACGTCGACGGGCGCCGTTATCTCGACCTGATGAGCGCCTACTCGGCCGTCAGCTTCGGACACAGTCATCCGCGCATCGTCGCGGCGCTGATCGCGCAGGCACAGCAGCTCGGAGTCACGTCGCGGGCCTACTTCAACGACGAGCTGCCGTATCTGTTCGAGCGTCTCGTGCGATTGACCGGGCTGCCTCGCGTGCTTCCGGCCAACGGCGGCGCCGAGGCGGTCGAGACCGCACTGAAGGCCGCGCGCAAGTGGGGACACAAGATCAAGGGCATTCCCGAGGGGCGCGCCGAGATCATCGGCTGCCAGGGCAACTTCCACGGCCGCACGATCGCGGTGATCGGTCTGTCGACCGAACCGCAGTATCGCGACGGCTTCGGCCCGTTTCCGCCGGGGCTGTCGACCGTCCCCTACGGCGACTCCGATGCGCTCGAGCGCGCGATCACGCCGCGGACCGCGGCGTTCCTCGTCGAGCCGATCCAGGGTGAGGGCGGCATCATCGTGCCGCCGCCGGGGTACCTCGCGCGCTGTGCGGAAATCTGCCGGCGCCACCGCGTGCTCCTGATCTGCGACGAGATCCAGACGGGGCTCGGGCGCACCGGGCGCCTGCTCGCGTGCGAGCACGAGGGAATCACGCCCGACGCGGTGATTCTCGGCAAGGCGCTCGGCGGCGGGCTGCTGCCGGTATCGGCCGTCGTCGGCAGCGACGACCTGATGCAGGTATTCAACCCGGGCGACCACGGCAGCACGTTCGGCGGCAATCCGCTGGCGGCAGCGGTCGCGATGGCGGCGCTCGACGTCCTCGAGGAGGAGAAACTCGTCGCGCGCTCGGCCGAGCTCGGTGAGTGGCTGATCGGCGAGCTCGCCGATCTCAAGAGCCACATCGTGCGCGACGTGCGCGGACGCGGTCTCTTCGTCGGCATCGAGGTCGATGCGCGCTACATCACCGCGCGCCCGGTCGTCGACCGCCTGCTCGCGCGGGGCATCCTGTCGAAGGACACGCACGGGACCGTCGTGCGCATCGCGCCGCCGCTCAACATCTCGCGCGACGACCTCGCGTGGGCGGTGTCGCAGATCCACGCGCTGTTCCGCGAGCTCGAGGCCGAGCTTAAGCGCGCTGCCTGACTGCGCGACGCGCGGGATCGAGCGCCCCGGGCGTTCGCCCGCATCAGCCGGGGCGAGTGCGCCGCATCACCCCGGCGCACACGCGCTTCCGGGCGAGGTAGTATTCGCACGATGGCCACGCCGACGCTCGCCGACAAGCTGGTGGTCGCGATCAGTTCGCGAGCGCTGTTCGACCTCGCCGAGAGTCATCGGATCTATACCGACGACGGCGTCGAGGCGTACCAGCGCTTCCAGATCGAGCACGAGGACGAGGTGCTGGCACCCGGGCCGGCGTTCGACCTCGTCGCGAAGCTCCTGCGCCTCAACCGTCCGCCGCGCCAGTACGTCGAGGTGATCCTGCTGTCGCGCAACAGCGCCGACACGGGGTTGCGCGTGTTCAACTCGATCAAGCACTACGGCCTCGCGATCACCCGTGCCGCGTTCACGCGCGGCGAATCGACGTCGCGCTACGTTCCGGCTTTCGGGGCGCACCTGTTCCTGTCCGCCGACACGGGCGACGTGCGCCGGGCGCTCGACGAGGGCTACGCCGCGGCGACGATCTTTCCGTCGGCGGCAAGAAACGAGACCGACGAGCTTCGCATCGCCTTCGACGGTGACGCGGTGCTGTTCTCCGACGAGGCCGAGCGCGTCTATCAGGCGGGGGGGCTCGCCGCGTTCACCGAGAGCGAGCGCGAGGCCGCGGCGACGCCGCTCTCCGGCGGCCCGTTCAAGGACTTCCTCGCCGCGCTGCACCGGATCCAGGCCGAGTTTCCCGAGGAGAAGAGCCCGATCCGCACGGCGCTCGTCACCGCCCGGGGCGCGCCCGCGCACGAGCGGGTGATCCGCACGCTGCGGGCGTGGAAGATTCGCATCGACGAAGCGCTCTTCCTCGGCGGCCTCGACAAGGGCGAGTTCCTGCGCGCGTTCGGCGCCGACATCTACTTCGACGATCAGCAGCGGCACGTGCAATCGGCAGTGGCGCACGGACCGGCCGGCCACGTGCCGAACGGCGTCGCGAACGAGCCGGGCATCGCAAGCCCCGACGTGGAGGCCAATTCGCTGCGCATGGTGAACCGATGACGCCGGCGCCCGGTCGAAGCGCCGTGCATCGCCGATCGTTTCCCCCGCGTGCTGCGCTCACCGCGGCCTTCGCAACGCTCCTCGTCATGCTGGCGCTCGCCTCCCCGGCGCGCGCCGATTCGTACAAGATCGGCGTCCTGCACGTCGACCGGATCCTGCGCCAGTCCCAGGCCGCGAAGGCGGCACACGACCGCATCGAGCGCGAGTTCAAGCCGCGCGATGCGGCGATCGCGAAGCAGGAGCAGGCGCTGCGCGACGCCCAGGCCGCCTACGAGCGCGACCGGCCGACGCTGTCGGACGACCAGCGGACGGCGCGCGAGCGCACGCTCGACCTGCAGAGCCGCGACGTGCAGCGGGTACGCGAGCAGTTCAACGAGGACCTGCGCGCGCGCCAGTTCGAGGAACTCGACAAGCTCAAGGGCAGGCTCGACAAGGTCATTACCGAGTACGCGAAGGCCAACCACTACGACCTCATCCTGCAGGACGCGCTGTGGGTCGGCAACTCGGTGGACATCACCGGCGACATCATCAAGGCGCTCGACGCGTCGGGCGGCGGCGCGCCGGCGGCCGCGGGCAGCGGGAAGGCGCGTTAAGGACACTCTGCGAAACCGCAACGGCGACCCCATTTCAGGGGTGCGCCGCGGTGGGAAGCGGTGGGGATGCTCCGGCGCGCTCTACACCGACCGTGGAGGCAGGGAGCGGGGTACCGTGACGCGCGAGTTCGGCTGCGGAACGCAGCCGGTGTTCGAGCCCGTCACGGTACCCCGCTCCGTCTGCCTTCACGGTCGAACTCGCGCGCCGCGTAGCATCCCCACCGCTTCCCGGCGCGGCCGATCGCTGAGACAGGGTCCGTTCCCGTTTCGCAGACTTTCCTTAACGTTCGCTATCGCCGCCGGCGGCCGTAGAACGGATACGCGGGGTCGTTGAAGCCAGGTGTCGACGGATGCCCGGGCGCGACGAGCGAGTCGACGAGGGCCTCGTCTTCGCTCGTCCACGGAGTGCCGACGGCGTCGGCGTACGGCCGCCACTGCTCGAGCGTGCGCGGCCCGGCGATCACCGACGAGACGATCGGATTGGCCCACAGCCACGCCAGCGCGAGCTGCACGGTCGTACGGCCGGTGGCGTTCGCGTGCTCGGCGAGGCGCGTCGCGATCGCGAACGATTCGTGCCTGAACTCGGTCTGCATCATCCTGCGGTCCTTGCGCTCCGCGCGCGATCCTTCCGGAATCACCGCGCCGGCGTACTTTCCGGTCAGCACGCCGCGCGCAATCGGTGAATAGGTCGCGACCCCGATGCCGAAGTGATCGCAGGCGGGGAGGATCTCGACCTCGGGCATGCGGTTGAGGAGGTTGTAGTAGGGCTGGCAGACGACTGGCCGCGGCACCGCGAGACGGTCGCACCAGCGAACGACTTCCGCGATGCGCCAGCCGCGGAAGTTGGACAGCCCGAAGTACCTGATCCTGCCGCTCCTGACGAGGTCGCCGATCGCACCGACCGTCTCGGCGATCGGCGTCGCCGGATCGTCGCGGTGCAGGTAGTAGATGTCGATCCAGTCGCAGGCAAGCCGCGCGAGGCTCGCGTCGCAGGCCTGGAAGATCCAGCGCCGCGACAGGCCCCCGGTGTGCGGCGGTGCGTTGGCCTCGCCCCGCATCGGGTTGGCGACCTTGGTCGCGACGATCCACCGCGCGCGTCCGTCGCGGATCGCAGCGCCGGTGATCGTTTCTGCGGCACCGTCCGCGTAGACGTCGGCCGTGTCGATGAAGTTGACCCCGGCATCGCGCGCGGCGGCGACGATCTCGCGCGCGTCACGCTCGTTCGTGCGGTCGCCGAACATCATCGTTCCGAGGCAGACGATCGACACGTCGAGCCCGCTCGTTCCCAGTCGACGGAATTGCATCCTCGTTCCCCTTCGCCGATCCGTCCGCTGCGGACGGTGGCCGCGCGGGACGCCACCGCGGCGCCCGAGAGGCGGATTCTAGGCGCTTGCCACGGCTATAATCGGCGCCCCCCGCACGAGCGACGACGAACGAAATGAACGTGCTGTTCGAGGATGAAGGCCAGTTGAAGGCGGGAACCGTGATCGCCGACCACGACACGTCGCTTCAGGTCGAGGCGGTGTCCGGCAAGCGGCACAAGGTGAAGGCAGCGCACGTGCTGCTGCGCTTTGCGTCGCCGTCGGCGGCCGAGGCGATTGCGCGTGGACACGAGCTCGCCCGCACGATCGACACGGGGTTCCTGTGGGAGGCATCGGCCGACGACGAGTTCGGTTTCGACGAGCTCGCGCGCGACTATTACGGCGGCGCGCCGGCAGCACCCGAATCGGCGTCGATCGCGCTGGCCCTCGCAGCGCACCCGATGTATTTCTACCGGAAGGGACGCGGGCGCTACCGCAAGGCGCCGCCCGACGCGCTGAAGGCCGCGCTTGCGTCGGTCGCACGCAAGGAACGCGAGGCGCGCGACATCGAGGCGTGGTCCGCCGAGCTCGCCGCAGGGCGCCTTCCCGATGCGCTTACGGCGAAGCTCGACATGCTGCTCCATCGTCCGGATCGCAATGCCCCCGAGTGGAAGGCGCTGGCGGCGGCGAGCGACGCGGCACGCGTCGGCCCGCTCGCGATGCTCGCGGCGAGCGGAGCCATTCCGTCGAGCGCCGATTTCCACTTCAGGCGCTTCGAGCTCGAAGCGTTTCCCGGCGGCGCCGCGTTTCCGCCGTGGGGCTCGCTTCCCGCGCTCCCCGGGCTCCCGGTCGCTCCCGTCGCCGCGTTGTCGATCGACGAGGCGGCGACCACCGAGATCGATGACGCATTCTCGGTGCGCAGCCTCGACGCCGGCGGCTTCGAGATCGGCATCCACATCGCGTGCCCGGCGCTTTCGATCGCACAGGACACTGCGCTCGATGCGATCGCGCGGCGGCGGCTTTCGACGGTCTACCTGCCGGGGCGCAAGCTCACGATGCTGCCGGACGAGGCGGTCGACGTCTTCACCCTCGCCGCCGGCCGCACGCCGCCGGCGCTCTCGCTCTACGTCGAGATCGACGCGTCGGGTGCGCCGGTCGGCCAGCGGACGGCGCTCGAGCGCGTGCCGGTCGCGGCGAACCTGCGCCTCGAATCGATCGACGAATCGTTCACCGATCCCGCGGCGGCCACGTCGCCGGTCCAGCGCGACCTCGCGACGCTGTGGCGCTTCGCGAGCCGTCTCCACGAGGCCCGCGGCAAGGCCGACGCCGATCGCATCGATTACAGCTTCGTCGTCGATTGGGATGCGCAGGGCGCCGGCGAGCGTGGGCGCGTGACCATCGTCCCGCGTCCGCGCGGCAGTCCGGTCGACCGGCTCGTCGCCGAGTTGATGATCCACGTCAACCACATGTGGGGGCGTGCGCTCGCCGAAGCCGGCTATCCGGCGATGTACCGCGTGCAGTCGGCGGGGAAGGTGAAGATGAGCACGCAGGCCGGCGAGCATCAGGGGCTCGGCCTGTCGCATTACCTTTGGGCGAGTTCGCCGCTGCGACGCTACTGCGACCTCGTCAACCAGCGCCAGCTGATCGCGTGGCTGCGCGGCGAGCCGCCGCGGTACGCGGCGAACGACGCCGGGTTCCAGGCCGCGCTCGTCGACTTCGAGACGACCTACTCGCAGTACGCGGAGTTCCAGGACCGCATGGAGTACTACTGGACGCTGCGCTGGCTGGTGCAGGAGGGGATCACCGAATGCACGGCGACGGTGATCCGCGAAACGCTCGTCCGCGTCGACGGGCTTCCGCTCGTCCTGCGCCTCGCCGACGCCTCCGGCGCACCGGGCGCGAAGCTCCGCATCGCGATCCTGCGCGTCGACCTGTTGCAGCCGGCCATCGAATGCCGCTCGCTGGGGCCTGTCGCCGGATCGGCGGCACCGGCCACACCCATGACGGCGGCATAGAAGCGCTACAATCGGGCGCAGCCGAACGCCGCGCGCTCCGAACGCCTTGCCCGATCGCCTCCGCTCCGCCGACCCGCCCAGGCGGGCCCGCCCGGCTGCCGCTCCGGCAGCCTCATCGGCCTCCGCTGCGCCGAAGGGCCGCATCGTCGTCGCGGCCGCGCTCCCGCCGGCACGTATTCCGCCGGAGGCATTGGCGCCGTTTCCGCACCTTCGCGTCGCCGCGATTGCGCTCGCCGCGTCGATCGCGATCCACGCGATGCTGCTCGCCGTGCATTTCAGCCTGCCCGCCTTCAAGCTGCAGCACGATCGTGCGCCGCCCCTCGAGATCGCGCTGGTCAACGCGAAGACGCGGCTCGCTCCGGCAAAGGCCGACATCCTCGCGCAGGCGAACCTCGACGGTGGCGGCAACACCGAGGCGAACCGCCGCGCGAAATCGCCGTTGCCGCCGCTGCACGACCCATCCCAGCGCGAGCGGATCGCCGTTCCGCAGGCGCCGCCGCCTCCATCCGACCGTGCGGCGAAGCAACTCCTGACGCAGCGCTCGTCGACCGTTGCGCTGCCGCTCTCCTCGCCGCAGCCTGCCGATACGGCCGACGCAACGCCGTCGCCCACCGCGAATCAGCTGATGCACCAGACGCTCGAAGCCTTTCGCCTCGAAGCGCAGATCGCGCGCGACCAGGACGCGTACCAGAAGATGCCGAGGAAGAAGTACATCGGCGCGCGCGCCACCGAGTACCGCTACGCCCGCTACGTCGAGGACTGGCGGATGAAGGTCGAGCGCATCGGCAACCTCAACTATCCGGAAGCCGCGCGCGAGCGCAAGCTCTACGGAAGCCTCGTGCTCACCGTCGGCATCCGCGCCGACGGCAGCCTCGACAGCGTCGTCGTCAAGCACCCGTCGCCGTCGCGCATCCTCGACGCTGCGGCCGCGCACATCGTCGAGATGGCGGCACCCTTCGCGCCGTTTCCCGAGAACATCCGCAAGGACACCGACATCCTCTACATCACGCGCACCTGGACATTCGCACCCGGCGACCAGATGAGCTCGTCCTCGGGCGAGCCCTGAGCCGCGCCGCAGTCGCGCATGTCGGGTGTCCGTCGCGTCGTCGTGCTGTTCGCGTGGGTCATCCTCGCGGCCATCATTGCGCTGCACGCCTATTACGCGGTCATGATCTGGTGGTGGCGCGTTCACCCGCCGCGCGAGACGGCGTTCATGGCGGAGCGGCTCGCCGTGCTGCGCGTCCGCGATCCGCACGCGGCAATCCGCTACCGGTTCGTTCCCTACGCGCGGATCTCGGTCGAGCTCAAGCGCGCGATGGTCGCAGCCGAGGACGCGAAGTTCGTCGAGCACGAAGGCTTCGACTGGAACGGCATCGCCCTCGCGCTCGAGAAGAACGAGAAGCGCGGCCGCATCGTCGCCGGAGGCTCGACGATCTCCCAGCAGCTCGCGAGGAACCTGTTTCTCTCCGGCTCGCGCACCTGGCTGCGCAAGGGCGAGGAGGCGGTGATCACGGTGATGCTGGAGACGATCCTCGACAAGCGCCGGATCCTCGAGCTCTACCTCAACGTGATCGAATGGGGGAGCGGGATCTTCGGCGCGGAGGCTGCGTCCGAGCACTATTTCCACGTTCCCGCCGCGCGGATCGACGCCGCCGAGGCCGCGCGTCTCGCGGCGATGGCCCCCAATCCGCGCTACTACGAACGTCACCCGAACGCGCCGGGCCTGCGGCGCAAGATCGGCATCATTCTCGCCCGCATGCCTTCGGCCGACCTGCCCTAGAGAAGCTCTGCGAAACGGGAACGGACCCTGTGTGAGCGATCGGCCGCGCCGGGAAGCGGCGGGGATGCTCCGGTGCGCTCTACACCGACCGCGAAGGCCGAGGGAGCGGGGTACCGTGACGCGCGAGTTCGGCTGCGGAACGCAGCCGGTGTTTGAGCCCGTCACGGTACCCCGCTCCCTCGGCCTTCGCG
>JAFEDF010000234.1 GCA_018241785.1 Pseudomonadota bacterium | reverse complement strand
CGGTCGCCCGCGTGGACGGTGATCATTGCGCCTTCGACTGCCATCGCTTCACTCCTTCTGCCTGCGTTCGAACACCACCGTTCCGCCGACGACGGTTGCGCGCACCGCACCGATCACCTCGGCCCCGAGGAAAGGCGTGTTCTTGCCCTGGCTTCGCAGCGCCTCGCGCCGCACGGTCCACCTCGCCTCGGGATCGAAGATGCAGAGATCGGCGGGGCTTCCGGGATCGAGCGTCGCGGCGGGGGCGCCCAGGATCGCAGCCGGTTTCGAGATGATGCGCGCGAGCGCATCGGGAAGCGCAATGCGGCGCTCGGCCGCCCACTTGAGCGTCAGCGGGAGCAGGAGCTCGAGGCCGGTCGCTCCGGTTTCGGCCTCCCCGAACGGAAGCTGCTTCGCGTCGTCGTCGACCGGCGCGTGGTCCGAACACGCCGCGTCGATGGTGCCGTCGGCGAGCGCTTCGCGCAGCGCCTCGCGGTCGGCCGTGTCGCGCAGCGGCGGCGTGAGGTTCGCGAGCGGATTGAACCAGCCGATGTCGAGATCCGACAGGTGCAGGTGATGGACCGCGACGTCGGCGGTGACCGGAAGCCCAGCGGCTTTGGCGCCGCGAAGCATCGCCACCGCCGGAGCCGACGACAGCCGGCACACGTGCACCGGCACGCCGGTCTCGCGCACCAGCGCGAAGATCGTCGCGAGCGCGATGGTCTCGGCGCTGACCGGAATCGGAGGCAGGCCGAGCCGCGTCGCGACGTCGCCGTCGTGCGCGACACCGCCGCGCGCAAGGTGCCAATCCTGCGGGCGCAGCCACACCCGGTGGCCGAAGGTTCCCGCATACTGCAGCGCGCGCAGCAGCACCTGCGTGTCGGTGAGTGGCGCGTCGGCCTGCGAGAACGCGACACACCCCGCGTCGACGAGCTCGCTCATCTCGGTCAGCGCGTCGCCGCGCAAACCCACGGTCAGCGCACCGACCGGAAGCACGTGGGCGAGCGCGAGCGAGCGGGCGCGGTGCTTCAGCATCTGCACGAGGCCCGGCTCGTCGAGCGGAGGGTCGGTGTCCGGCGGGCAGGCGAGCGTCGTGACGCCGCCCGCGACGGCCGCGGCCAACTCCGATTCGAGCGTCGCCTTGTGCTCCTGCCCCGGCTCGCGCAGCCTGGCCGAGAGATCGACGAGGCCGGGGCAGACGACGCAGCCGGCGGCATCCAGCGTGCGCTCGGCGTGAAAGCCGCGCGGAGCGGTACCGGCGGCGGCGATCGTCGCCCCGTCGACGTAGAGCGACGCCTTCTTGTCGAGCCCGCGCGACGGATCGACCAGCCTGCCGTGGGCGATTTCGATTCTCACGCGACAGGCCCCGCGACGATCGAGAGCACGGCCATCCGCACGGCGATGCCGAAGGTCACCTGCGGCAGGATCACCGAGCGCGCGCCGTCGGCCACCGCCGAGTCGATCTCGACGCCGCGATTCATCGGCCCCGGGTGCATGACGATCGCGTCGGGCGCGGCGAGTGCCAGCTTGTCCGGCGTCAAGCCGTAGTTCTTGAAGTACTCGCCCGCGGACGGCAGGAGCGCGCCCTTCATCCGCTCGCTCTGCAGGCGCAGCATGACGACGACGTCGCAGCCGGCGAGTCCCGCCCGCATGTCGTGGTGGACGTGCACGCCGAGCGCCTCGACGCGCCCCGGCAGCAGCGTTCGCGGCCCGATCACGCGCAGGTCGGCCACCCCCATCGTCGTCAGTCCGTGGACGAGCGAGCGCGCGACCCGCGAGTGCAGGATGTCGCCGACGATGGCGACGGTGAGCTTGCGGAAATCCTTCTTGTAGTGCCGGATCGTGTAGAGGTCGAGCAGCCCCTGCGTCGGGTGCGCGTGACGGCCGTCGCCGGCATTGACGACGTGGATCGCGCTGCGCCCGGTCGCCGTGAGGTGCGAGGCGATGAGGTGCGGTGCACCCGATTGCGCGTGCCGCACGACGAAGAGGTCGGCGTTCATCGCGCACAGGTTGTCGATCGTGTCGAGCAGCGACTCGCCCTTCGACGTCGACGACACCCCGATGTTGAGGTTGATGACGTCGGCGGAGAGCCGCTTGGCGGCGATCTCGAAGGTCGTGCGCGTACGCGTCGAGTTCTCGAAGAACAGGTTGAAGACCGCCTTGCCGCGCAGGAGCGGCACCTTCTTCACCTCGCGCTCGGCGATCGACACGAACGGCTCGGCGGTATCGAGGATGTGGGTGATCACCTCGGCGGGGAGCCCCTCGAGCGAGAGAAGATGCAGGAGCTCGCCGTTCCTGCCGAGTTGCGGATTGCGATCCGCTGCGGCGACGCCGCTCATGCGGGCTCGACGCCGAGCGAGAGCCGGCCCTGGGCATCGCGCGCGAGCGCAACCGACAGGTTGCGCGCGACGGCGACGCGTGCGCCGCAGTAGGTCGGCTCGTAAGGAAGCTCGCGCCCGCCGCGATCGATCAGCACGGCGAGCTCGATGCGGCCGGGGCGCCCGAAGTCGAACAGCTCGTTGATCGCCGCGCGCACGCTGCGCCCGGTGTAGAGGACGTCGTCGATCAGCACGATCGACGCTCCGCCGACCTCGAACGGAAGCGCCGTGCGCTTGACGTTGGGCTTCAGCCCGGCGCGCGCATAGTCGTCGCGGTAGAAGGAGACGTCGATGAAGCCGAGCGCGTGCGTTCCCGGGATCATCGCAGCGAGCCGCTCGGCGATCCACGCGCCTCCCGAGTAGATGCCGACGAACGCCGCGTCGTGCGCAACCGCCGGGCGCATCCTCCCGGCGAGCGCCTCGAGCGCCGCTTCGGCGTCCGGAAGGCCCGCAGCCATCGGACCGGACGGCGTATCAGCGGTCGTCACGTCGGTCATCGCCGCCGTCGAACCATGCCTGCAGGATGATCTGCGCCGCCACCTCGTCGCGCGCCGCGCGTCCGGCGCGCCCCCCGCGTCCGGCAGCCGCCAGCTGCGCGCTCGCGACCTCGCTCGTGTGGCGCTCGTCGACGAGGCTCACCGGAAGGCCGAAGGCCGCTTCGAGCGACTCGGCGAACGTGCGCGCACGCGTCGTCATCCGGTGCGGCCGGCCGTCGGCGTAGAGCGGCAGCCCTACGACGAGCCGTGCCGGCTGCCACTCGCGAATCAGTGCGGCGATCGCGGCGTCGCGAGCATTCGCCGCCGAAGCGCCGACCGTCGCCAGCGGATGCGCGACCCGGGTCAGCGTGTTGCCCATCGCGACGCCGATGCGGCGCGTGCCGAAATCGAACGCGAGCACCGTCGCGTCGACTCCGTGCGGGCGCTTCGTCACGCGTGGCCAACGTGATCCGAAAGACTCGACATGTCGATGCCGAGGAGCTTCATCGCCGCCGGCAGTCGCCGCTCGGCGGGCAGGTCGAACACGACGTCGGGATCGGCCTCGACGGTCAGCCACGCGTTCTGCGCGAGCTCGTGCTCGAGCTGGCCCGCCGACCACCCTGCGTAACCGAGCGACACCAGCATGTCCTTCGGCCCCTCGCCGCGCGCAGCCGCCTCGAGCACGTCCTTCGACGTCGTGAGGCCGACGCCGTCGGCGACGGCGAGCGTCGACTGCCAGCTGCCGATGGGCCGATGCAGCACGAACCCGCGGTCGACCTGTACCGGGCCGCCGAAGTGCACCGGTGCGGTGCGCAGGTGACTGTCGCCGAGGGGGATTTCCATGTGCTCGAAGAGCGCCGAGAGCGTCATCTCGGTCGGCCGATTGACGACGATGCCGAGCGCCCCCTCGTCGTTGTGCTCGCAGATCCACGCCAGCGTATGGGCGAAGTTGGGATCGGCCATCGCCGGCATCGCGATCAGGAAGTGGTGGCTGAGCTTCATTCGCGGCTCCGCCGCCATTGTATATGCCCGCACGATGGGGGTCAGGTCTTGCCTCTTGTCTGCCGAGGGAGGCGAAAGGCAAGACCTGACCCCATTCAATCCTCCTCGTGGCGGCGGTGCTTCGCGTACTCGGCGGCGAGCTCGGCCTGCAGGTTGGGCGGCGCCATCTCGTAGTGGGACAGCGCCATCGTCCACGCGCCGTGTCCGCCGGTCATCGATTTGAGCCGCGCGGCGTAACCGTCGAGCTCGGCCAACGGCGCGAGGCCATTGACCGCGAGCATGTCGCCCTGCAGCGTCTGCGTGCCGGTGACCTGGCCGCGGCGCGACGACAGGTCCCCGGTGACGTCGCCCATCGTCGCAGCGGGGCAGTTGATCTCGACGCCGACGATCGGCTCGAGCACGATCGGTTTCGCCTTCGCGATCGCATCGAGGAACGCCTTGCGGCCGGCCGCGACGAACGCGACCTCCTTGGAATCGACCGGATGGTACTTGCCGTCGTAGACGATCACTCGAACGTCCTGCACCGGGAAGCCTGCGACGGGGCCCACCGCCAGCACCTGCTCGACACCCTTCTGGACGGCGGGAATCAGCGTGTTCGGGATGGCGCCGCCCTTCACCTGGTCGACGAATTCGAAGCCTGCGCCGCGGGGCAAAGGCTCGATCCTCAGGTACACCTCGCCGAACTGGCCAGCGCCTCCGGTCTGCTTCTTGTGCCGGTGATGCCCCTCGGCCTTTGCCGTCACCGTCTCGCGATACGGCACCCGCGGCGGGCGCGTATCGACCTCGAGCTTGAACTGGATCGCCATGCGTTCGAGCACCGAGCGCAGGTGCAGGTCGCCGAGGCCGCGCAGCACGGTCTCGTTCACCGTCGGATCGTGCGTGACGACGAGCGTCGGATCCTCGGCGATCATCTTGTGGAGGACGTCGGAGATCCGCTGCTCGTCGCCACGACGTTTCGGGGTGATCGCGAAGCCATGCATCGGCACCGGGAACTCGAGTGCGCGCATGTGGATGCGATCCTCGTCGTGCGAATCGTGCAGCACGCAGTCGAACTCGACCTCGTCGATCTTCGCCACTGCGGCGAGGTCGCCCGGAACGACGGCGTCGACCTCGATGTACTTGCCTCCCTGCAGCATGAACAGGTGCCCGACCTTGATCGCCTTGCGCGCGTCGCCGACGTAGAGCTGGGTGTCCTTCGTCACCGTTCCCTGGTGGACGCGGAAGATGCCGAGCTTGCCGACGAAGGGATCCATCACGACCTTGAATACGTGTGCGAGCACATGCTTCGCAGGGTCCGCGACCGAGCGGAATTCGGTCGCGGCCTCGCCCTCACCCTTGACGAACATCGGCGGATTGCCCTCGGCAGGCGAGGGCGCAAGCTTCACCAGCACGTCGAGGAGCTCCTTCACGCCGGCGCCGGTGCGCGCGGAGGTGAAGCACACGGGCACGAGGTGGCCGTCGCGAAGCGCCTGCTCGAAGGGCGCATGCAGCTCCCCGGGCGCGACCTCGCCCTTCTCGAGATAGAGCGACATCAGCTCCTCGTCGACCTCGACCACCTGGTCGACGAGCGCGCGGTGCGCGTCCTCGACCGACGAGAAATCGGCATCGCCCGACGGATTGAAGAAGCAGTCGACGACGCGCGCGCCGCCGTCGGCGGGCAGGTTGATCGGCAGGCACTCGCGGCCGAAAGCGCCCTGCACCGCGGCGAGCGCGCCGGGCAGGTCGACGTTCTCCGCATCGATGCGGTTGATCACGACGAGCCGGCAGAGCTTTCTCGTCGCCGCCCATTCCATCATGCGCGTCGCGATCATCTGCGCGCCGGCGGCCGCGTTGACCACCACTGCCGCGGTTTCGACGGCGTCGAGCGCGCCGATCGCCTGGCCGATGAAATCCGGGAATCCGGGGGTGTCGATGAGGTGGATGCGGGTACCGCCGGCTTCGAGATGCACGAGCGAGGCCCGCAGCGAATGCTGGTAGCTTTTCTCGAGCGGATCGAAATCGCTGACCGTCGTGCCGCGCTCGACGCTTCCCGGAGCGGCGATCGCGCCGGCCGCGGCGAGCAGCGCCTCGGTGAGCGTCGTCTTGCCGGCGGCCCCGTCACCCACCAGCGCTACAGTACGAATGTGATCCGTGGCGAACTGCGGCATGGCCATTCCTCCTCGCGTTTGGGAGGACTGTACCGCCTGCAGGACGCCGTGTCAGCTTCGGGTTGACGCCGCCGTGGCCGGCTCGCCGAGCATGCCGCGCAGGTTGCGCAGGAGCTCATCCTCCTGGTAGGGCTTGCCGAGGAATGCATCGACGCCGAGCTCGATCGCGCGATTGCGATGCTTGTCGGCGGTGCGCGAAGTGATCATCACGATCGGGATGCGCGACGTCGCCGGGTTGCCCTTCGCCGACTTGGCGAACTCGAACCCGTCCATCCGCGGCATCTCGATGTCGAGCAGGATGACGTCGGGACTGCGCTCGGCGAGCAGCTGCAGCCCTTCGACTCCATCGCGCGCCGAGACGACGTCGTAGCCCTCGCGCGTCAGGAAGCGCGTGGTGAACTTGCGCACGGTGAGCGAGTCGTCGACGACCATCACGAGCTTGCGTCCCGGCTTCGCCTGCGCCGCCGCGGGTGGCGGGGCGAGAAGGTCTCCGGCGCTCGCCGGCCGGAACACCGGCACGACGGTGCGCTGGGCGAGCTGCACCGGATTCAGGATCAGCACGATCTCGCCGGTGCCGAGCACGGTGGCGCCGGCAATCCCGGGCACGCGCGCGAGCTGCTGGCCGATGTGCTTCACGACGACTTCCTGGTTGCCGACCATCTCGTCGACGTGGATCGCGACGCTGCCCTGGCCGTTGCGCGCGATCAGCACCGGGTTGTAGCGCGCCGGCGCCGGCCGCGCCTCGGCGTCGCCGAGGAGGCGCGCGAGGTAGTGAAACGGGTAGACGCGGTCGCGCCAGGTGAGCGAGCCCTCGACGTAGAGCGAGGCGAGCGCGTCGGGCTTCGTCTGCTGCACCTGGTCGATCATCGCGGCAGGCAGCGCCCACAGCCGCCCGAGCGCACGAACGAGCACTGCCTGAGTCACCGCGAGGGTCAGCGGCAGGAACAGGTTGAAGCGGGTGCCCTGCCCGGCCGTCGAATGGATTTCGATGCGCCCGCCGAGCGAGACGATCTCGTTTCGCACGACGTCCATGCCGATGCCGCGGCCCGAGATCTGCGTCACCTCGCTGGCGGTGGAGAAGCCGGGCTGGAACAGGCACTCGACGAGATCGGCCTCCGGCGGCTCGGCATCGGCGGCGACGAGGCCTGCGGCGACGGCCCGGTTGCGTACGCGCGCGAAGTCGATGCCGCGGCCGTCGTCGGCGAGCTCGATCGCGATCTCGTTGCCCGCCTGGTGCACGGCGATGCGGATCTCGCCGGTGTCACGCTTGCCGGCGGCGATGCGCTCGTCGCGGGTTTCGATGCCGTGGTCGAGCGCGTTGCGCAGCAGATGCTCGATCGGCCCGGCGAGCTTTTCGAGCACCGAGCGATCGAGCTCGGTCTGCGCACCGTCGATTTCGAGATTCGCGCGCTTGCCGAGCTCGCGCGCCGTCTTGCGCAACGTACGGTAGAGGCGCTCGGTGAGGCTGTTGAACGGCACCGTGCGCAGGCCGAGCAGGCGCTGCTGCACGTCGCGGGACAGGCGCGACTGCGCGAGCAGCGCGATGTCGGCGTCGTCGAGATTCTTCAGCAGCGACTGCTGCACCGTCGAGACGTCGTTGATGCCCTCGGCGAGCGAGCGCGTCAGCTCCTGGAACCGCGTATACCGATCGAGCTCGAGCGGATCGAAGCCCTCGTCGGTCGCATTGACCGCCGACATTCGCGACTGGATCTGCGTTTCCGCGGCAAGCTCGATCTCGCGCACCTGGCCGCGCAGGCGAATCACGCTGTTGGTGAGCTCGAGGAGGTTGCCTTTCAGCGCACGCAGTTCGCTCTCGACGCGCGCACGCGCGATCGAGACTTCGCCCGCCTCGTTCACCAGCCGGTCGAGGATGTCCGCGCGCACGCGCAGCATCGCGCGCGCGCCGAGCTCGGGCTCGTGGGTGCGCGGCACACGCCTGCGTTCGCGGAAACCCGCCGGTGCCGCGTCGGTGCCGGCGGCCGAGTCGGTGCCGGCCGATGCGTGCATCGATTGCGCCTCGTCGAGCCGATGCGCGGCGCCGGCATCGAGGGCGGCTTCCTCGCGCGCGCTCTCGATGGCCGCGAGCCCGCTCGCGGCGCGGTCGTCGTGACGCGCGGGCTCGCCCGCATCCTCTGCAGCCCCTTCCGCACGGCGATCCTCCGGCGCCGTCGCCGTCGCCGACGCATCGTCGGCCGCCGGAGCGAGCCACGGAAGCGCGACGTTCGAGCGCCCCTCGCGCAGAGCTTCGAGCACGAAACCGATGCGATCGAGATCGGTGTCGAGCGCTTCGAACACGTCGTGGCCGGCGAGCGGAACGGACTCGTCGGTCGACAGCCGCGACTCCATCCGGTGCGCGAGCTCGCCAAGGCGCATCGCTCCCGCCATCCTGGCGCTACCCTTCAGCGTATGGAGCGTCCGGCGCAGCTCGCCCACCATCTCGTGATCGTCGGGGTTGCGGCGCCAGAGCCGAAGCTCGTTGCCTGCGCGCGGAACGAGTTCGCCCGCCTCCTCGAGGAAGATCGGCAACACGAGCTCGTCGACCTCGTCGGTGACGTCGAGCAGCGTCTCGTCGGGCGGAATCGCCGGCGCGACGGCTGCGAGCAGCGCGGGTTCTGGAACCGGCGTCCACCCCATCGCGGCATCGTCGGCGATGGTATCCGCGGCGACCTCCACCTTCGGATCGGCCGCCGCCTCGTGCACGGTCTGCGAGTCCTCGTCGGCCACCGGTTCGGACGCAGAGGTCGCGGGCGCCTGCGGCACGACGTCCTCGGCGACGTCGTCCTCGCCGAGCAGGAGATCGATCACGGGAGCCTGCGCGCTCACTTCGGTCCGCAGCTCGTCGAGCTCGGCACGAACCGCGTCGGCCTCGTGCTCGTCACCGGCGTCGAAGCCTTCGCGCGCCCTGAGCCGCGCGACGAACTGCGCCAGCGCCGCCGTCGCGCGCGCGAGCACCGGCTGCGTGTGGCCAGGGTACGGGGGTCCGTGGCGCTCGAGCGCGATCAGCGCCTGCTCGAGGCATTGCGCGGCGCCGGCGGTCAACTCGATGCCGCCGGTGCGATGGATGCCGCACAGCGTGTGGCTCGCGCGCAGCATCGGCGTCAATGGCATGTGATCGGGGTCGAACTGCAGCAGCGAGACTTCGTGCTCGAGCACCGATACGTGCTGGCGTGCCTCGTCCGAGAGGATCCGCCACAGGGGCTCGGAGAGCACCGCGTCGCCGATCCGCACGTCGGCCGGAGTCGCAGGCGCGTCGGCTGGAGTCGCCGACGTGCCGTCATCGTCGCGCGCGGCGCGGAGGTCGTGCACCGCCCCGTCGTCGGTTCGCAGCGCGGGGCCGGCCGATACGCCCTCCCGGCCTCGCGCGTGAAGGTCGGCAAACGACGGCGGAGAAAGCGTGTTGTCGGCGACGACGCGCAACAGCGGCCGCTCCTTCGCCTTCGAATCGGGCGGAACGCCGATGTCGATCGTCTCGGCGACCGGCTCCCCGATGCTCGTCACGATCGGCCCATGGCCCGCGGCAACCGGCGCGCCGACTTCGGGGAGGTCGATGGGTGGCGGCAACGACACGGGTTCGGGTGACGCCGGCGATGCGTCCGCCGCAACGTCCACGACGGCGTGCGCTTCCACCGCCGCGGTGCCGGGCACCTCGCTCGGCGCCGGCACCTCGCTCAGCGCCGGCACTTCGTGCACTGCGGGCGTGCCGGCAGCTTCAGCGGCCGGCGCGGATGCCGGCGGCGGCGCTGGAACTGCCCGCACCGGGCGCGACGGAGCCGGCGGAAGCTCTGCCTCGACCGCGGCCAGTGCGCGGTCGAGCGCGGCGGGATCGGTCGCGATGCGGCCGGCCGTGCGAAGCTCGGACACCCACTTGCCGAACGACAACTGCGCGATCCTGATCAGTTCGAGGATCACGGGCGTGACCCGGCGATCGTCCTCGAGCACGCGGTTAAACACGCGCTCGATGCCCCATGCCTGCTCGCCGAGTTCGGTGAGCCCGACCATGCGCCCGCTGCCTTTCAGCGTGTGGAACTGGCGCCTGACGCTCACGAGTGCTTCGCGATCGGCGCTGTTGTGGGCGAGCGCGCGATGGCCGTCGTCGACCGTCGCGAGAACCTCGACAGCTTCGGTGAGGTAGATGTCGAGAAGCTCGGCGTCGAGGCCGCCGGCGTCGGTGGCGAGGAGGCGCTGTGTCTCCGCGGAGATCTCAGGCGCGGGGGCGGCGCCGGCATCGACGATGCGCTCGACGCTCGCCGGGACCGCTGCCTCGGCGGCTCCGGCATCGAGATCGCGCAGGGCCGCGCGCGCCTCGGCGGCGAGATCGGCGTCCCCGATCAACTCGGCGTCGTCGCGCAGGCTCGCGAACTTCGCGCGGAGCGCGGCGCGAGCGGCGGGATCGGCGGGGGCCGCGCGAACCTCCTCGACGAGGCGCGGCAGCGCCGCACGAAGCTCGGAGACCGAGTGCTCGACCGAGGCGCGCTCGACCGGAGTCTCCTCGGGCGCCGTGCCGAGCCGCTTCGCGATCAGCGGCGCGATCATCTGTGCTGCACCCGGCCGCTGCTGCAGCACGGCGTCGACGTAGAAGCCGAGCCCCGACAGCGATTCGGCGAGGAGCTCGAGCTCGTCGTTGCCGATCGGCGCTTCGTGCTGCGCCCAGCCGTCGATCTCCTTCTCGCAAAGCGCGAGCAGCCGGTCGGCGTCGTCGAGATCGAGCACGCGCAGCGCGCCGCGGATCTGCTGGCTGTCGCGGGCGAGGCCGGCGAGCTCGGTGCGCTTCGAGCGATCGCGGAAGAAGGCGTCGAGAACCTGCTCCATGTGACGCAGGTTCACCTGCACTTCGTGCATCACCTGCGTCAGCAACGCGCGATCCTGCGCGCGCTTCGACATCTCGTCGAGCATCGCGGCGCCGCTCGGCGCGACTTCGCGTCCTGCGCGGGCGGCGTCGAGCCGGGCAATCATCGCGTCGACCTGCGCCGCGAAGTCGGGAGTGAGGCGGCTGCGGTTCTCGAGCGCGTTCTCGACGAGCAGGAGCGCGGTCGCGAACTCGATCGCGACGGTCTCGGGCACGCCGGTGTCCGGAATCTCGTCCAGCCGCAGCGCGAGCGCCCCGGTGAGCGTGACGAGGGCCGGAGGCCCGATCTCGACCGCCTTGGCGTTGATCGAGGCGACGAGCTGGCGCAGCCGCGTGAGAAGGTCGGGACGGCCCGAAGCCGCCTTCATCCACGCGTCCTTGGCCGAGGCGACCTGCTCGCGCGCTTCGCGCAGGATCGGCTGCAGCCGCACGACGTCGGCGCCTTGCGCGGTGCGCGAGGGGATGAGCTCGCGCAGGCGGAATGCGCGCTGCACCGCGTCGATCTGCGGCGCGCCGGACGTCGCGTTGGCGACCTGGTAGAGAACCTCGCGGCGAAGCCGGTCGGACACCTTCGCGCTACCCTCGGCCACGCGCCTGATCTGCATGTCGATGCGCGCCACGAGCTGCTTCGCGCCGAAGCTCGCCTCGATCGCGCCGCTCTCGAGGCCTTCGAGGAACGCGCTCACCGTCCACCAGAACGCGTGCAGCGCCGGCGGGGTCGCGATCTCGTCGATCGCGGCAATCGCCTGGCGCATCGTGCCAAGGCCGGCCGTGTTGCCGCGCAGCCAGTCGAGCAGGCCGTGCTGGTAATCGCGCCGCCGCTGCAGGAGCTGCGGCGTGAGGCTCGCCGCGTGCGCGATCTCGTGCGCGCCCTGTCGCGGCGCGCGCACGTCGAGGTCCGGATAGAAGAGCTCGGCCGGGGACACCGCGGCGACTCCGCGTCCGCGCTGCATCGCCTCGTACTCGGGGAAGAGCTCGAGGGGAACCGGAGCGGCGCCGTCGGCCACCTCGCCGAGGAACACCTGCAGCCTGCGGCACGCGCGATCGACGCGCTCGATCAGCTCGGGAGCGTCGACCACCGGGCGCTCGTCGATCGACGCGAGCTGGCGTTCGATCTCGTCGGTATAGGCGGTGACGGCGTCGAGCCCGACCATCTGCAGCGCACCCGCCGCCTGGTGGACGTGCGCGCGCGCGTGCTTCAGCGACGCGGTATCCGAGAAATCGGCGCGGAACGCGGCGAGCGCCTCGAGGCCGTGCGCCAGCGACTGGTCGATCTCGCCCTGGACCCACGACAGCGGGCCGAGGTCGAATTCGCGCGTGGATTCGGTGAGCACGGTGCGGTCGTCCTGCGCGCTAGACCTTGAAGCCCGCGACCGAGCTTCGGAGCTCGGCGGCGAGACGCGTCAGCTGGCCGATCGACACGTTGGTCTGCTTCGAGCCTTCGGTCGCCTCCTCGGACACGTGCAGGATCGCCTGCATGCCCCGCGTCACCTCGGAGACCGATTCCGACTGGGTCTGCGTGCGCGCCGAGATCCGGCCGATCAGCTCGGCGAGCTCGCGCGACACGCGCTGGATGTCGGCGAGCGCCTGCCCGGCCGCGTCGGAGAGCTTCGCGCCCTCGACGACCCCGACGGTCGACTTCTCCATCGCCGCGACGGCGTCCTGGGTATCGGCCTGGATGGTCTTGACGATCGCCTCGATCTGCTTCGTCGCCTCGCCCGAGCGCTCGGCGAGCCGCTGCACCTCCTCGGCGACGACGGTGAAGCCGCGCCCGGCCTCGCCCGCCGAAGCCGCCTGGATCGCGGCGTTCAGCGCAAGCACGTTGGTCTGCTCGGTGATGTCCGAAATGAGCTCGACGATCTCGCCGATCTCGAGCGACGATTCGCCGAGCCGCTTGATGCGCTTCGACGTGTCCTGGATCTGCGTGCGGATGTCGTTCATGCCGGCGATCTGGTTCTGTACGGCGCGACCGCCCTGCTCGGCAGCGGCGAGCTGCGTCTGCGCGACCTTCGCCGACTGGTTCGCGTGCGCCGCGACCTCGCTGATCGACCGCGCCATCGACAGCACCGAAGCCGAGGCCTGCTGGATCTCGCGATTCTGGTGCTGCGACGCCTCGTACAGCCGGTTCGAGATCGCCTGCGTCTCCTGCGTCGCCTTGGTCACCTGGTCGGTCGCCGAGTTGATCCCGCGCACCAGCGTGCGCAGCTCGTCGATCGTGAAGTTGATCGAGTCGGCGATCGCGCCGGTGACGTCCTCGGTGACCGAAGCCTGCACGGTGAGGTCACCGTCGGCGAGGTTGCCCATCTCGTTCAGGAGCCGCAGGATCGCTTCCTGGTTGCGCTTGTTCTCGTGCTCGCTCTCCTGCGAGCGCGTGCGCGCCTCGGCGAGCAGGACCTTCGCGGCGAGCGCGAGGCAGCCGAGAGCGACGAGCGCGAGCACCGCCGCCAGCGCGAGGTTCGGCAGGCGCCAGTGCGCGCCCGCTTCGTAGAGTCCGGCGAGCGTCGCGGTGTCGCCGAGCAGAGGCTCGGCCTCGGCGTCGATGCTCCGCGCGAGCCCGCTCATCGCGACGCGCGCCGCCCCGGCGCCGTCGGGCGCAGCTCCGGCCGCGGCCGCAGCACCCGCTGCCGCCGCGGCGTCGCGCTCGTGGCCGAGAAGCTGCAGCACGGCGGCATCGACCGTGCGCCAGCGCGCGCTCACCCCGGCCAGCTTCTCGACCATCGCAGGAGTGGGGGCCGCGCCGAACCAGCCGCTTCCCGCGGCGGGCTCCGCCGGGAGCGTCGCGAGGTCGGAGGCGAAGCGCTGACGGCTGTCGCGCACGGCGGCGAACGCCGGCCTTTCGCCTTGCGCCGCCTGCGCGGCGGCGCGCGCGAGGCGCTGCGACATCGTCTGCATGTCGGAGACGGTCCGCACGTGCTGCGCGAAGCGCGCGGCCGCAGCGTTGTCGAGATAGACGACGAGCACGGCGAGTACCACGAAGACGAGCGCGAGCGCGCCCAGGACCTGAAACTGCCGCACCACCGGGAGGCCGCCGATCAGCGGAAGGCGCGACGGGACCGGGGCCGCGTTGGCGGCGACACGGATCTGCTCGATGCCCGGGGCGGGCGTCATCGGATCGAAGGGCTCGGTCGGGCTTGCGACCATGCGCACCTGCGTCGTCGGCGGATCGAAGTCGATGCTGTCGCCGGCCGATGCCTCCGCACCGCGCATCTTCGACATTCTCAGTGCCATGCTTCCTCCGTGTTCCTCCACGCCGCGCGAACGCCACGCGCGCGCTGTTTCATGTTCCCACCTGCAGGAACGACGGGTCGCGCATGAGTGCGACGAGGTCGATCTCCTGCCACGTGCTGCCGTCGGCGTCGGACCAGCGCTGGCCATACCAGTCCGGCGCGCCCGGGGGTGGCGCGTGGCCGGCGAGCTCGGTGATGTTGCGAAGCCCGGCCACACGCTCGACGACCAGCCCTGCATTGAGGTCGCCCGACCGCGAAGCGAAGAGCAGGAGCCGCGCCGACGCGCCCGCGGGCACCGGTGCCGCGCCGGTGAATGCAGCGAAATCGACGACGCTATACAGGTTGCCGCGGATGTTCGCGAGCCCGAGGAACCAGTCGCGGGTGAGCGGCACCCGCGCGATCGGCGGCACCGCGATCACCTCGCCGGCATCGACGAGGCGCACGAGCCACTGCGTGCCTGCGCAGACGAACGACAGCCGCGACGACTCCACCTGCGCGGCGGTGCGCGTGGCGAGGCGCGCCGCGAGTTCCTGCTGGAAGGAACGCAGGTCGAGGCGCGCCGCACGCGTCATCGCGCCGCCTCGATCGACTGGATCTTGGCGAGGAGTTCCGCGCGCACGACCGGCTTCACCACGTAGTCGCGCGCGCCCTGGCGCAGGCCCCAGATGCGATCGGTCTCCTGGCTCTTCGACGTGCACATGATCACCGGGATACCCTGCGTGTCGGGATCGCGGCTGATCGCGCGGGTCGCCTGGAAGCCGTTCAGCCCCGGCATCACGACGTCCATCAGGATGAGGTCGGGCCTGAGGCTGCGAGCTTTCACGATCGCGTCCTCGCCGCTGTCGCTCTCGACGACCTCGTAGCCTGCGCGCGCGAGGAGGTCCTGCAGCACGTGCCGCTCGGTCGGCGAGTCGTCGACGACGAGGATGGTGCGGATGGGGTTCATGTGGGCCGCCTTGCGCTCCGCCTCGGACCGAACCTGCGCGACGACGGCGCGCGCGGTCGGATGTTCGCCACTGCCCATCAGGCCGCCTCCGCGCGCGTGTGCGCGGCGACGGCCTTGAGGAGGCTGTCCTTGGTGAAAGGCTTGGTCAGGTACTGGTCGGAACCGACCATGCGTCCGCGCGCACGGTCGAAGAGGCCGTCCTTCGACGACAGCATCACGACCGGCGTCGCCCGAAAGCGCGGGTTGCGCTTGATCAGCGCACACGTCTGGTAGCCGTCCAGCCGCGGCATCATGATGTCGACGAACACGAGGTCCGGCTGGTGGTCGGCGACCTTGGCGAGGGCATCGAAGCCGTCCTCGGCGAGGATCACCGTGCATCCGGCCTGCAGCAGGAAGATCTCCGCGCTGCGGCGAATGGTGTTCGAGTCGTCGATCACCATCACCTTCGCGCCGTGCAGCGGACTGCGCCCCTGCGTCTCGGTTGCCATCGGGTCCTCGTGGCCGGAATGAACGGCGGCGCTTCGCCGCCGGACAGCACGATCCAGTCTGCCACGGACCGCGCGGGTTGACCAGAGCATAAAGCTTGCCGGAATCGGCCACGAAACCCGATTCTGACGCGAACGCAACAGGATGGACAAATATCCCCGGCGAAACTGCCGCCCTGCGGCAGGGACTGCCGCCCGGGGAAGCCCGGCGAAACCGGATCGGGCCCCGTTTCGGGGATGCGCTGCGCCGAGTAGCGCTGGGGATGCTCGGGCGCGCGAGTTCGACCGCGGAGGCCGAGGGAGTGGGATACCGTGACGCGCTCTACACCGGCCGCGTTTCGCGGCCGAACTCGCGCGTCACGGTATCCCGCTCCCTGCCTCCGCGGTCGGTGTAGAGCGCCCCGCAGCATCCCCAGCGCTCGACTCGGCGCAGCGCATCCCCGAAACGGGGCCCGATCCGGTTTCGCCGAGCCACTCCGGGCGGCCCGAGCTGGGGGGCGACCGGCAGTCAGCGGCCGAGAAACAGGCGGTAGGCCGGGTTGGCCGACTCGTCGACGTAGTCGTAGCCGAGGCGGCCGAGAAAACGCCTGAACTGCGCCTTGTCGCGCGGCGGAACCTGCATGCCGACCAGCACGCGGCCGTAGTCGGCGCCGTGGTTGCGGTAGTGGAACAGGCTGATGTTCCAGCCGGCGCTCATGCAGGACAGGAAGCGCATCAGCGCGCCGGGGCGCTCCGGGAACTCGAAGCGATAGAGGATCTCGTGCTCGGCGCTCGGCGCGTGGCCGCCGACGAGGTGGCGCACGTGGAGCTTCGCCATCTCGTTGTCGGAGAGGTCGAGTGCGCGGATGCGCCGGCGCGCGAGCGCTGCGAGGAGGCGCTCGGTCTCGTGCCGGTTCGCAACCTCGACGCCGACGAAGAGGTGCGCGACCTCCGGGTCGGCGTAGCGGTAGTTGAACTCGGTGACCGAGCGCTTGCCGAGAATGGCGCAGAAGTCGCGGAAGCTCCCGGGGCGCTCCGGAATCGACACGGCGAGAACGGCCTCGCGCTGCTCGCCGAGCTCGGCGCGCTCGGCAACGAAGCGCAACCGGTCGAAGTTCATGTTGGCGCCACAGGCGACGGCGGCCACCGTGCTTCCCTTCGCCTTCTCGCGCGCAGCCCACACCTTGACGCCGGCGACCGACAGCGCGCCGGCGGGCTCGAGAATCGCCCGCGTGTCCTCGAACACATCCTTCAGCGCCGCGCAGATGGCGTCGCCGTCGACGCGAATCACCTCGTCGACGAAGCGGCGCGCGAGGCGGAACGTCTCGCGCCCGACCTGGCGGACGGCGACCCCGTCGGCGAACAGCCCGACGTGCGGGAGCGAGATCCTGCGCCCGGCGGCGAGCGAGCGCGCCATCGCGTCGGAATCCTCCGGCTGCACGCCGATGATGCGCACCTCGGGACGCACGCGCTTCACGTACGCGGCGATGCCGCCGATGAGGCCGCCGCCGCCGATCGCCACGAAGATCGCGTCGAGCGGGCCCTGCCACTGGCGCAGGATCTCCATGCCGATCGTGCCCTGCCCCGCGATGACGTCGGGATCGTCGTAAGGGTGGACGAAGGTCGCGCCGCTGCGTTTCTGGAGGGCGAGCGCGTGCGCGTAGGCGTCCGAATAGGAGTCGCCGTGCAGCACCACCTTCGCGCCGCGCGCCTCCACCGCAGCAACCTTGATCTGCGGCGTGGTCACCGGCATGACGATCGTCGCGCGGCAGCCGAGGCGCTGCGCGGCGAGCGCCACGCCCTGCGCATGGTTGCCGGCCGACGCGGCGATCACTCCGTGCGCGCGCGCCGCGGCGCTGAGGTGCGCCATCTTGTTGTAGGCGCCGCGCAGCTTGAACGAGAACACACTCTGCTGGTCCTCGCGCTTCAGCAGCACGCGGTGGCCAAGGCGGCGCGACAGGCCCGGCGCGAGCTCGAGCGGGGTTTCGACCGCGACGTCGTACACCTTCGCAGTCAGGATCTTCTTCAGATAGTCGACCGCCATCGCGTGCCGCGGATCCGCGCAAAAAACGTCAAGCGTAGCAGAGCGGCCCCTGCGCCTTGCCACCGATGCTCGCGCACGAGGCGGGCATCCGGCACGGCCCGCCTCCGGCAGGCGCTGCCGTCAGGCGAAATCGGGCGCCATCACCGCTTTCACGACGACCGCCGCGCCCGAGTCCTGCGTGCGCGTCGCGAGCCACCACACCGCGCCCGTCTTCACCGCCCAGTAGGCTTCGCGTCCGGTGAGGAGCTTCGCGGCGACGGCGCCGAGGGTCGGCTGGTGCGCAACGACGAGCACCGCCTCGCGCGACTCCGGCCACCCGGCCGCCGCGAGCACCTCATGCGGGCCGGCACCCGGCGCGAGATCGGCGACGGTGGAGAAACGCCGGTTCAGCGCCTGCGCCGTCTGCTGGCAGCGCTCCGCCGGCGACACCAGCACGCGGCAGGTTGCCGGCAGCCGGCGATCGAGCCACTGCGCCATCCGTTCGGCCTGGCGAACGCCCTTCGAGGTCAGGCGGCGGGCGAGGTCGGGCTCGCCGGGCTCGGCGTCGCAATGCCGCCAGAGAATCAGGTCCACGCCGGCGCGTCGATGCGCGTCTCCGCGTCGAGCGCGAGCCAGATGCAGCCTCCCTTCGACTCGCGCGCGAGCGCTTCGAGATACTCGCGGTGGGCCACCGCCTGCTCGTCGCTCACCGTCACGGCAACCAGCGTGCGCGCTGCGAGGTCGTCGTGGCTGCCTGCCGCGCCGCGCCGCTTCGGTGCCGGATCGACGGCATCGATCGTGAGGGTTTCCTGGCCGCGCGTCATCCGCAGGTACACCTCGGCGAGCAGGCTCGCGTCGAGCAGCGCCGTGTGCCGCGTGCGCTCGGCGTTGGATACGCCGAAGCGCTCGCAGAGCGCATCGAGGTTGTTGCGCTTGCCCGGGAAGGCGTCGCGCGCGAGCACCAGCGTATCGGTCAGCCGCGCGTAGATCGCCGAGCAGGGTGCGAGCCCCGCGCGCGCCAGCTCGGCGTCGAGGAAGCCGATGTCGAACGGCGCGTTGTGAATGATCCACTCGGTGTCGCGGGCGAAGTCGACGAAGCGCGCGGCGACGTCGGCGAAACGCGGCTCGCCGGCGAGGTCCTCGCGCGTCATCCCGTGCACTTCGGTCGCGCCGGTGTCGATGTCGCGCTCGGGATCGATGCGCAGGTGGAGGTGGCGCCCGGTGACGCGCCGGTCGATGATCTCCACCGCGGCGAGCTCGATGATCCGGTGGTCCTGGCGCGGATCGAGGCCCGTCGTCTCGGTGTCGAGGATGATCTGGCGCATGGACGAATCCTACTTCCTGTACTTCTGGATTGTCGACTGGATCTCGGCGATCGCTCGCTCGATCTCCTCCTCGGTGAGATCGCGCGCAGCGCCGCTGCGGTCGGAGAGCGAAACCGTGTCGTCGAGGCCGGTGCCGAATTCGCCGGCGCCAAGGTCGTCGGTGATCGTGGTCGGCTCGTCGGCGAGCCCCTCCGGCCCCCAGCGCACGATGATCGTCGAGACGTTGTCGCCGTCGGGACCGCCGCGCCGTTCGGCTTCGCGAATGATCCGCGGCCCCGCCTCGAGGACCGGCGTCGAAGTGAGCATCGTCGCAAGCTCGCCCTGCGGGTAGACGCTCCACAGCCCGTCGGTGCACAGGATCAGGAGATCGCCGTGCTTCAGCGGGGTCCGGCGCGAGAGGTCGATCACCGGCTCGACGGCGCCGCCGAGGCAGCTGAAGATGCGGTTGCGATCGGGGTGCGCGGCCGCCTCGGCCGGCGTGATCAGCTTCTGGTCGACGAGGTACTGGACCTTCGAGTGGTCGCGCGTCGAGCCGACCAGCCGGCCCTGGCGAAGCAGCATGAAGCGCGAGTCGCCGACGTGGGCCCAGTACGCGCTGCCGCCCTGGACGATCGCCGCGACGCAGGTGGTGCGCGGAGTCTCGAGCATCGCGAAGCGGCTCGCGTACGACGCGAGTGCCTCGTGCGCGCGCAGCATCGTGTCCTGCATGAAGCCGAGCGGGTTCCTGAGGATCGGCTTCGCCTCCTGCTGGAAGCGATCGACGAAGAGCCGCACGGCGATCTGCGCGGCGATCTCGCCGCCGAGATGCCCGCCCATTCCGTCGGCGACGACGACCAGCAGCGCGTCGCGGCTGTACGTG
Organism: Pseudomonadota bacterium; assembly: GCA_018241785.1. Classification (GTDB taxonomy): domain Bacteria; phylum Pseudomonadota; class Gammaproteobacteria; order Burkholderiales; family Casimicrobiaceae; genus VBCG01. The sequence goes on along the minus strand of JAFEDF010000234.1, from coordinate 10,428 downwards.
TACGCGATGCGGTCCTCGTTGACCTCGCGGCCGCAGCGGCGCGTATCCTGGAAGATCGTGAAGCGCACGGCGGTCCCGATGTCGTGGTTCCGGATTCCGCTCGCGCCGGCGGCGCTCAGACGCCGATTTCGGAGAACAGCACCCGCTTCAGGTTGCCGAAGAACGTGCGCTTGCGCTTCGGCGGCGGCATGTCGCGAATCGCGCGCTGCAGCGCGAAGACGCTCTGCGGGCGCTCGAGCGGATCGAGCCGCAGGCACCAGTCGATCACTTCGAGCAGGTTGTCCGAATACTGCCCCGACCAGATCTTCTTCGCCGACACGAGATGGTCCTCGACCAGGCGCGCGTCGGCCGCCTGGGGGGCGAATGCGGCGAGGCAGGCGAACATCGACGCGCCCGTCCCGTAGACGTCGGTCCACGGCCCCAGCCGGTCGTGGTCGCGGTACTGCTCGGGCGCGGCAAAGCCCGGCGTGTACATGGGGGCGAGCCGCGGCCGGTTGGTGGTGAGCGTCTGGCGCGCGGCGCCGAAATCGAGCAGGACGGGGCTGCCGTCGTTGTGCAGGTAGATGTTGGCCGGCTTGATGTCCAGGTGGAGGATCTTGCGCGTGTGCACCTCGCGCAGCCCGTTCAGGAGATGCATGAAGACCTGCCGCACGAACCGCTCCGACATCTGGTCCTGGCGCATCTGGATGTGCTGCTGCAGCGTACGCCCGCGCTCGTAGCGCATGACCATGTAGACCGTCTCGTTGGCGCGGAAGAAGTTCAGCACCCGCACGACGTTCGCATGGTTGATCTTGGCGAGCGCGCGCCCCTCCTCGAAGAAGCACTTCATCCCGTAGCGGAACGAAGTCAGGTTCTCCGCCGAGCTCGCGTTGACGATGTCGCCCTCGGTGCGCAGGACGAGCGACGACGGCAGGTATTCCTTGATCGCGACCGGAGTTCCGGTCTCGTCGTAGGCGCGGTAGACGATCGAGAAGCCGCCGCGGCTGATCTGCCGATCGATCCGGTAATTGAGGAGCTGGTAGCCGCCGGGCAGCGCCTGGTTGGAGGTGGGCATCGGACGTCGGAGCGGGGATCGCAAGGCTGAAAACAGCAGCTCGCAAATCGCGTGCCAAGATTGCGAATGCGCCTTGCGCGCAAGCCCGATAACGCATACATTCCTGCGATGGGCGGACCCGCTTCGGTGCAGGAAAAGTTTGCAAAACCGGCTCCTGCGGCCGAAATGTGCCAATGATTCTCAGCATGACGGGGTTTGCCTCGGTCGCGACCGAGCTCGCCGGCATTTCGCTTGCTGTCGAGCTGCGTTCGGTCAACCACCGCTACCTCGATGTCACCATCAAGCTTCCCGACGAGCTGCGGCCCTTCGAGCCGCGCATCCGCGAGCGGCTCGCCGCGGCCCTGCGCCGCGGCAAGCTCGAATGCCGGGTCGCGCTCGCGCGCACGCCGGGAGGCGGCAGCGGCATCACCGTCGACGAGTCGCGCGTGCACGACCTGGCCGCTGCGGCCGCGCAGGTCGCGCGCCTCGTTCCTGGCATGGCCCCGCTCGCCGCCGCCGACATCCTGCGCTGGCCGGGCGTGCTGGTCGAAGCGTCGCTGCCGCAGGCCACGCTCGCGGGCGAGGTCGAGGCGCTCGTCGACACCGCGATCGCAGAACTGCGCGATGCGCGCTCGCGCGAGGGGGCGAAGCTCGCCGGCATCCTCGCCGCGCGCTGCCACGACATCGACGCCGAGGTCGCGCGCGTCGCGCCGCGCATCCCGGCGCTGCACGCAGCGTTCGTCGACAAGCTGGGAGCCCGCCTGCGCGAAGCGGGGCTCGACCCCGGCAACGACCGGCTCGCGCAGGAACTCGCGCTCTTCGCCACGCGCATCGACGTCGCCGAGGAGGTCGAACGGCTGTCGACGCACGTGGCCGAATTCCGGCGGGTTCTGGCGCAAGGCGGCAGCGTCGGCAAGCGCCTCGACTTCCTCGCGCAGGAACTGCACCGCGAAGCCAACACGCTGGGCTCGAAGTCGGTCGACGCCGAGCTCTCGCGCGTATCGCTCGAGCTCAAGGTCGCAATCGAGCAGATTCGCGAGCAGGTGCAGAACGTCGAATAGAGTCCGGGGGCGTCCGCGGATTTCCGAACTTGAGCAGGCGGTAGGCGGCGTTGACAGCGGTGAAGGTCTTGCCCGAGCCGGTGGCCATCTGCACCAGTGCGCGCGGGTCGTTGCGCGCGAGCGAGGCTTCGAGGTTGACGATGGCCTGGCGCTGCACCTTCCACAGCGCGGTGTCGTCGAGCGGCGGCAGCGCCGCGAGCCGCGCGCGCAGCGAGGCCGGCTGCGCCAGCCACTCGGCCAGCGTTTCGGGACGCGGGAAGCTGACGACCTTGCGGCTGCGCGGCTTGGGGTCGAGACCGTTGGTGAAGTAGCTCACCGCGCCGTTGGACTCGAACAAGAACGGCAGTGGCCGGCGATGTGCCGGCAGGTTGTCGGGCAGGCCAGCCGCGTACTTGGCCGACTGCGCCTCCACACCGGTGAGCGCGCCGGCGGCCTTGGCCTCCACGGCGCCTACGGCCTTGCGGTCGAGGTAGAGCAGATAGTCGGCGTAGCCGAACCCCGTCTTCATCGGGAACTCGCGCACGGCGATGCCGCGGCCGGCGGTGAGGTCGAGGTCGTCTCTGTCTTGCACGAGCCAGCCCGAGGCGGCGAGCTTGGCGTCGATGTCGCGGCGGGCCTTTTGTTCTGGCGTCTCGGTCATGGTGTCAGTCTGACAACCAGTGTGCGATCGGCTGGGTCAGAAATTCTTCCACGGCGATCCCATCTCCGCCCACCAGCAGCGAGCGTCGCGCCTTGAACGCTGCCGCAAAGGTCATCGTCCCCGCGTGGGCCTGCGGCGCCCGCCCGCTCTTCACCTCGATCGCGACCAACCGCTTGCGGGAGCGGACGACGAAGTCCACCTCCTGTCCTCTGTCACGCCAGTAGAACAGCTCGCACTCCCCGGCCGCCGCGGCATTGGCCAGATGCGCACCCACCGCGGACTCGATCAGGCGCCCGCGAAACTCACGGTCGGCACGCACCTCGGCGGGACTCAAGGCCGCGGTCACCGTCATCAGCGCCGTGTTCATCACTTGCAGCTTCGGGCTGGAGCCGCGGCTGCGCGCCACGTCGCCCGCGTATTTCGGCAGGCCCCGGACCATGCCGGCGCCAGCGAGCAGGTCGAGGTAGTGCGCGAGTGTCGTGGCATTGCCGGCGTCCTGGAGCTGGCCGAGCATCTTCGTGTACGAGAGCACCTGGCCCGAGTAGCGGCAGGCGAGCTCGAACAGCCGGCGCAGCAGCGCGGGCTTGTCCACGCGCGTGAGCAGCAACACGTCGCGCGAGATCGAGGTCTCGATGAGGCTGTCGGCGATGTAGCGGGCCCAGCGGATGGGATCACGCGCCAGTGGTGCCGCGCCGGGGTAGCCGCCGAAGTACAGGTAGTCATCGAGCGCGAAGTCGAAGGCCGCGCGCATTTCAGTGAATGACCAGTGCGGCAGGTGCAGCGTCTCGAAACGGCCGGCCAGGCTTTCTGTCAGCCCCTGCGCGATCAAGAGCGGAGCGGAACCCAACACCACCACCTTGAGCGGGCGCTTCTTGCGCGTGTCCTCATCCCAGAGGCGCTTGACGGTTTCGGACCATGCCGGGATTTTCTGTATTTCGTCGAGCACGAGCACGGAGCCGGCCTTGCCGGTGCCTTCGAGGCGGGCGGCTTCCCATTGCTGGCCGATCCAGTCCGCGGCGCGCAGCGTCGGCTCGTCAGCGCTGACGTAACGCACCGGCACATCGAGCCCGGCGGTGACCTGCTGGACCAGCGTGGATTTGCCGACCTGGCGCGGGCCCGCGACCACCTGCACGAACCGGCGCGGCTCCCCGAGCCGGGCGGCGAGCACGGCGGCCTGGGGGCGCTGGTAGTCGGGTTTCTGTTTGCTCATGATGTTGAGTATTTTTACTCAATATGCCGAGTTGCGCCAGGATGATCTTTCAAGGTTGCGGGTCGGCCAACTGCAACCCTGCCGGAGGTTTCCGGTACATTCCCGCCAGGTGGTACTCGAGAGCCCTTGTGACGACCAACGACATTGCAGGATTGCCCGTCGCAGAGCAGCTGATGCTCATGGAGAGGCTGTGGGCGGCGCTGCGCGCGCATGCCGACAGTGGCGTCGTACCTGCCTGGCACAAGGACATTCGATCCGCACGCGCACCTGTCGCAGGCGCTGCAGGAAGCACGGCGGAAAATCCGCCGTGCTTGAGGAGCGCTTCGTGCGTCGCCGTGCCCATGACGCTCGACCTGGGATTGGGCGAGTGATGGACGTGGACGAACTCATCGCATCGCTCATTCGCGACGAGGACCGTGTTCCGCTCCACGTCATCGAGGAGTGCGCGCGTGGCGGCACCGCGATGATCGACGCGCTGGATCGGGTGGTCGGTCCCGCCGCGGACTGGGGCCCCTGCGCCAGCGACGGTCATTGGTGGCTGCGACTGCACGCGGCTTTCATTCTCGGCCTGATGGGCGACGCAGCGGCAGGCCGGTTGCTGGTGCACCTGATGCGTCGCCTCGCTGCCGACGAGGATGAAAACCTCGCGGACTGGCTGGCCGGATACTGGCCCGCCCTGTTCCGCAACAAGCCCGAGCAGGTTTTTCCGGAGGTCGAGGCTCTCGCCTGGGCCGATCATGCGCAGCCCTGGTTTCGTGGGCACGTCTTCGAGGTGCTGCTCGCGGCGGCATCGCGGCGCGGACCCGAGGAACTAGATGCCTGCCTCGCGCGTATGGCCGAATGGATTGCAGTGGGGTCGAATGATCCTGAAGAGCGCGCATTGATCGCCAACCTGCTGCTGGATTTTCCGCGTGCCTCCCACCGCACGCTGCTGGATGACCTGGCTGCCAAACAGAAAGGAAAATTCGGTCTGTTTGATCAAGGCGACGTTGAAAATGCCTATGCGGGCGGCGATAAGCCGGGCTGGCTGCGATTCGATGATCCGTGGATGTTCTACTCGCCCGCCCAGATCGAATCCCGGCAGACTCGCTGGGCCGAGGAAGCCGCACGGCGCTCGCGGGACGATGATCCGCCCTTCCTGCTGGAACCCCATGAGCGCGACGCACCGAAAATTGGACGCAACGATCCATGCCCCTGCGGCAGCGGCAGGAAGTACAAGAAGTGCTGCCTGCGCGCGGACGGAGCCCTGTAGCTAACGATGTAGCTGGACTGACCCGAAGCTACCTGGAACTGTTATGAATCAACACACTACAAGCACCCGGCGCGAGCAGGTGCAGAATCTCGAGTGACGCTCGAGACCTTTCGAGGTCTTTGGAGGCCTTTGGAGGCCTTTCGAGGTTGACCGATGTCGAACGCGACCTAGCTCGTCTTCCGTCGCGGCCGAACCGGGTGCCGGCCGGTGACCACGCCGAGGACGAGGAGCCCGGCGCCAAGCAGATCCAAACTACCCGGCTCCGGCACCGAGCTTGCCGCCGCGACCACATCGTCTTTCAGCGTCAGGTTCACCGTGCCGATCTTCTGGTCGAACCCGGAGCCGTTGCTGCTGGAGACGTCGAACGCCAGGAGCTCGTCGAACGCGCCGAGCTTCGACGTGTCGAGGCCGATGTCGAACCCGCCCTGCGACGTGCCGCCGGCAAGACCGCTGACGGAATCCCCGCTCAGGCTGAAGCCGCTGCCGGAAACGATCGAACCGGTCGACGACAAAAGATCGGTGAAGGCCTGCTCGGACAGCGGGTTGTCGTTGAGGAACGCCAGCACCGACATGCCGATGCCACTGTTCTGCTCGAGGCTGCCCAGGTTCAGCGTGTAGCCCGTCGCGGCCGAGCCCGTCAACGAGCCGAGCCCGCTTGCGAACGTGAACGCGAGCGCCGCGTAGTTGTTGACCTGCGCACTGACGCCGAAGCTGGCTCCCGCCAGGCCAAGGTCGGCGAGGTCGGCGTCGTGGCTCGCGAACGCTGCGCTCGCCGTGCCGTTGTAGATTCCGGCAGTCGCGGTGCTGAGGTCGACGTTCATCGCGGTCGAGGTCTCGCCGGCTGCAAGGCCGGAGGTGCCGAGCGAACCGCTGCCCGAGAACGGTGCGCCGCTCACCATGATGCTCCCCAGCAGCGTGTCGTTCAGTGCGGTGATCGCCGCGCTGTTGGTGACGGAGATCGATTGCGAAAGGCTGCCGCCACCGTCACCGACGTGGACGATGCCGAAGCCGATCGGGCTCGTCGTGTTCACCTGCGCGACCGCCGGCGTGTACACCTCGCCCGTGAGCGCGACGCTGCCGCTTCCGACCGCTTCCGGTATCGCGTTGTCGATCGCGCCATTGGAAGTGAAGTTCACCGCCTGATTGCCGGTGAAGGTACCCGCGGTCGCGGTGTCGAGCGCGACGTGGAGCGACGTGCCGTCGGTCCCCTGCGCCGCGAGCTTCGCGATGCTGCCGCTGCTCGTGAAGCCCGTCGGGGCCGCACCGAAGGTGGCCGCCAGACATTCGGTGTACGGGTCGGACGAAGTGTTGGTGACGCTGATCGTCGCCATCGGCGCCGTACCGCCGACGCGTGCCGCGCCCAGGTTCACGCTGGTCGTGTTGAGCGTCGGGTTGGCGAGACGATAGACGTTGCCCGATACGTTCACGGTCTCCGACGCAAGGCCGACCGTGCAGTGGCTGGTGCAGCCGTTGGGCATCGAGTCCGACTGCAGGTTGATGGTGACCGACCCGCTCTGCGCACCCGCGGTGCCGGTGCCAAGCCCCACCACCAGGTTCGAACCGTTGGTCGCGCCGGGCGCAAGCTGAGTGAGGGTTCCGCCATTCGAGGTCGCGGCGCCGGTCACGGCCCCGAGCTGCGCATCGAGGCTCGCCTGCGGGGCCGTGGTCGCGACGTTCCCGACACTCAAGGGCTGGTTCTGCGTGCTGTCGATGCGCACGTTGCCGAACGCCACCGCGTTCGACGCGACGCCCGGGCTCGCCTGATTGATCGCGCTGGCGGTATAGCCAAGTGTCTTCGGAGAAAGCATGGTGGTGCCGGCACCGGTGTCGGAGGCGAGTCGTCAAATCCCAACCTCCGGTCGTCCGGTTAGAACCTGATGCGCGTGCGCGCCGGCCGCGAGAGTGAGGCGGACTGGGCGCATGGTGGGTTGGCTATACTGGCCGACCCCATGCACCCACGTTGAAGGCCGTACCCATGCACGGACCCACGCCCGCTCACGAATGGGCCAATCCACGCAGCCATGCGGCTTTGCGCCGCTGCCTGTGATTCGGGCGCCGGTCGATGACGATCACCACGCAAAGCCCCGGCGCCGCCGGATGCCTGTTCGTCATCGCGGCGCCGTCGGGAGGCGGCAAGAGCAGCATGGTGAACGCGCTGCTCGAGCGCGAGCCGGGGATCCGCCTGTCGATCTCGTACACGACGCGCGGTCCGCGCCCCGGTGAGCACGAGGGTCACCACTACCATTTCGTCGACGTCCCGACCTTTCGCGCGATGCAGGAGCGCGGCGAGTTCCTCGAGCACGCGCTCGTGCACGGCAACTGGTATGCGACGTCGGCGACGTGGCTGAACGCGCAGGTCGCAGCAGGCCAGGACGTGCTGCTCGAGATCGACTGGCAAGGTGCGGCGCAGGTGCGCCGCCTCGTTCCGGGCGCCGTGCACATCTTCATCCTGCCGCCTTCGCTCGAAGCTCTCGAGGAACGTTTGAAGCACCGCGCGCAGGATCCTCCCGACGTCATCCGGCAGCGGCTGGAAGCCGCGCGCGAGGAGATGCGCCACGTCGGGGATTTCGATTATGTTATTATGAATCAGGAGTTTGCGCGAGCGGTCGACGACCTGTCGGTGATCGTTCGCGCGGCGCGCCTGACCGCGTCCCGGCAGCTGCTGCGGCACTCGTCGGCGCTCGCGCGGCTCCTCGCCCCTGCATCGAAAGGCTGACCATGGCTCGCATCACGATCGAAGACTGCCTTGCCCGCATTCCCAACCGTTTCGAGCTGACGCTCGCCGCGACCAATCGCGCGCGGCAGATCACGTCAGGCTCGGCGCCGCTCGTCGACCCCGACCGCGACAAGCCGACCGTCATCGCGCTGCGCGAGGTCGCCACCGGGAAAGTCGGCATCGAAATGCTGCACAAGAACGCGCCGACGATCACCTTGTAGCGCACAGCGGGGCGAAACGGCATGTCGCAAATTGCCGAATTCGCCCGGCACCTGGGCCACTACCTGCCACCGCCCGACGTCGCGCTCGTCGAGCGCGCGTTCGAGTTCTCCGATTCGGCGCACCGCGGCCAGTTCCGCAAGTCAGGCGAGCCGTTCATCACGCATCCGCTCGCCGTCGCGAGCATCCTGTCCGAATGGCGCCTCGACGCCGAGGGACTCGCTGCGGCGCTCCTCCACGACGTGATGGAGGACACGCCGGTCTCCCGCTCGGAACTCGAGACGAAATTCGGCCGGCCGGTGGCGGCGATGGTCGACGGCCTCTCGAAGCTCGACCAGATCGAGTTCGCGAGCCGCGAGGACGCGCAGGCGGAGAGCTTCCGCAAGATGCTCCTCGCGATGGCGCGCGACGTGCGCGTCGTGCTGATCAAGCTCGCCGACCGGCTCCACAACATGCGCACGCTCGACGCGATGGCCCCGGCGCACCGCAAGCGCATCGCGCGCGAGACCCTCGACATCTATGCGCCGATCGCCAACCGGCTCGGCCTCAACGCGCTCTTCCTCGAACTGCAGGATCTTTCGTTCAAGCACCTCTATCCGCTGCGCTACCGCATCCTCGCGCAGGCGATCAAGACCGCGCGCGGCAACCGCCGCGAGGTGATGAACCGCATCCTCGACGTCATCCGCGAGGGCTTCTCGCGTGCCGGCATCAACGCGGTGGTCTCCGGGCGCGAGAAGACGATCTATTCCGTCTACCGGAAGATGCGCGAGAAGCACTACACGTTCTCGCAGGTGTTCGACATCTACGGCGTGCGCGTGCTCGTCAACGACACGCCGACCGTCTACGCCGCGCTCGGAGCGCTGCACGAGCTCTACAAGCCGATCCCCGGCAAGTTCAAGGACTACATCGCGATTCCGAAGGCCAACGGCTACCAGTCGCTGCACACGACGCTGTTCGGGCCGTTCGGCACGCCGCTCGAGGCGCAGATCCGCACCCACGACATGCACCGCGTCGCCGAGGCCGGAGTCGCCGCGCACTGGCTGTACAAGTCGGGCGGGCAGCTCAACCTCGCCGAGGCGCAGCGCGAGACCGACCGCTGGCTGCAGGGGCTGCTCGAGATCCAGTCCGAATCGCGCGACCCGAAGGAGTTCCTCGAGCACGTCAAGGGCGACCTCTTCCCCGACGAGATCTACCTGTTCACCCCGAAGGGCAGGATCATGGCGCTGCCGCGCGGAGCAACCGCGGTCGACTTCGCCTATGGCGTGCACACCGACATCGGCCATCACTGCGTCGCCGCGCGGATCAACTACGAGCTGCTGCCGCTTCGCACCGAATTGAAGAACGGCGACCACGTCGAGATCCTCACGTCGCCCACCGCGCGGCCCAGCCCGTCGTGGCTGTCGTTCGTGACCACCGGCAAGGCGCGCTCGCGCATCCGGCACTACCTCAAGGGTCTGCAGCAGCAGGAATCGGCGGCACTCGGCGAGCGCCTGCTGAACCAGGCGCTCGCGACCCTCAAGGTAGAGCCGGAATCGATCGTCTGGGAGCGCTGGGAATCGCTGGCGAGGGAATACGGCGTGAAGAGCCAGCTCGAGATCCTCGCCGACATCGGCCTCGGCAAGCGGCTGTCGTTCGTCGTCGCGCAGGCGCTGACGCGCGCGTCCGACAAGGGCGACGAGGCGTCTGCGGGCGCGCCCGGCAGCGCCGCGAAGCCGGGGGCGCTCACGCTGCGCGGCGTCGAGGGGGTGGCGATCCAGTACGCGAAGTGCTGCCGGCCGATTCCCGGCGACGCCGTCATCGGCCAGTTCCGCCGCGGCCAGGGGCTGATCGTGCACGTGCGCGACTGCCCGACGATGCGCAAGCAGCGCGTCGATGGTGCCGAGCTCGTCGACGTCGAATGGGCATCCGACGTGCAGGGTGCGTTCGACGCCGGCGTGCGCGTGCTCGTCGCGAACCGGCGCGGCATGCTGGCCGAGGTCGCGACGACGATCGGCGACGCCGACGCCAACATCGACACCGTGTCGATGGAGCGCCCCGACGGCGGCGACGTCGCGATGTTCTTCAGCCTGCAGGTGCACGACCGGCGTCACCTCGCGCACGTCATGCGGGCGCTGCGCCGGGTGCCCGACGTGCGCCGCGTCGCCCGCGCGCGCACCTGAACTGTCGCGGCTGATGCAATACGTCAACGCCGTGTACACACAAGCGTTCAACCGCCGACTGGCGACGTCCACCACCCAGTGGCGATGGTCGAGTTATCGTGGGCACGCCGGCCTCGAAACGCCTCCGGAATGGCTGGA
>JAFEDF010000233.1 GCA_018241785.1 Pseudomonadota bacterium | reverse complement strand
CACCGACCGTGGAGGCCGAGGGAGCGGGGTACCGTGACGCGCGAGTTCGGCTGCGGAACGCAGCCGGTGTTTGAGCCCGTCACGGTACTCCGCTCCCTCGACCTTCGCGGTCGAACTCGCGCGCCGCGGCATCCCCACCGCTTCCCAGCGCGGCCGATCGCTGAAACAGGGTCCGTTCCCGTTTCGCAGAGCTTCCTCAGCCCGCGGCACGCAGGTCGAAGCGCATCGCCGCGAGGTCGCCGAGCATCCAGGTCGCCGGAGCGGCGAGCCCGGCGACGGTGCCCGGATTGACGAGCCACGTGCGCCCGCCCTTGACGTTCGCGACTTCCTCGACGCCGGCGGCGTGCGAGTGCCCGCAGCAGACGAGGTCCCAGTCGCCGGTGCATGCCATCGCGTGGCCGTACTCGGGGTAGTGGACAACGAAGATGCGCCTGCCGCCGAGCTCGATCCTCGCGTCGGCGCCGTGGTAGGTGAGCCTTCCGTTGCTCTCGTGCATCCAGCGGCACATCGACACCGTGTCGCCAAGGTTGTTGCCGTGGATCACGTGCATGGGGAGGCCGGCCGCGAGCGCCGCACCGAGGGTCTGCGTACCGATGACGTCGCCGCAGTGGATCACCGCCTCGGCGCCTTCGGCGGCGGCGGCGCGCACCGCGCGCGCGAGGGGATCCGAACGGTCGTGGCTATCGGAGACGATGCAGATCTTCATCGGCTTCGCATGATAGCCCACGACGGCCGCCGTCCCGCGCCCGCACCGCCGTGTTCGCCGGCACCGGTGCCGACGCCGCTGACCGCGCCGGGGGGGGGCTTTATGGGCTCATCAGCATTTTCGCTCGACGGAATCGGTTCGTTGCGTTAGCTTGACCGGATCGACCTTCCTTTCGGGCCATTGCCATGACTCACCTCGTCCCGCCGCACGGGAGCGGCGATCTGCGGCCGCTGCGGCTCGACGGAGCCCATCGCGCGAGCGAGCTCGCGCGCGCCGCGACGCTTCGCAAGCTGCGCGTCACGTCGCGCGAGAAGGGCGACCTCGTGATGCTCGGCATCGGCGGCTTCACGCCGCTCGCGGGGTTCATGTCGCACGCGGACTGGCAGGGCGTCTGCGACGACATGCGCACCGCCGACGGCGTGTTCTGGCCGATTCCGATCACGCTGTCGACCGGCGCGGCGACGGCCGACTCGATCGCCGAAGGGAGCGACGTCGCGCTCGTCGACCCCGACGACGGCTCGATCCTCGCGACGATGACCGTCACCGCGAAGTACCGGATCGACAAGGCGCACGAATGCCAGTCGGTGTTCAGGACGACCGATCCCGCGCACCCCGGCGTGCGGATGGTGATGGAGCAGGGCGAGGTCAACCTCGCAGGGCCGGTGCGGGTGCTGGGCGACGGGGGCTTCGGCGAGCGCTACGGGACGCTCTTCAGGACCCCGGCCGAGACGCGCGCCGAATTCGAGCGCCTCGGCTGGTCTCGCGTCGCCGCGTTCCAGACGCGCAACCCGATGCATCGCTCGCACGAGTACCTCGCAAAGGTCGCAATCGAAGTGTGCGACGGAGTGCTCGTGCATTCGCTCCTCGGCAACCTCAAGCCGGGCGACATCCCGGCCGACGTCCGCACGCGAGCGATCGCGACGCTGATCGAGCGCTACTTCAGGCCGGGGACGGTGATGCAGGCGGGCTATCCGCTCGACATGCGCTACGCCGGACCGCGCGAAGCGCTCCTGCACGCGCTCTTCCGGCAGAACTACGGATGCGCGTACCTCATCGTCGGCCGCGATCACGCCGGTGTCGGCAGCTATTACGGACCGTTCGACTCGCACCGCATCTTCGACTCGATCCCGCGCGACGCGCTCGCCATCCAGCCGCTCAAGATCGACTGGACGTTCTGGTGCTACCGCTGCGGAGGCATGGCGTCGGCGCGCACCTGCCCGCACGACGACGCCGACCGGCTGCTCGTCTCGGGATCGAAGCTGCGCATGTGGCTCGCCGAGGGGAGCCCGGTGCCGCCCGAGTTCAGCCGCCCCGAGGTGCTCGAGATCCTGCGCGAGTACTACGCTTCAATCGATCCGCGCGACAAGGTCGCGGTCCGCGCGACCGGGCATTCGGCGCGCTGAAGGTCTCCCGCCGGAGGCGAGCCGCTCCTTCGCGAAGCGGATGAACTCGACGACGACGCGCGAGAGGATGCGCTCGCGCGGATAGACGACCGACAGATGGCGGGTCAGCGCCGGCTCGAGCGGGATCTGCACGAGATCGCCGAGGCGCACCTCCTTCTCCGCCGTCGCGCGCGACATGATCGCAAAGCCGAGCCCGGTGGCGGCGAGCCCCTTCAGCGCCTCGGGGCTGCTCGCCTCCATGACGAGTTGCAGCGAGTCGAGCGCAAGGCCCGCCTCCTGCAGGTAGCGGTCGATCACTTCGCGCGTGCCCGAGCCCGGCTCGCGGCCGACGTACGGGTACTCGGCGAGCGCTTCCGGCGTCGCCGAGCCGCGCTTCGCCAGCGGGTGGTCGGGAACGCAGACGACCTGGAGCTCGTCGTCGCAGCAGACGTCGGTGACCAGTGTGCGAAGGTGCGAGTCGCCTTCGATGAAGCCGAGGTCGAGCGCACGCTCGGCCACGCGCGCCTGTACCGACTCCGAGTTGGCCACGATGAGCTGGGGAACGATGCCCGGATGGCGCGAAGTGAACTCGCCGATGATGCGCGGCAGCAGGAACTCCGCGACCGTCGTGCTCGCCCCGATTGCGAGCGGCCCGGCTTCCTCGCCGTTGATCTCCTTCATCCTCGCGTCGAGGTCGGAGGAGAGCAGCATGATGCGCTCGACGTACTCGAGCGCGATCCGCCCGGCAGGCGTGAGGGCGGTGCGGCCGCCGACACGGTCGAACAGCCGGGTGTTGAAGTGTTCCTCGAGCTGGCGGATCTGGAAGGTGACCGCGGGCTGCGTCATGCACAGCGCATCGGCCGCCCTGGTGAACGACCCGTGTTTGGCGACAGCCAGGAAGGCCTGGAATCGACGGTCAGCCATGGGGCGCTCTGCTCCGATACTGCAACGCGGTGCGCCGATGATACCCCGGCGGCCTCGCCGGGCCGCGCGGGCCTTGCGGCGCGCCGTCGCGCCCCCCGTCATCGACGATCGGCATGTCGAAGTACTGCGTCGGCGGGCCGACGGAACCCCGCTTGCGCACGGCGTGGTCGCAATCGAGGGTAGTCACGAGGCCCGCGGCGCAGCCGTAGAGACCGTAGAACCGGCGCTGCGTCGACTTAACGGCGTTCGCGCCCCTCTTCGTGTTCCTCTCCGTGCCTCTCCTCGTGCTCGTGCAGCGCTTGCTCAGGATGCTCATGCAGCGGTTGCAGATGCTGCGTGCTGCCGTTGCCGCCGATCAGGCCGCGGTTGCCGTTGGCGCCGCCGTTCGGCACGCCGCGGGCGCCCGGCGCGTACGGATGGAAGTGGCCGTTGGGTCCGAAGTAGCCGTTGTCGTGGTAATGCCCGTGCGGGCCGTAGTTCGTATTCTGGCCCGGGCGGTAATTCGGATCATAGGGCGGGTATCGACGCGGGCTCCAGTGATTGTTGTTGTTGATGTATGTGGTGTTGTTGTAGATCACGGTGCCGCCGCCACCTCCCCACCAGTTGAGCCCCCAGCCATGCCAGCCCCAGCCGCTTCCGACGCTGGCGGCAACGGAGACGCCGTCGCCGAAGAAGAGGCCGACGCTCGCCACCGGCACCGGCGGCGCGACGTAGTAGGCGGGCAGCACCACGGCGGCGCCGTACACCAAGGCCGGGTTGTATTGCGGCACGTAGACCACCTGCGGATTCGCTGGCTGGATCACGATCGTGGAGGGGCTCTGCTGCGCGACGGTGATCTGCGAATTGGACTGCAGGTTGCCTGCGGCATACGCGCGTGCGCGCATCGTCTGCACCGCCGCCATCACCTCGGGCTGCTGCGTCGCGTAGGCCTGGCCGAGCCGCGTGGTCCATGCAATGTTGGCCGCCATGTTCGCCAGCACGGAGGGAAACTGCGTGAGCGACTTGACGCTCGCATCCCATGGCTGCTGCGCGACCGCCTGCGACAACGCATCGCCGGCCAGGCTCGCATTCTGCGCCAGCCAGTCGTGCGCTGCGGTGACGTCATTCGGGCTTTCGGCCGAGGCCAGCACCTGCGCCACCAGCGCATCCGGATACAGCGCGATGGGCGCGACCAGCGCATCGAGTTGATCCGCCGGATGCGTATTCAACACGGGCTGGGAAGACAGCCGCTCCGCGACCGGGGCCTGCTCCGGCGCACCCGTCCCTGGCTCGCGCTGCGCCTGCCACTGCGCATGCCGGCCGTGCAGGCCGTAGGTGCCGGTGATGGTGTTGCCGATCACCTCGCCGCGGAAGTTCAGCACGTTGCGCGTCACGGTGACGAAGTGGATGTGATGACCCTTGACTTCGCCGTTGATCGGTCCCGTCTGGTCCGGTCCCTCGAAGTAGCCGCTGAGCTGGGTGCCGTCCTGGGCGATCTCGACGTGCTTCACGACGGTCGTGCCGTCCTCGATGCTGGTGGAATAGATGATCCAGTTGCCGGTCACGTTGATGGGCGCCGGCTGCGCGAGCGCGTTCCGGCAGGCCCCCATCAGCGCGACGGCGATCGCGATGTCCAGCACTGCGATGTAATTCTTCATGGCGTTCCCCCTGCCGTCAGAACGAGGATGCGCGCGCGAGCCTGCTCGCATACATGGGCACGCTCAGTTGCTCGACCGTGGCCTGCTGCTGTGCCCCGAAGACATCGCGCTCGTCGAGCGACGCGGAGATGTTCGGCCGGTCGATCGTCAGCTTGATGGCGTTGCAGCTGTCGACGAAAAACGTTCCTACGACGCGGTCTTCGGGAAGGCCGAGGATCCGCGCAATGTTGGTCCTGGTGAACGCGTTCGAGGCCAGCGCCGATTCGTAGTCCTCCGCGGAGTTGAAGACGACGTCGAAGACGAGGCGGTTGATCCCTGCGTCCTTGCTGCGGATCACCACCGCCATGTCCAGCAGCCGGCGCGAGTGCGTCGGTTCACCCGCTGGCGGCACGTCCGCGATCAGGGACAGCGTGCGATCGTCGAGATCGCCGGAGTAGCCGGTGACTCCGATGTCGAAGTATTTCGGGCGCTCGTCTCCGGCGGCCGTCCATTGCGCGCCGTTGGCGCGGAAGTAGCGGATCGGGAACATGGCGTTCTTGATGACGTCCTCGTTCTGGATCAGGTGATAGAGCGTCCATTCGTAGGCGTCCATCGCGTCGAGGCCGAACAGCGACCCCGGTTGCGCCGTGGCGAAGGATTCGAGGCGCGCGATCTCGGCCCGGTGGCGGCGCTCGAGCGACGCTGGATCGCGGTCGACCGTGCGCAGCAATGCCACCGGGTGGGCCGCATCGGCGTCGATGATCCGATGGCTCGCGGCCCGCAGCGCATCGGGGAACTCTTCCTCGATCAGCTTGATGACCGCGTCCCTGACGCGCGCGTAATTCTCGAAGAACACCGGATCGCGCGTGCCGCTCGGCACGATCGCGCCGTAGCCGCCGTCCGAGCGCCTGAAGCTCACGATGTTGGGTGACATCGGATAGGCGATGTTCCCCGCGGTGGCTTTGCGGCCGGGATAACCGTAGTGGATCAGGTAGTGCGTGAGCAGGCTGGCGAGCCTGGTGGCCGCCCCGGCATCAGGCGACGACGTCTCGATGATGATGCCAAGTTCGCGCTGCGGCGCCTCCACTGCGTTCTTCTGCACGCCGTTGCGTCCGTACACCAGAATGTCGGACGGGATCTTCGACAGGTCGTTCGGATCGAGGTGCACCAGCGACACCTTGCGCGCGCCCACGCGGCGCGCACCTTCGAGCTTGATGCTCCACGGCCACGGCTTCGCCGAATGGACGAAGACGCTGTTGCGTATGCCGGTCGCGCGCGCGTCGCGGGTGAAGAACCGGGTCTTCTCCATGGCGAGGATGCCTTCCGGATAGAACTGCAACTGCGGATGGCTCTCCTCGTAGAGCGAGTGGGCGGCGATCGAGTAGGGTGTGCAGCGCCGGCTCGGATTGGGAGCGACGAACACCGCGCTCCCGTCGTCGTAGACTTCGGCCACGAGGCAATCCGAAGGCGATCCGGGATCGCAGGCGAGCGCCCCGCACTCGAGCACGTGCCCGACGTGGTACGCGAGGCCGGGGTCGATGCCGCGACGGATCATGTCCGAGGCGAACAGCGCGATATCGCAGGAGCGCCCGGCGAGGACGTACTTGGCGCCGCTCTCCAGCGCGGTGATGAGCGGATGGATGCCCATCTGTCCCACGATGGTGCTCTCGCGCAGCGCTTCCTCGTCCAGGTCCGGACCGCGTCCGGTAGGCAGCAATGTGCCGTTCCCGAGTTCGCGAATGACGACGTCCGGGTCGATCTGGGCGCCGATGACCGCGACCCTGGCGTCGCGCACGCCGAGTTCGGCGAACACTTCCTTGGCGACTTCCACCATCCATTCGAGGTTGCGGTCGCCACCGGCCATGCCGCAGCTGCCGAGAATCACCGGGCCGTCGATCTTCTGTCCGGCCTCGACCATGTGGCGATAGTCCTGCTTGACGGCTTCGCGCTCGAAATACTCGGTGCCGGTTCCGAGGTAGTAGGGGCCCGCATCCATCGACCCCGCATCCGAGATGATCGCGTCGATGCGCCCCTTCATCGCCTGGTCGAGGGAAGCCTTGGGATAGCCGTAGCCGAGTGCGCCACAGGCCGAAACTACGCGGTAAACGAGCTTTGCCATGCCGATGCTCCTTGCCGTGGTGATGCGGCGCGCGAAGTGCGACGCCGCGGTGAGTGGCGCGCATCATGGAGCAGTCGGGAAGAGCGGAAAAATACTGTTGTGCTATGCGGGTATCGGCAAACCTTATGGCCCGGAATCGGCAATCCATTCCGCATCCGGCAGCGCACCGGAATCGAGGTAGTCCCGCGCGAATGCGACGAAGCACTCGCGTACCCCTTCCGTCGCACGCGTCGGTGCGCCGTCACCGTGCGAGATCAGGCTGACCGTCACGTAGAGCGGCGGCTCGATGGGGGTGGCGAACAAGCGGGCGTGGCCAGGCACGTCGGAGAAGTCTCCCTTGGGCAGGATCGTGTTGCCGAGTCCGCTGTGGACGGCCGAGAGGATGCTCGAGAACACGTCCATTTCCGCAGAGACGTCGGGTGAGAGATGTTCTTCGGCAAAGGCCTTGTCGAGCATGACCCGCACCAGATTGGGATGCGATGGCAGCACCAGCGGATGCTCGATGACCGTGCGCAGGCTTGCGCTCGCAGGACTGCGCGGCGTCTTGCGGCGCTGGATCCAGAACAGACGTTGGCGGAAGAGGGGGAGCCGCAGGAAGCGGCCGACCGGCTCGGTTTCGTAGACCACGCCGAGATCGAGACGCCCCCCGGCCACGCGGTCGCGCAGCGAGACACTGTCGTGGCTGGAGAATCGCAGGGCGACCTTCGGCAGCCGCTTTCTGCTCGCATCCATGAACGGGCCGGCGAGCGCGGCGGCGAGCGTGGAGGACATGCCGAGGGTCACCGTGCCTTCAGGTTCGCCGCCTGCAGAGCGGACGATTCCGGGAAGCTGCTCCACCCGGCGCAGGATGTCGACGGCCGCTGCGTACAGGGCCTCGCCGGCCGTGGTGGCGCGCACGCCGCGCGCGCTGCGGTGAAGCAGCGCAGCGCCGAGGAGCCCCTCGAGCTCCGCCATCTGCTGGCTGAGCGCCGGCTGTGCGACGTGCAGCTGCGCCGCGGCGCGCGACAGGCTGCCGCGCTCGACGATGGTCACGAAGTACCGGAGATGCCTGAGCTTCAGCGCACGCAGTTGCATTGCGGATCGATTGACTTCGCAGGCTGGCCGCCGCATAAAATATCCCAAAACCGACGGGCGTCACACGTCGGAATACCAGGGGGTGCATCGACGCTGACATCATGGGCGGTCCGCGCGCCCCGGGAAAGGCTCGTGTTCGATCACGTCAAGCTCGGAGTCAGCGACTGCGCGGCAAGCATAGTGTTCTTCCTCGAGGCACTCGAACCACTCGGCGCGGTTGTCGTCTCGGAAAGGCCGGCGGGAAAGACAACTGCGCACCTGGTCTGTGCCCGCAGTACCATACAGACGATTACGCAGCGTTCGTCATCGGTCCTGACGGTCACAACATCGAAGTGGTTTGCCACGAACCGGGCGCCTGGCCAGGCCGCACGCAGCCAACGAGGAGCGTGGCGCACTTCATCCTGTACGTCGCCGACCAGCCACGTAGCACTACCTTCTATGCGGCTACGCTTGGCGTTGCGCCGAGGCTCGACGTACCAGGCATGACCGAGTTCATGTTGCCCGGCGGCGCCGTGCTGGGTCTCATGCCCGAAGCCGCAATCGAGCGGCTCCTCGGACCGGCACTTCGGGAGCCGTCCGAGGCACGAGGCGTTCCACGGGCGGAGCTATACCTTGTTGTCCCGAATCCCGAGGCTCATCACGCGCGCGCGCTCGCAGCTGGGGCCATCGAGCTGAGTCCGCTGAGTCTCCGGTCGTGGGGCCACCGTGCGGCGTATTCACTCGACCCGGACCGCCACGTCCTGGCGTTCGCGTCGGACGACGCGAAAGGCGGGGTCTGACCCGTCGTTGCTCGCGTGCCTTCGAAGGAAAATCGCATGCGTACCGGGCTCTTTCTGTTCGCCGGCGTCCTCCTCCTGTTTGCCTTTCTCGTACTGGGCAAGCTCTTCTCGCCGAACTATTCATCGTCGACGACGGTCGCCACTGTCGCGTTCGTTGCCGTCTGGCTTGTGCTCACAAGCTTCAACATGTGGATCGGCGTCACGAAAGCCGGCTACTCCGCAGCGGAGGAGCTTCCAATCTTTCTGCTGCTCTTCGGTGTTCCCGCCATCGCTGCCCGTTCTCAAGCGGAAGTTCATCTGAAAGCCAGGCTTCGCCCGCTTCAGCGCGGGCGGGCTCGAACATCCGGCCCAGCGAGCGCTACCGCAGCGACCCATCCACGCAGTGCCACGCCGTTCAAGGCCGCTGCGGCATACTTTGGCATCGTGTTCACCGCGGGCTTTGTGCTCGGCTCCGTGCGCGTGCCGTTCCTCGTCCCCCGCTTCGGCGAGCGACTTGCCGAACTCGCCGAAATGCCACTCATGTTGCTGGCAATGTTCGTAGCAGCCGGGTACGTTGTCGGTCGTCGCCAGTTCACCATGCCCGAGCGCCGGTGGCTGCTCGTGGGGCTCCTCGCACTGCTTTTCCTCGTAGCGGCCGAGTTCCTCATGGCATCCCTGCTCGCTGGCCGGGGCGTGGTCGAGTACGTCGCCGACCGCGACCCGGTTTCCGGATCGGTGTACCTGGCTATGCTGCTGGTGTTTGCCGTCATGCCGTGGCTGCGTCGTCGCCTCGGTGGGCTGGATACTGCGGATCCCGAACAGGGGCCGTGACTCGTGCGCGCGCGTCTGCGGCGGTCGCGCAGTTCGAACGGTGGATGTCGCGGGTGACGTCATGGACGACCAGAGAATTGCACCCATGTGGCAGCGAGTCCTCTGCGGCCTGCTCTGCATCGGCAGCGCCTGCCTGTTCGGTTACATCGCGTTGCACGCATCGAGCTCGACATGAACATCAAACGCTTCGGCGCATGGATCCTCGCGACCGCGCTGTCGATCGGCATCGCAGGCGCTGCACCCGTCGGCGAGAGTGTCGACAGGGCTCAGGCCGCAGCTACATCATGGCTGTCGCTCGTGGACTCCGCGGAATTCGGCCGAAGCTGGTCGCAAGCGGCCAATACATTCAAGTCTGCGGTACCTGAAGCCCAATGGGTCTCGACCGTTCGCGGTGTTCGCGCGCCATTGGGCCCGGTCGTCTCGCGGAAACTGAAATCCGCCACGTTCACCGCGAGCCTCCCCGGCGCGCCACCCGGGAAATACGTGGTCCTTCAGTACACGACCGACTTCTCCAATCGGGCTGATGCGGTGGAGACGGTGACATTCATGCTCGATGGTGGTGCCTGGCGTGCGGCCGGTTACTACATCAGGTGATGCGCCAGCCGGCCACGCGCTGAACCGGACCGTCTCTGTCGCGGATCATTCGGGGCCCGTTGGCGTGACCGGTTGGCTCGTTCGTTGGATCACCGGGACAGGCGCGCTGTGACGGTTATTTTTCGCCAGGCGCGGGGGCACGATTTCCCGGCGATCGCGCGGATGCTGGAGCTCTACCAGTACGAGCTCTCGGACCACTGGGATCAGGAGCTCGATCCGGCAGGCGAATACGGATACGACCTCACGCGGCACATGCATGCCGCAACGTCATTCGCGTACATCGCACTCGCACGCGATCACCCAGCCGGCTTCGCGCTCGTCGCACCGGCCTGCGTCACCCGCAACGAAGGTTGCTGGATGGAGCAGTTCTTCGTTCTCGGGAGATACCGCCGCGCCGGCGTGGGGCGATCTTTTGCGCGGCACGTGTTCGGTTGTCATCCGGGCCCATGGGAGGTCGGCGAGCTCGCGGAGAACCTCCCTGCGCAGCGATTCTGGCGGGCGGTGATCGCGGAAGTCACTGACGACGCGTTCACGGAGGTCAACGTGACCGGGGGGTGGTGGCGCGGCGTCGTGCAGCAGTTCAGCACGACTGCCGCCTGACGGGTCGTCTGGCGCGTGCCGCGACGCTGTCATCGTTCTGTCACATGCGGGCGGCAGAATGCCGGCAGATGCGTCACGGGTCGCGAATCATGAAGAGCGAAGTCTTGAGGCGTGCATTGGCCAAGACCGCCGCAATCGCGGCCGGGGCGATGTTCGCTGCGTCGGCTGCGCACGCCGCCGGAATCACCGGCGCGGGATCCACCTTCGCGTACCCGATCTTCGCGCGCTGGGCAGCCGCGTATCACGACGGCGGAGGCACCGAGGTGAATTATCAGTCGATCGGCTCGGGCGCGGGCATTGCCCAGGTGAAGGCGAAGACCGTCGGCTTCGGCGCGTCCGACATGCCGCTCACCGTGGCCGAGCTCGACAAGGCGGGTCTCGTGCAGTTCCCGGCGATCATCGGCGGCGTCGTTCCGGTGGTGCACGTCGAGGGCGTCGCGGCCGGCGCACTGAAGCTGTCGGGCAAGCTCCTCGCGGACATCTACCTCGGTCACGTCAGGAGCTGGAACGACCCCGCGCTCGTCAAGCTCAATCCCGGGGTCAGGCTTCCGGCCGAGCCGATCACCGTCGTACGCCGCTCCGACGGCTCGGGGACGACGTTCATCTGGACCGACTACCTCTCGAAGGCGAGCCCGGAGTGGAAGGACAGCGTCGGCGCGGCGACGGCGGTTTCGTGGCCCGAGGGTGTCGGCGGCAAGGGCAACGAGGGCGTCGCCGCGTACGTGCAGCGAATCAAGGGCTCGATCGGCTACGTCGAATACGCCTACGCGAAGAGGAACTCGATGGCCTTCGCGCTGGTCGCGAACCGCGAGGGCATGTACGTGCAGCCGGACATCGCCTCGTTCCAGGCGGCAGCGTCCCATGCCGACTGGAAAGGTGCGCCGGGCTTTCACGTGATCATCACGGATCAACCCGGAAAGGCGACGTGGCCGATCGCCGGAGCGACGTTCGTGCTGATGCACCGGACTGCGGCCGACGCCGCGGGCGCGCGCGAGGCCCTGAAGTTCTTCGACTGGTCGTTCCATCACGGCCAGAAGATGGCCGAGGAGCTCGATTACGTGCCGCTGCCGGCCACGGTCACCGCGATGATCGCCGCGGCGTGGGCCTCGGGCATCCGCGACGCCGCCGGCAAGCCGGTCTGGCAATGATCGCGGCGCTATGATGCCGGTGTCTCGCACAGGGGCGTGATCGATGCCGATCGACGACGTTGCGCTCGGCTCCGGCCCGCGGCCGATCGGCGGTGCGGCGAAGCCGGCGCCGCGGACTTCGCCGCGACGCGGATCCCCGTCGCGCTGGCAGGATCCGCTGTTCGAGCAGACGACGCGGTTCTTCGCGGTGCTCGTGCTCGTGCTTCTCGCCGGAATCGTCGTCGCGCTCGCGGTTGCCGCGGCGCCGGCGCTCGAACGCTTCGGCCCGGCCTTCTTCGTCACCGACGTCTGGAATCCGGTCAAGCTTCGCTTCGGCGCGCTCGCGCCGGTCTACGGCACACTGGTCACCTCGGCGATCGCACTCGTCATTGGTGTTCCGGTGAGCTTCGGCATCGCGCTCTTCCTGACCGAGATGTGCCCGGCGGTGCTGAAGCGCCCGCTCGGCACGGCGGTCGAGCTCCTCGCGGCGGTACCGTCGATCATCTACGGCATGTGGGGGCTCTTCGTGTTCGCGCCGTTCTTCGCCGGCCACATCCAGCCGGCGCTCACGGCGACGCTCGGCCGCCTGTGGGGGGTCGGAGCGCTGTTCCAGGGCACGCCGATCGGCATCGGCATGCTCGCGGCGGGGCTGATCCTCGCGGTCATGATCATTCCGTTCATTGCGTCGGTGATGCGCGACGTGTTCGAGGTGGTTCCGCCGGTGCTGAAGGAATCCGCCTACGGCATCGGCTGCACGACGTGGGAGGTCGTGCGCCACGTCGTGCTTCCGTACGCGCGGGTCGGCGTCGTCGGCGGCATCATGCTGGGCCTCGGCCGCGCGCTCGGCGAGACGATGGCCGTCACCTTCGTCATCGGCAACGCGTTTCGCATCCACCGGTCGCTGTTCGAGCCCGGGAACTCGATCGCCTCGGCGCTCGCCAACGAGTTCAACGAGGCGTCGGATCCCGTGCACCGGGCGTCGCTGATCGCGCTCGGGCTCGTGCTGTTCGCGCTGACGCTCGTCGTGCTGGCCGCGTCGCGCGTCCTGATCGGACACCTGGCGCGGCGTGCAGGAACCACGACGTGAGCAACGCGCGGCGCGCACTCTACCGGCGGCGGGTGTGGGTCAACCGGATCAACCTCGCGATGTCGCTCATGACGATGGCGCTCGGCATGCTGTTCCTGCTGTGGATCCTCGCCGTGCTGTTCGGCAAGGGTTTGGGCGCGATGTCACTCGGCCTCTTCACCCGGATGACCCCGCCGCCGGGGGCCGCCGGCGGGCTCGCCAACGCGATTTACGGCAGCGTCGCGATCGTCGGGACTGCGACGCTGATCAGCACGCCGATCGGCATCCTTGCCGGAATCTGGCTCGCCGAATACGGCCGCGACCGCTGGCTCGCCGAAGCGACGCGGTTCGTCAACGACATGCTGCTGTCGGCGCCGTCGATCGTGCTCGGGCTCTTCGTCTACACCGTCTACGTCGTGCGCGTCGGCCATTTCTCGGGCTGGGCCGGCTCGATGGCGCTCGCGCTGATCGCCATTCCCGTGGTCGTGCGCACGACCGAGAACATGCTGCGCCTCGTTCCGCACAGCCTGCGCGAGGCGGCGATCGCGCTCGGCGCCCCGATGTGGCGCGTGATCCTGATCGTCACGCTGAAGGCGGTGCGCGGAGGCGTCGTCACCGGTATCCTGCTCGCCGTCGCGCGCATCTCCGGCGAGACCGCACCGCTGCTCTTCACCGCGTTGAACAACCAGTTCTGGAGCGCCGACATGACGGGGCCGATGGCGAACCTCCCGGTGGTGATCTTCCAGTTCGCGATGAGCCCGTTCGCGGACTGGCAGGCGCTCGCATGGGCAGCCGCGCTCTTGATCACGCTCACCGTGCTCCTGCTCAACATTCTCGCCCGGACGGCCTTCCGGCAGCGCAGCCTGCGCTGAAACGCCCTTCCCGCGATGAGCTTCGACAGCCTCACTCCGGTACCCATGGGCGAGGGCGATCGGGCCAGCAGCCCCGGGCCCGGCGACGCTTCGCGCGAGGCTGCGACGCGCGGCGCTGCGTCCCGCGCCGCTCCGAAGATGTCGATTCGCGGCCTCGATTTCTTCTACGGCGGCTTCCAGGCGCTGAAGTCGATCGACCTCGACATCGGCGAGCGCGAGGTGACGGCGTTCATCGGGCCGTCGGGCTGCGGCAAGTCGACGCTGCTGCGCACGCTGAACCGCATGTATTCGCTCTACCCGAACCAGCGCGCGACCGGCGAAATCGTGTTCAAGGGCGAGAACATCCTCGACGCCGGGACCGACCTCAACCTGCTGCGCGCGAAGGTCGGCATGGTGTTCCAGAAGCCGACGCCGTTCCCGATGTCGATCTACGACAACATCGCATTCGGCGTGCGGCTCTACGAGCGGCTGTCGTCGCGCGACATGGACGAGCGCGTCGAGTGGGCGCTCACCAAGGCGGCGATGTGGGGCGAGGCGAGGGACAAGCTGCGCCAGAGCGGCACCGCGCTTTCCGGAGGGCAGCAGCAGCGGCTGTGCATCGCGCGTGCGGTCGCCGTGCGCCCCGAGGTGCTGCTGCTCGACGAGCCGACCTCCGCCCTCGACCCGATCTCGACGGCGAAGATCGAGGAGCTCATCGGCGAACTCAAGGCCGATTACACGATCGCCATCGTGACGCACAATATGCAGCAGGCTGCACGGGTGTCCGACCGCACCGCCTACATGTACCTGGGCGAGCTCGTCGAGTTCGGGGACACCGACCAGATCTTCCTGCGCCCGCAGCGCAAGGAAACCGAGGACTACATCACCGGCCGCTTCGGCTAGGGCCGTTTCGGATGCACGGAAGCCGGCCGCGTGGCCGCACGTGCGCAACCGGAGCACGAGCATGACCGAGCACACCAACAAGCAGTTCGATGCGGAGATGGAAGCGATCCGCAGCGGCGTCCTGTCGATGGGCGGCGTCGTCGAGCAGCAGCTGATGCGCGCCACCGCGGCGCTCGAGAAGGAGGATGACGCCGGGCTGATCGACGCCGTCGGCGCCGACGAGATCGCGATCAACCGGTTGCAGGTCGCGATCGACCAGCAGTGCGCGCAGATCATCGCGCGGCGCCAGCCGACTGCCGTCGACCTCAGGATGATCCTCACGGTGAGCAAGATCGTCAACGACCTCGAGCGCATCGGAGACGAGGTCAAGAAGATCGCCCGCAAGGCGGTCGAGACCTACGGCAGCGCGAGGCTCGCGCAGGTGCGCATCTACGATGCCGCCAAGACGCTCGGGACGACGATGACGATGCTGCGCCTCGCGCTCGACGCCTTCGCGCGACTCGACGTCGTCGCCGCGGCCGACGTCATCGATCGCGATGCCGCGGTCGACGCGGCGTTCGCGTCGATCCTGCGCCAGCTCGTGAGCTACATGATGGAGGACCCGCGCACGATCACGCCGGCGCTCGAGATCGTGTTCATCGCCAAATCGATCGAGCGCATCGGCGATCACGCGAAGAACATCGCCGAGGCGGTCGTGCAGGTCGTGAAGGGCAAGGACGTCCGCCACGCGACGGCCGACGAGATCCGCGCCGAGATCGCGCAGCCCTGACGTTGCGATCCGTGCCGCGGCCAGCCGGCTCTTCTTCGATCGGGCACCCGGGCACCCGTCCCGCGCGCACCGCCATCCTCGTCGTCGAGGACGAGCCCGCGATCCGCGAGCTTCTGCGCGTGCACCTCGAGGACGCCGGCTTCGAGGTGGAGGAGGCATCCGACGCCGAGCGCGCCCGTGCGCGCCTCGCCGAGGGGCTTCCGGCGCTGATGCTCCTCGACTGGATGCTTCCGGGACGCTCCGGCCTGGTGTTCGCGAAGGAGCTTCGCGCCGATCCGCGCACGCGCGACCTGCCGATCATCATGGTGACCGCGCGCGCCGGGGAGGCCGACCGCGTCGCCGGGCTCGAGGCGTGGGTCGACGACTACGTGACGAAACCGTTCAGCCCGCGCGAGCTGACCGCGCGGATCAAGGCCGTGCTACGCCGCCGCACCCCGGAGGCTGCGGACGAGCTGCTCGCCGCAGGACCGCTCGTGCTCGATCCCGCGACGCGACGGGTAAGCGTCGGCGGACGCGACGTCGCGCTCGGGCCGACCGAGTTCAGGCTGCTGCGCTTCCTGCTCGCGCGTCCCGAGCGGGTCCACACGCGGGCGCAACTCCTCGATCGCGTCTGGACCGATCGCCTCGACATCGACGAGCGCACGGTCGACGTGCACATCGGGCGGCTGCGCAGCGCCCTCGAGCCGTTCGGCGCGGCGTCGCTGATCGAGACGGTGCGCGGCAGCGGCTATCGGCTCGTGCCGCCGCGATGACCCCGATCGTCCGCCGGAGCCTCGCCTGGCCGGCGGTCGTCGCCGCGCTGACGCTCGCCACGCTGGCCGGCGCCGGAAGCGCCGCCGCGCTGGCGGTGGGGGGCGTCGGCGCTGTCGCGGTCGTCGCCTATCACCTCTGGCATCTCTGGCGCATCGCCGCGTGGGCGGCCGGGCCGCCCGACGCGCGCGTTCCCGACGGCTACGGGGTGTGGGGTCCGCTGCTCACGCTGATCCACCGGCGCGTGCGCGCGCGCAACGTCTACGAGCAGGACCTTCGAAACGTGATCGCGCGCTTCGAGGCGGCGGCGTCGGCAATGCCCGACGGCGTCGTCGTGCTCGACGCCGCCGATCGCATCGAGGTGGCGAATCCGCGCGCGCAGGCGCTGCTCGGCCTCGACGCCGCGCACGACCGCGGGCAGCCGATCGTGAACCTGGTGCGCCAGCCGGGCTTCCTCGCCTATCTCGAAGCCGGCGATTTCGGCGACGTCGCACTGGTGCCGTCGGGGCGCGAGCCGGCCCGGATGCTCGCGCTGCAGCTCGTTCCCTTCGCAGCCGGGCGCAAGCTCCTGATGGCGCGCGACGTCACCGAGCGCGAGGCGGTGGCACGGATGCGCCGCGAGTTCATCGCCAACGTGTCGCACGAGCTGAAGACGCCGCTCACGGTGATCGCCGGGTTCATCGAGACCCTGCAGGATCTCGAGCTCGATCCGGCGCAGCGCGCGCGCTTCCTCGGGCTGATGCGCGAGCAGGCGCACAACATGCAGCGGCTCGTTGCGGACCTGCTCACGCTGTCGGCGCTGGAGAGCGAGGATCACCCGCTCGTCGACGAGGAGGTCGACGTGGCGGCGTTGCTGCGCGCAGCAGCCGACGAGGCGAAGCTCCTGTCGCGCGGCCAGCACGCGGTCGACGTCGATGCCGGTCCCGCCGCGATCGTCCACGGCAGCCACGACGAGCTTGCGAGCGCATACGGCAACCTGGTGAGCAACGCGATCCGCTACACGCCCTCGGGCGGGCGCGTCGCGCTGTCGTGGCGAATCGGGCCCGATGGCACGGGCGTGCTCGCGGTGGCCGACACCGGCATCGGCATTGCCGCCGAATACCTGCCGCGGCTCGCGGAGCGCTTCTATCGCGTCGATCGCAGCCGCTCGCGCGCGACCGGCGGCACCGGGCTCGGGCTCGCCATCGTCAAGCACGTTGCGCTCCGGCACGGTGGCGAGCTCGCAATCGAGAGCGAGCGCGGCCGCGGCAGCACGTTCGCGATCCGGTTGCCCGCCTCGCGGGTCGTCCCCGCGGCGAGCGTCACCAGTAGCGCAGCGCCCCGTGGAACAGCCGCTTGATCGCGTCGCGGTCGACGTCGACCGGGGCGTTCTTGATCACGCGGTACTGCGGCTCGGCCCCGGTCGCCAGCGCATCGAGGTCGGCATCTCCGAAGCCGAGCGCGGCGAGCCCGTTGGGCATGCCCGCCGCGCGCATCAGCTGGACGATGCGTCCGGCCAGCACTTCGCCGGCGTCGCCCGCCGCCGCCCCGTGGGTGTCGGCGCCGAGCGCCTGCGCGCAGCGCAGGTGCCGCTCGGGGTGCGCGGAAGCCGTGACGCGCCACACCGACGGATTGTTCAGCACCACCGCCATGCCGTGCGGGACGAGGCTCCTTCCCGCCGGGTAGCCGTCGACGTGCCAGTCGCGGATCAACCCCGAGACGGCGTACGACAGCCCGTGCGGCAGATGGCAGCCCGACGCGTTGAACGCGATGCCCGAAAGCATCGCCGCGTACATCATCTCGGTGCGGGCCTCGATGTCGCCCGCGTCGCGCACCGCGCGCACGAGGAACCTGCCGGCGGCGTCGAGCGCCTGCAGCGCGAGCGCGTCGGAGAACGGGTTGGCGCCCTGTGACACCGGCCGCTCGATGCCCTGGGCACGGTTGAGCCGGCGCGGGTAGAGCCGCGCCGTCATCGCTTCGAGCGAGTGGCTCATGCAGTCGAAGCCGGTCGACGCCACGACGTTCGCAGGCAGCGTGCGCGTCACGTCGGGATCGACGAGCGCCACGGTTGGCGTCAGGCGCCGCGAGATGATGCCGGTCTTGGCGTTGATCGACGCGAGGGTGAAGATGGCGATGCCCGTCGTCTCCGAGCCGGTGCCCGAGGTCGTCGGGCAGGCGATGTGCGGCTTCACCGGACCGGGAACGCGCCGGCCGGCGCCGATCGGCGCGTTGACGTAGGTCATGAACTCGGCTGGCTGCGTCGCGTAGAGGTTCGCGGCCTTGCACGTGTCCATCACCGAGCCGCCGCCGACCGACACGTAGCCGTCGGCGCGCGCCTCGCGCGCGAAGCTTGCGGCCGCCTGCAGCGACGCGTCGGTGGGCTCGATCGAGACTTCGTCGTAGACCGCCACGTCGATCTTCGCCGCGGCGAGCGAGTCTTTCACCTTCGCGACGTGCTCGCCCCCGGCGAGGCCGCGGTCGGTGAAGAGCGCAACGCGGCGCAGTCCCAGTTCGGCGGCGTTCGCGCCCGACTCGGCCAGCACCCCGGGTCCGAACGTGAAGGTCGGCATGCCGACGGTGAAACCGCGGTCGGATCCCTCGGTCAATGCAAAATCGGCGTGACAGCAGCCCATGGCGCCCTCCTTCTGGTCGGTGGAGGAGCATGGCCGCGCGCGGCGGGTGGCGTGCGCCCGCGGCGCGGGTAGCGTCCGGCGGGTCGTGCTCCAGCGCCATGATTATAAAGGCCTTGTTGGAGGCGCCCGGTGCGGGGCGTCGCGCGGGAGCACGTTTGACCGGGTGCCGCGCCGACTGCTAGAATCGCACGTTTCGACGGAGGGGTTCCCGAGCGGTCAAAGGGAGCAGACTGTAAATCTGCCGGCTCTGCCTTCGAA
>JAFEDF010000232.1 GCA_018241785.1 Pseudomonadota bacterium | reverse complement strand
ACGCTCGCTGCGGATGGCGGATTCGAGGCGCTCGGCGTGGGCCTGCCGACGCTGCGCAGGCAATTCGTTCCCAGGGCCACACGGAGGAAATCGAAATGAAACGACGCGACTTCATCAGGCTCACCGCCGCGGGTGCGGCGGCCGCATTGCCACTCGGCAGCGCGTACGCGCAGAAGGCCGAATTCCGCTACAAGTACGCGAACAACCTGCCGGTCTCGCACCCGATGAACATCCGCGCGAAGGAGATGGCCGACGCGATCCGCGCCGAGACCAAGGGCCGTGTCGACATCGAGGTGTTCCCCAACAACCAGCTCGGCTCCGACACCGACATGCTGAGCCAGCTTCGCTCGGGTGCGATCGAGTTCTTCACGCTGTCAGGCCTCATCCTCTCGACGCTCGTGCCGGCGACGTCGATCACCGGCATCGGCTTCGCGTTCCCCGACTATGCCACCGTGTGGAAGGCGCTCGACGGCGACCTCGGCGCCTACGTGCGCGCCCAGATCGCGAAGGCGGGCATCGTGCCGATGGACAAGATCTGGGACAACGGCTTCCGCCAGATCACCTCGTCGACGAAGCCCATCGACACCGCCGCCGACCTCAAGGACTTCAAGATCCGCGTGCCGGTGTCCCCGCTGTGGACGTCGATGTTCAAGGCGCTCGGCGCCGCACCCGCTTCGATCAATTTCGCCGAGGTGTACTCGGCACTGCAGACGCACATCGTCGACGGGCAGGAGAATCCGCTGGCGATCATCGCGACGGCGAAGCTCTACGAGGTCCAGAAGTACTGCTCGATCACCAACCACATGTGGGACGGTTTCTGGTTCCTCGCCAACGGCGCCGCGTGGAACCGCCTGCCCGCCGATCTGCGCACGATCGTCGCGAAGCACGTCAATGCCGCCGGTGAGGCCGAGCGCGCCGACGTGGAAAAGCTCAACGCGAGCCTGCAGCAGGAGCTCACCGGCAAGGGACTCGTCTTCAACCAGGCCAAGACGGCGACCTTCCGCGACAAGCTGCAGAAGGCGGGCTTCTACGCCGACTGGAAGGGCAAGTACGGCAACGAGGCCTGGGACCTGCTCGAGAAGTACTCAGGCAAACTCGCGTAGTGAGACGCGCGGCCGTCCTCCTCGACGCGCTCATCGGGCGCGTCGTCGAGGCTGTCGTTGCGCTGCTGGTGATCGCCGAGACGGTCATCCTGTTCTCGGGGGTCGCCGCGCGCTACGTGTTCCACGTGCCGCTCGTCTGGTCGGACGAGCTCGCGTCGATCCTGTTCATCTGGCTAGCCATGCTCGGCGCAGCCGTGGCGTTTCGCAACGAAGGCCACATGCGCATGACTGCGCTCGTCACTTCGGTCACGTCCGATCGCCGCGCCTTCCTCGACGCGCTCGCGGTGGTCGCGCCGCTCGTCTTCCTCGCCGCAGTCCTGCCGTTCGCGTACCGCTATGCGGCCGAGCAGGCCGCGATCACCACGCCCGCGCTGCAGATCTCGGACGCCTTTCGCGCCGCAGCCTTGCCGGTGGGCTTCGCCATCATGGCGCTGATGGCGGTGCTGAAGTTCGTCATCTCCGGCCACTGGAGGCAGGAGGCGGCGGCGCTCATCCTCCTCGCGATCGTCATCGGGGTGCTCTGGATCGCGCAGTCGTGGCTCGCCTCGATCGGCAACGCGAATCTGCTCATCTTCTTCGTCGGCCTCGTCGGTGTTGCGGTGTTCGCCGGCATCCCGATCGCATTCGCTTTCGCGCTGGGGACCTTTGCCTACCTGCTGTTCACGACCCAGGTGCCGACCGGCGTGCTCGTCGGCCGCATGGACGAGGGCATGGGACACCTGATCCTGCTCGCCGTGCCGCTGTTCGTGTTCCTCGGCCTCTTGATCGAGATGACCGGAATGGCTCGCGTCATGGTGACGTTCCTCGCCAATCTCATCGGCCATGTGCGCGGCGGCCTCTCGTACGTCCTGATCGGAGCGATGTACCTCGTCT
Organism: Pseudomonadota bacterium; assembly: GCA_018241785.1. GTDB lineage: Bacteria > Pseudomonadota > Gammaproteobacteria > Burkholderiales > Casimicrobiaceae > VBCG01. Next base: position 108,717 of record JAFEDF010000232.1, on the reverse strand, counting down.
CGGGCATTTCCGGCTCTAAGGCCGCCGACATGGCCGCCGTCACTCCGGTGCTGTTTCCGGAAATGCAGCGCCGCGGCGCGCGGCCTGGCGATCTCGTGGCCCTGCTCTCGGCGACCGGCGCGCAGACCGAGACGGTGCCGCCGAGCCTCGTGCTGATCACCATCGGCTCGGTGACGGGTGTGTCGATCGGCGCGCTCTTCGCGGGCGGCCTGCTGCCGTCAATCGTGCTCGGCGTCACGCTCTGCTTCATGGTGCGCGCCCGCTACCGGCACGACGACCTCTCGGGGGTGCGGCGCGCGACGTCGCGGGAGATCGGCCGAAGCCTTCTGGTCGGTCTGCCGGCGCTCGCGCTCCCGTTCGTGATTCGCGGGGCGGTCGTCGAAGGCATCGCGACGGCAACCGAGGTCTCGACGATCGGGATCGTGTACTCGATCCTCGCCGGCCTCATCGTCTACCGCCAGTTCGACTGGAGGCGGCTGATGCCGATGCTCGTCGAGACGGCGTCGCTCTCGGGAGCGATCCTCCTCATCATCGGCGCTGCCACCGGCATGGCGTGGGCGCTGACGCAGTCGGGGTTCTCGCGCGACCTCGCGCACTTCATGGGGAACCTCCCGGGGGGGCGCTACACGTTCCTCGGCGTGTCGATCGTCATCTTCATCGTGCTGGGGAGCGTGCTCGAGGGCATCCCGGCGATCGTGCTGCTCGGCCCGCTGCTGTTCCCGATTGCGCGGCAGGTCGGCGTCCACGAGGTCCAGTACGCGATGGTCGTCGTGCTCGCGATGGGCATCGGGCTGTTTGCCCCGCCGTTCGGGGTCGGTTACTACGCGGCGTGCGCCGTCGGCAAGGTCAACCCGGACGAGGGCATCCGCCCGATCGTCGGCTACCTCGTCGCAATCGGGATCGGAGTGATCGTCGTCGCCGCGGTGCCGTGGATCTCGATCGGCTTCCTCTAGCGTCGGCAGAGGTCAGCGCTGGGTGTACTTCGACGGCGCCTGCGTCTTCTCGCGGTGCTGCTGGCAGCGCAGGCAGCGCTTCGCCGACGGGTACGCGGAAAGCCGCGCGTAGCCGATCTCGTCTCCACAGTCGGTGCATGCGCCGAACAGCCCCGCAGCGACGCGTCCTTCCGCTGCGGTGATGTCCCGCACCTCGCCGATGTCGCGCGCGATCTCCGCGTCGGCGACGTGGCGCAGGAGCGCCGCAACCGATTCGTCGCCCGCATCGCCGCCGCCGCCCAGAAGCTCGGCGTAATGCGGCACCTGGGCGCGGTCGAGTCCGCTGCGGATCTCTGCGAGCAGGAGCGCCTTACGCTGCCGGAGCCGTTCGGTCAGGTTGGCAAGCTGTGCTTCGCTGAGTCCGTTCATCGCGTCTGTCCGTGTCGTGGTTCGCACCCGCGTGCGTCGAGCCAATCTCGCCGTGTCGGCGCGGCCTGTCAAGGCACGTGCGAGGCTCGGTTGATCGCGGTCAAGATTCGGCTTCGCGAAGCGGCTAGAATCAAAACGGCGGATTGGCGATTACCACTCGCGGTGCGGGTGCGGGTCGACCTGCAAGGAGACACGAATGACCCTCAGAGCGTATACGCGCGACAAGCTCGTGATCCTCGGCGCGAACGCGAGCGCGCACGAGGCTGCTCGCGCGATGGAGGGCAACCATATCGGGACGATCCTCGTGCAAGAAGGCTCGGCCGCGCTCGGCGTGGTGACTGATCGTGATCTAACGGTGCGGGGCATGGCGGCTGGGCGCGATCCGGCCGCGACGAAGCTCGCGGAAGTGATGTCTCGCAACGTCGCTACGCTTCCGCCGTCGGCGAGCCGGATGGACGCGGTCCGCACGATGCAAAAGCACAACGTGCGCCGCGTTCCCATCGTCGACGGTGAACGCATCGTGGGCGTCGTCACGCTGGACGACCTGCTACTCGACGAAGCCGCACCTCTAGACGATCTCGCAGCGATCATTCGCGCTCAGCTCGGGCGCGGGGGTCCCGCGACCCGATCACGCCGGCGCGCAGAGGCTCGAGCCGAAGGCACCTACTGGCGCCTGCTCAACGAGATGCGCGCTGCCGCCAACCTCGACACGACAGCCGACGCCGAGGCGGCGCTCGATATCGCGCTCGCTGCATTGATGCGGCGTCTCACTCCGGCGGAGGCCGAGGATCTCGCCGCGCAACTGCCGCTGTTGCTGCGCAAGCGGATGCCGATCCCGGCCGGTCCCGACAAGCGGGTGACGCGCGAGAGCATCGAGCGCGAGCTGGTCGAGCGCCTCGATGTGTCTTTGCCACATGCGAAAGCGATCCTCAACGCGTTCGGTGCCACGCTCGAGCGCAACGTGAGCGAAGGCGAAATGGAGGATGTGCGCGGCCAGCTTTCCGAGGATATGCGCACGATCTTCCCCGGGGGCGCGCAAGGATCATGACCGTGTTGATCGACCTTCTGACCGGAGAGCACGAGCCCCCGTGCCTGTCGCTCTATCAGCCGACGCACCGGTCGCATCCGCAGAACGTGCAGGATCCGATCCGCTTTCGCAATCTGGTCAAGGCGCTTGCCGGATCGCTGCAGAGCAGGTATCCGGCCGTTGATGCGGCAGCGCTTCTTGGCCCGTTCCATGCACTGGCGGCCGACGAGCGTTTCTGGAACCACTCGCTCGATGCGCTCGCGGTGTTCGCCGCGAGCGGCATGTTCTCGGTGCAGCGGCTGCAGCGGCCCGTCGGCGAGCTCGCCCTCGCCGCGGAGGCCTTCCAGGTCAAGCCGCTGCTGCGAATCGTGCAATCTGCGGATCGGTATCAGATCCTCGGCTTGAGCCGGGGCGGGGTCAAGCTCTTCGAAGGCAATCGCGATGCGCTGGACGAGGTCGAGCTCGACGCGGCGGTGCGGCAGGTCGTGGCCGACGCACATGCGAGCGAACGCAAGCGGGGTTCTTCCGCGGCGTGGACGCCTCACGCCGGTGCGGCCGGCTTGGGGGCCGGAGCGATCGTGCACGGCGGTATCGGCGGCGACAGGCGGGCGGAAGTCGAGCGCGAGACGGAGAAGTTCTTTCGCGAGCTCGATCGCGTGCTGCTCGAGCATTATTCGAGGCCGACCGCGCTTCCGCTGATACTCGCCGGGCTGCGCGAGCACCGCGCGGAGTTTCTTCGGGTGAGCAAGAATCCTTTCGTTCTTGCCGATGGCATCGACATTCATCCGGATGCCATGTCGCGGGACGCGCTGCGCGAGCGCGCGTGGCGCACGATCGAGCCGCATTACCTTGCGCGCCTCGCCGCGCTCGTGGAGATGTTCGGTGCGGCACGTGCGCGCAAACTCGGCTCGGACGATCTCGAAGAGGTGGAGAAGAGCGCGGCGGCCGGGCGCGTCGCGACGCTCCTCGTACAGGCGGAGCCGATGACTCCGGCCACGGACGAGCGGCTCGACGACCTCGCCGAGCGCGTGCTGCGCGAGCGCGGGCAGGTCGTGGTGGTGCCCGTGGCGAGGATGCCGGTACATACCGGCGCCGCCGCGATCTACCGGTACTGAGCGATGGCCCAACGGCGGAAATCCGGATCGAGGACGGGCGCGGGGCGCTCCACCGCGACGAGAACCGGCGCGCCGGCGCAGGAACTTCCGATTCACATTCGAGCGACGGGTGTGCCGGTCGATGCGTCCGATCGTGTCTACCTACGCAGCAAGCTCGCCGTCAAGCTCGGCAAATTCGGCAGAGCGATCGCACGAGCAAGCGTGCGCATCGCCGACGCGAACGGGCCGCGCGGCGGCGCCGACAAGACGTGCACGATCAAGGTCGTCCTCATCGGCGAGCCGAGCGTGGTCGTCGTGGAGCAGCACACCTCGCTCAAGACGGCGATGGACGCCGCGATGCAGCGCGCGGCGTATGCCGTCGGGCGCGTGGTGCAGCGGCGCTCCGACTCACGCAAGTCGCCTGCCGCGGGATCGATGGCGTAGCATTGCAGGTGGTGGCCGTGTTGGCTGTCTCGCGCGAGCTGCGCGCTCGCGGCTGCGAGCGCGCATTCCGGGCAGCCTGCCACAGCGGCAATGAACGCTCGATCCGACGCTCCCCGGTTTCTCAACCTGTTCCAGATCCGGTTCCCGGTCGGAGCGATCTGCTCGATCGGCCACCGCGTCTCGGGTGTGATTCTCGCGGCGGCGGTGCCGCTTGTCGTCTACGCGCTCGATCGCTCGCTCGCCGGCCCGCAGGCCTATGCACGGCTGGCGGCGGCGCTTGCGACGGCGGCGGGCAAGACGGCCGTCGTGGTGCTCGCGTGGGCGCTCGCGCACCATGCGCTCGCCGGTATCCGCCATGTCCTGAAGGACGTGGACGTCGGCGCCTCGCTCGGTACCGCACGCCGCTCGGCGTGGCTGGTGCTGGCAGTCGGCGGCATCATCGCGCTCGCGACGGCGGTGCTGGTCGCATGAAGAGCGTTCTCACCGGCCTGCGGGCGTGGACAGTGCAGCGGGTAAGCGCCGCCTATCTCCTCTTCTTCCTGCTGTTCGCGCTGGCGTGGGTCGCTGTGCATCACCCGATGTCCGAAGCGCAATGGCGGGCATGGGTCACTTCGGGGGGCATGCGGGAGGCGACGATGCTGTTCTTCGCCGCGCTTCTCGCGCACATGTGGGTGGGACTGCGCGACGTCGTGCTCGACTACGTGAAGCCGCTGCTGGTCCGGACCGCGGTGCTCGGTGTACTGGCGCTGGGACTCGCCGCGCTCGGCAGCTGGACTGCGCTGATCCTGATCCGCGCGTAGGTCCGGAAAGCTGATGCAGTTCCTCATCTATCGCTACGATCCGCAGTCCGGCGCGCGCCCGCATATGCAGGCCTACGACCTCGCGCCCGGCCACGGCGAGCACATGCTCCTCGACGCGCTGATACGGCTGCACGAGCAGGACGACAGCCTTGCGTTTCGCAGGTCATGTCGTGAAGGCGTCTGCGGCTCGGATGCGATGAACATCAACGGACGCAACGGGCTCGCGTGCGTCACGCCGCTCGCCTCGTTGAAGGAACCGGTGACGTTGCGCCCGCTGCCGAGCTTTCCGGTGATCCGGGACCTCGTGGTCGACATGACGCGCTTCTTCAGGCACTACCACGCGATCAGGCCATATGTCGTCGACGACGATCCGCCTCCGGAGCGCGAGAGGCTGCAGACGCCCGCGGAGCGTGCGGAGCTCGACGGACTGTACGAATGCATCCTGTGCGCATGCTGCACCGGATTCTGTCCGTCCTATTGGTGGAACCCCGAGCGGTATCTCGGTCCGGCGGCGTTGCTCCAGGCCATGCGCTTCATCGCCGACAGCCGGGACCATGCGACCGGGGAACGGCTGGAGTTCCTCGACGACGCCTATCGCCTGTTCCGCTGCCGCTCGATCATGAACTGCACCGAGGTGTGTCCGAAGGGACTCAATCCGAACCGGGCAATCGACCGGATTCGCATGCGCATGCTGAAGCACGAGGTTTGACGCCGGGGGCGCGCACCCCGCCAGGGTCCGGTTGATCGACATCAAGGCGTAGCCGCGGCCGCAGCCTCAGGCTGCGCTCATTCGGGCACCGATGCGGCCCGTTCTCGTTGCGCCATGGAATTCCCCGTTCACGCGCCGGAGCTGACCTGTCCTGCCGGCGGGCTTCCGGCCCTGAAGGCTGCCGTCGACAACGGTGCCGATTGCGTCTACGTGGGCTTTCGCGACGAGACGAATGCGCGGGCCTTCAACGGGCTCAACTTCGACGCCGCGACCCTCCGAGAAGGCATTGCCTACGCGCACCGGCACCGGCGCAAGGTGCTGGTCGCGCTCAACACCTTCCCGCCAGCCGCGAAGTGGGCGCAGTGGACGCGCGCAGTCGACCTCGCTGCGGAGCTCGGCGTCGATGCGGTGATCTGCGCCGATCTCGCGCTGATCGGCTACGCCGCGCGAACGCACCCCGAGCTTCGCCTGCACCTGTCGGTACAGGCGTCGGCGACCAATTACGAGGCGATCAACTTCTATCACGACCACTTCGGCATCCGCCGCGCGGTGCTGCCGCGGGTGCTTTCGGTCGCGCAGGTCGAGCACACGATCGCCCGCACCCCGGTCGAGATCGAGGTCTTCGGCTACGGCAGCCTGTGCGTGATGGTCGAAGGGAGGTGCACGCTCTCCGCCTACGCAACCGGTGAATCGCCCAACTGCCAGGGCGTGTGCTCGCCGGCGAAGGCTGTCCGCTGGGAGCAGCTCCCGAACGGCATGCGCACGCGCCTCAACGGCTTTATGATCGACGAGTTCGGCGCCGACGAGCGCCCGGGTTATCCGACGCTCTGCAAGGGCCGATTCGAGGTGCAGGGCGAGACCTATTACGCGCTCGAGGAGCCGGCGAGTCTCAACACGCTCGAGCTTCTGCCCGAGCTCGTTCGGATCGGCGTGCGCGCGATCAAGATCGAGGGACGCCAGCGCAGTCCCGCCTACGTCGCACAGGTCACGCGCGTCTGGCGCGAAGCGATCGACCGCTGCGTGGCGGCGCCGTCGGCGTACGTCCCGGCGCCGGCCGCGCTCGCCGAACTCAATCGGCTCTCCGAAGGCCAGACGCAGACGCTTGGCGCCTATTCGAGGCCGTGGCGATGACGATGCGGCTCGCCCTCGGTCCGCTGACGTACTACTGGCCGCGGCAGGCGGTGCTCGACTTCTACGCCGACGTCGCCGGCGCACCGGTCGACGTCGTATACCTCGGCGAGACGATCTGCTCGCGACGCAAGGAGCTGCGCTGGGACGACTGGCTCGAGATTGCGCAGATGCTGGCTGCGGCGGGGAAGGAAGTCGTGCTCTCGACGCTCGCCCTGATCGAGGCCGAGGCCGATCTGCGCCTGCTTCGCAAGATGGCCGCGCAGGGGCAGTTCCGCGTCGAAGCCAACGACATGGGCGCGGTGAACCTGCTCGCGCGACGCGAGGCGGGCCCACCTTTCGTCGCCGGACCGACGCTCAACGTCTTCAGCGAGCGAACGCTGGTCCCGCTTCATGCCGCGGGCGCGCGACGATGGGTTGCGCCCGCCGAGCTCTCCGCGGAGATGCTCGCCGCCATCCTCGCCGGCCAGCCGGCCGGAATGGAATCCGAAGTGCTGGCCTACGGCCGCCTTCCGCTCGCGTATTCGGCACGCTGCTTCACCGCGCGCCACTACAACCTGCAGAAGGACTCGTGTGAATACCGCTGTCTCGGCCACCCCGACGGACTGGCGCTTCGCACACGCGAGGGCCAGCCGTTCCTCACGCTGAACGGCGTGCAGACCCAGTCCGCCGGAGTCCACAGCCTTCTCGCCGAGCTTCCGGCGCTGGCTGCGATGGGCGTCGACGTCGTGCGCGTGAGCCCGCAGGCCGCCGGCACGCTGGAAGTGGTCGATCTCTTTCGAGCCGCAATCGGCGGCGCGCTCGACGCAGCCGCCGCACTGGCGCGGCTCGAGCCGCTCCTGCCGGGCTCGCCGTGCAACGGCTTCTGGTACGGGCGTCCGGGCGCCGATTACGTGCGTGCCGCATGAGGCCGCCTGGCGCGATGCCGAAGCTGCCGCAGTTCACGCTTCCGCGCGTCGTTGCGAAGATCGTCTCGCGCTTGCCGCCACAGCCGCCTGCTCTCGCGCTGACCGCTGCGCTCGACTGGGGGATCGGCCGCGTCGTCTCGCGCGAGTCGGTCGAGCCGCTGATCGGGAGGCGCTTTGCGCTGGTGGTGCGCGACCTCGGCCTCGCCGTTCACTTCGAAGGGACGCCGCGAGGCTTCCGTCGCGCGAAACCGCCGTTCGATCCCGAGCTCAGCGTCGCGGCCACGCTGCGCGATTTCATCGCGCTCGGCCTGCGCGAAGAGGATCCCGACACGTTGTTCTTCGCGCGGCGGCTTGCGATCGAGGGCGACACCGAGCTCGGCCTCACCGTCAAGAACCTTCTCGACGGCATCGACTGGCAACGCGCGCTCGAAGGCGTCTGGCCTCCGTCATTCCTTAAGGCGAGGACCACGGCGTTCACTGGCTAGGTTTGCCAGCGCTCGATGCGCTGGCACTCGCGTCGCGCGAGTCGCGGCGAGCGAGGAGAAACAGCCACGTCGTGAGGACGAACGGGAACGTGAGAGGCGGGATGCCGACCGCCTGTGTGAGCGTGGCCAGCGCAGCCTGCACGAAAACAGCGGACAGCGTCGCGGCCGCGCAGTAGGCGAACGTGCGCGGTGTCGGTCGCATGAAGATGCAGCCGACCGCCGGCGCGGTCAGGACGGCCGAGTAGCCCCAGAGGCCGTGCCTCACCGCAACCGGATCGGCACCGACCGCCAGCGCGCACGCGACGGCTGCCATCGCACCGAAGGCCGCGAGCCCGGCGCACCAGCGCGAGTGAACCACGAGGGCGACGAGGAAGATCGCGCCGGAAACGGGATTGTCGACGAAATACACCTGGGAGACGCTGGCGAGCGATGCGTGAACGAACTCCTGAAGGCCTGGAACCGTGCCCAAAGCATCCACCTGGGATGGCAGCGCGGGCGGCGGCAGCGATGCGATGCCGAGCGTGGGAAATTTGTATGCTGCGAGAAGGACCGTCCATGTCGCGAACACGTACGGGAACGTGAGGCCGGGCACTTTCACCCGACGTAGCGCCGCGTCGGCGGCGAGCGTGACGACTGTGACCATTGCCGCCGCAAGAATCAGCACCACCCACATGACAGGGGTGTTCGCGAGAAACGTCGGGATTCCCGCGCCGAGGAGCATGCCGTTGAATCCCATGAGTCCCGACCGTAACGCCCCGCGCTCGGCGTGCAATGGGTAGGCGGTTGCGGTTGACACGAGCGCGCCGACCAGTGACCCGATCGCGACTGCCGGCGTCGCGCCACCGGCATACGCTCCCCAGAACATGGCGGCGAGGTTCAACAAGCCGGTCACCGGACTGTTCATGAAGATCACCTGGCCGCATCCACGTAACGTGTGATCCAGGAACCGGAACCCGGCGAGGAGGTGGGCCCTGCGCGCGATGTCTGGCGACTTGCAATCCCGTACGTCGTTCCCGATCGACATTTCGATTCTGTCCGGCCCGATAGTTGGCGGGATGCTACAGGCAGAAAGGAGCGCGGCCCGGCGATCGGCAGCGACCTCCGATCGGCCCCTCCAGGGGAGGCGCCGCAATCGTTCTTGCACTGCACAATGATCAGTTGGCCGGGTTCGGCGACGGCTCGGCGCCTGCTCCGGCAGAAGCGAAGCCCGCTTTCCTGCAGCGTGCCCCCTTGCGTTGACATTTATATCGTACGGGATGACACTGCAAGGTCGCCCCGTGGTGCCCGGCGACTGCCACCCAGAATAGTCCACTCCAGCGCCCGGGCCGATGGAGGAGCGCTCGCATGAAATCAGCAGGATTCGATCCTCACCAGTGGCGCGTCGGCGTGCTGTTCTCGAGCACCGGCTTCATGGCCGTGATCGAGGAAACGCAATTGCGCGGCACGCTCCTCGCGATTGACGAGATCAACGCGGGTGGCGGGATCAATGAACGCGAACTCGTCCCGGTCATCTACGATCCGGCGTCAGAGTCGGCGGCGTTCGGGCGCTACGCCAAGCGGCTCATGGTCGAAGACCGCGTCTCGACGATCTTCGGCTGCTATACGTCGAGCAGCCGCAAGGCGGTGCTGCCGGTGGTCGAGCGGCTGAACGGGCTGCTCTGGTACCCGACGCTGTATGAGGGGTTCGAGTTCTCGCCGAACGTGATCTACACCGGCGCAGCGCCGAACCAGAACAGCGTCGCGCTCTGCCGCTACCTGATGGACCATTACGGACCCCGCTTCTACTTCGTCGGCTCGGACTATATCTATCCGCGCGAATCCAATCGCATCATGCGCGATCTGCTGCGCGCGAACGGCGGCGAGATGGTCGGCGAAACCTACCTCAGCCTGCGCGCGCGCCAGCACGATTTCCTGCCGGTGATACGCGACATCCGCCGGCAGCAGCCGGACGTGATCTTCTCGACGGTGGTCGGTGACTCGACGATCCACCTGTACCAGAGCTATGCAGACGCCGGGTTCGATCCCAAAGTGATGCCGATTGCAAGCCTCACCACGACCGAGTCCGAGATCCGCGCGATGGGCTTCGATGTCGGCGAGGGGCACGTGACCGCCGCGTCGTATTTCGAGGGGGTCAGCGGGCCGAGCAATTCGTCGTTCGTCGCGCGCTACAAGAAGCGTTACGGCGCGGACGAGCCGACGAACATGTGTGTCGAGGCGGCGTATTTCCAGGTGCACATTTTTGCGAAGGCGCTCGAGCAAACGAATTCGACCGACACCGACCTCATGCGATCGATGGTGCTCGGGTCGACGTTCGAGGCGCCGCAGGGTCGCGTGTCGATCAACGCCACGTGCAGTCACACCGACCTGTGGACGAGGATCGGTCGCGTCAACCGGTGCGGGCAGTTCGATGTCGTCCAGCAGTCGCTGAGCCCGGTCCTCGCCGATCCCTACCTGACGGGCTACGGAAGTCCGGTGGGCTGCCAGCAAGCCTGACCCTTGGCGATGGCCCTGGCGGACGCCCGATGACCTGGCGCGATACGGCGCCCCCGTTCGAGTTTTCGAACCTCGACGTCGTCGCGGCATGCGAGCGCGACGAGGTGGGCGACGGGCTGATCCGCGACCTGCAGCGCACGCGAGCGCGCGTCCGGCACGTCTGGCCGATGCCGGCGCACCTGCCGGACGACGCGGACGTGGTCTTCTCCGAGTTTGCGCCCGACCTCGCAAGCCGCATTCCGTGGGTGCCGGGCGACCCGAAGGCGGCTCTCGTCGTCATCCTCCCGCGCGAGCCGTCACCTGACCTCGAGCTCCTTTTCAATTGTGCGCCCGACGCGGTCCTGCACCGGCCATTCACCGGGCAGGCGGTCGTCACGAGCCTGATGCTCGCGCGCGCCCACTTCAACTACGAGCGTCGACTGCGAAGCCGGATCGGCAAGCTCGACGAGACGCTGCGCACGATCCGCTGCGTCGAGCGCGCGAAAGCGATCCTCATCTCGCGGCGCAACATGCGCGAGGACGAGGCGTACCAGTTCATGCGGCGTCAGGCGATGAGCCGGCGGGTGCCGATCAGCACCATCGCCAACGCGATAGTTGACACCGAGGAGATGCTTGGCTAGGATCGCCGCGTAGTCTGCGCTCAGGCGCACCGCGGCAACGGCGCCGCGGCAGCACAACAGGGCAAGAAGGCCCCCGTTACGACCGCATCCGGTTGGACGGGGGCTTTTGTTTTCCGCTCTTTGATGTAACGCGGCGACGGGGCCGCGCGAACGATCACTCGGGCAAGGGCGCCCCTGCGAAACCATCGACGATGGTCGCGCGGGGGCGTTTTTTTACTTTCGATCACGCAAGGAGAGTTGCGATGAGCATCGATCGGCGGAAATTCCTGAAGGGAACCGCTACGGCGGGCGTAGCGGCGGCGGCAGGCTTCCCGCACATCTGGATCAAGAACGCGTCGCTCGCCTATGCGGCGGGCGGCGAAATCAAGGTCGGCGTGCTGTACTCGTTGACCGGCACCACCGCGATCATCGAAACCTCCTTGAATCACGCGACGATCATGGCGATCGAGGAGATCAATGCCGCGGGCGGGATCAACGGCATGAAGGTCGTCCCGGTTATCGAGGACCCGGCGTCGGATCCTGCGACGTTCGCCGAGAAGGCGCGTCGCCTCGTCGTCGGCGAGAAGTGCGTGAGCGTCTTCGGGTCCTACACGTCGGCGAGCCGCAAGGCGGTGCTTCCGGTGTTCGAGAAGTACCACAACCTCTACTGGTACCCGACGCTCTACGAGGGACGCGAGTGCTCGACGAACGTGATGTACACCGGTGCCGTCCCGAACCAGCAGCAGAAGGATCTCATCCCGTGGCTGGTCAAGAACTTCGGCAAGAAGTTCTACCTGATCGGCTCCAACTACATCTATCCGAAGGAAGAGAACAACGTCTGCAAGATCCTGCTGAAGCAGCTTGGCGGCGAAGTCGTCGGCGAGGAATACGTGCCGCTCGGCCACTCGGAGTTCAGCGCCGTGATCAACAAGTTCAAGGAAACGCAGCCGAACGTGATCTTCTCGACCGTCGTCGGCGATTCGGTCGTCGCGTTGCACCGTCAGTACAAGGCAGCAGGCCTCGACCCGAAGAAAATGCCGATGGCGAGCCTCACCACATCCGAGGATGAGGTGGCGGCGATGGGCGGCGAATTTGCTGCAGGCCACTTCACCTCCGCTCCTTACTTCATGTCGTACGACTCGCCGGAGAACCACAAGTTTGTCGAGGCATTCAAGAAGCGGTGGGGCAAGGACAAGACAACGAATTTCGTCTCCGAGCCTGCATATTTCCAGGTGCACCTGTTCAAGCAGGCCGTCGCAAAGCTCGGCAAGGGCAGCATCACGCCGGCGGACGTCCGGAAGGCCGCATGGGGGCAGGAATACAAGGCGCCCGAGGGGCTCGTGAAGATCGACCCGAAGAATTCGCACACCTACCTGTGGCCGAAGATCGGCGAGTGGCAGACCAGCGGGCAGGCGAAGATCATCGAGGAGTCGAAAGAGTGGGTCGAGCCGTTGCCGTACTGGGCGTATCCCGGGCAGGTCTGCACACCCGATGGCATGGTGGAGAAGAAGGGCTGACGGTGCACCGTTCCGGTTCTCCGATCAACCTCCAGCGGAGACCGCCGCGTGCGGTCTCCGCGTCCGAGGGTGGCTGCCGATGAATTCGATCATTCCCCAGATCTCGGTCGGCCTCAGCATCGCATCGATCCTGCTGCTGATCGCGCTCGGACTCGCAATCATCTACGGGACGATGGGGGTGATCAATCTCGCGCACGGCGACTTCGTGATGCTCGGGGCGTACACGGTTTGGTTCCTCCAGAAGCAGTTCGCGATGAACCTGATCACGACGCTGCCGTTCGTCTTTGCCTTCGTCGGCGCCGTCGGATGGCTTGCCGAGCGGATGCTGATCAGGCACCTCTACCAGCGCCCGCTGGATACGATTCTCGCGACCTGGGGTCTCGGCGTCATCATGCAGCAGGCGGTACGGCTGCTTGCCGGCGCGGAACTGCGCTACGTGAAGATGCCCGATTTCCTGATCAATCCCGTCCACTTCTTCGGATACGAGGATTCAGCGTACCGGATCTTCATCTTCGCGCTCGCCGTCGCGCTGCTGATCGCGACCTATGTCCTCATCTACAAGACCGAATTCGGGTTGCGCATGCGCGCGATCACCCAGAATCGCGACGTCTCGCGCTGCTTCGGCATCAACGCCGGCCGCGTCTATGCGCTGACTTTCGCATATGGGGCGGGCCTCGCCGGCATCGCCGGGGCATTGGTTTCTCCGCTGAAGAGTGTTGCGCCCGACATGGGAACGGGCTACGTCGTCGACGCGTTCCTCGTGGTCGTGCTCGGCGGTGTGCACAGCCTCCTGGGTACGGTGGCGAGTTCATACGTGATCGGTCAGGCCGATGCAGTGCTCGCCTCGTGGAGTGACGACACGATCGCCAAGGCCGTCGTGTTCCTCGGGGTCGTCGTGCTGATTCGCCTGTTCCCGCAGGGTCTCTTCGCCATGCGCGTGCGCCGGAGCTAGCCGAACATGACCTCGCAACGCCAAGCGCTCCATCGCCTCGGCGGATACGCAGCAGTCTGCGTGCTGATCCTGCTCGTCCCGCTGTTCGTGAGCGACGGGTACCTGCTCAACAAGTTCGCGCGCTACCTGGTGTTCGGCATTCTGTCGCTCGCGCTGAGTCTTTCCTGGGGCTACGCGGGGATCCTCAACCTTGGGCAGGCGGCTGGCTTCGGGCTCGGCTCCTACTGCATGGCGATGGCGCTGAAGCTGCGGACCATCCCGATCCAGACCGGTGCCGGCGGCCTGCCCGATTTCATGGTCTGGAACAACGTCCATACGCTGCCGTGGTTCTGGCAGCCGTTCCATTCGTATGCATTCGCGCTGCTCGCCGGTATCGGGGTGCCGGTGCTCGTCGCGTTCCTGATCGGATGGTTCGTGTTCCGGGCACGCGTGAGCGGCGTCTACGTCGCGATCATCACGCTGGCGATGCTCGTCGTGATCAACCTCGTGATCATCGACCAGCAGCGGTATACAGGCGGCTTCAACGGCATCACCGATCTCACGACGTTCAAGGTCTTCGGCGTCGAATTCGGCGCGTACAGCGTCTCGACCTACTATCTCGCAGCGGTGATCCTCACGCTGCTGCTGTTCCTCGGTCTTGCGCTGATGAACAGCAAGACCGGATTGATCCTTCAGGCCATCCGCGACGACGAGACGCGGGTCCGCTACTTCGGCTACGACGTCGCCAACTACCAGAACTTCATCTTCTGCGTTTCCGCGGGCGTTGCGGGCCTTGCGGGCATGCTCTACACGCTGGTGATGGAATTCGCATCGCCGACGTTCCTTGCCGTTCCGATCAGCCTTTCGATCGTGATCTGGTGCGCCGTGGGCGGGCGCGCCTCGCTGCTCGGCGCCGCGCTGGGCGCGATCGTGGTCACGGGCGTCCAGGGAAGCCTCTCCGACAGTAAGACGTTCCTCGACACCTGGATGCTGATCATGGGTGCCCTGTTCATCGTCGTCGTGCTGTTCCTCCCGAACGGCCTGATCAGCATCGTCGACGTGATCCGCGACAAGCGCGAGCGCCGCCGCCTCGCTGCGGCAGCGGGCGCACCGAGGCGCACTGCGGTCGTCGCCCCGTCGCGCAGCGCGGCGCGTTAGCGAGCCATGCCGGGCGAACCGATCCTGCAGCTGCGCGACGTCGCCGTCGACTTCAGCGGTTTCCGCGCGATCAACGGCCTCGACCTTCGCGTCGAGAAGGGTGAATTGCGCTGCCTGATCGGGCCAAACGGCGCGGGCAAGACGACTGCGCTCGACGTGATCTGCGGCAAGGTGCGTGCTCGATCCGGCCAGATCACGCTGATGGGCGAGGACATCACGCGCCTTCCCGAGTACAGGATCGCGCGCCGCGGAGTGGGCAGGAAGTTCCAGGTGCCGAGCGTCTTTCACGAGCTTAGCGTGCGCGACAATCTCGAGGTCGCGTACTGCAAGCGCCTCGGCGTCTTCGCGAATGTCCGGCGCTTCCGCCGCGGCGCCGCGAGAAGCGATCTCGAGAAGCTCGCCGAGCTCGTCGGCCTCGAGGGCGAGCTCGACCGGCAGGCCGGGTATCTTTCCCACGGACAGACGCAGTGGCTCGAGATTGCGCTGCTGCTCGCCCAGGACAGCGCAGTCATCCTGCTCGACGAGCCCACGGCCGGCATGACCGCACAGGAGACGATGCACACGGCGAAGATCGTCAACGCGCTCAAGGGGCGGCACACGCTGCTCGTCGTCGAGCACGACATGGCGTTCGTGCGCGAGATCTCGGACATCATCACCGTGATGCACCAGGGGCGCGTGCTCGCAGAAGGCACTGCGAGCGTGATCCAGAGCGATCCGCTGGTCCGCGAAGCCTACCTCGGTCATGGAGGGATCGCGCGTGCTTGATCTGCGGGAGGTCGCGTCCTACTACGGCAACACCCCGGTGCTCCAGGACCTGTCGGTCAGCGTGGCGGAGAGCGAATTCCTGGCCGTTCTCGGCCGCAACGGCGTCGGCAAGACGACGCTCCTGAAGACGATCATGGGGCTGACCGACCGCATCGAGGGGCGCATCACGCTCGGGAGCGACGATCTCGGCGCCCTGCCGACGCACCTGCGCGCGTTGCGGGGCATTGGATACGTGCCGCAGGGACGCGGAATCATTCCCCATTTCACCGTCCGCGAGAACATCGTGATGGGCACCTTCGCGCGCCGCGATCGTCGCCGCGAGATACCACCGATCGCTTTCGAGCTGTTCCCCGTCCTGCGCGAAAGCCTCAACCGGATGGGTGGTGTGCTGTCGGGCGGTCAGCAGCAGCAGCTGGCGATCGCGCGCGCGCTTGCCGCCGACCCTCGGATCATCCTGCTCGACGAGCCGACCGAGGGAATCCAGCCGAACATCGTCGAGCAGATCGAGGAGGCGATTGCCCGGCTGAACCGCGAGCATCGCATCACGATCGTCCTGGTCGAGCAGAACGTCGACTTCGCGCGGCGGGCGGCGCAGCGCTTCATCATCATGGAAAAGGGACGAATCGCGGCGGAGGGCGCGGTCGACAAACTCACCGATCAACTGGTGCACCGTCACATGGCGGTGTGAACTAGCAGGCCCGGCTCGGGCCGCGTGCCCGGCCACCCGAAACTGGCAGAGGAGAACGGCAATGCTACATGGCGATATCTCGAGCAGCAATGATACGGTCGGCGTGGCCGTCGTCAATTACCGGATGCCCCGGTTGCACACACGGCAGGAGGTGCTCGCGAACGCACGCAACATCGCGAGCATGGTCACCGGCATGAAGATCGGATTGCCCGGCATGGACCTCGTGGTGTTCCCCGAATACAGTACCCACGGCATCATGTATGACCAGAAGGAGATGTACGAGACCGCATCGAAGATTCCGGGCGAGGAAACCGAGATCTTCGGCGAGGCCTGCCGCAAGGCGAAGGTCTGGGGCGTCTTCTCGCTCACTGGCGAGCGGCACGAGGAGCATCCGAACAAGGCACCGTACAACACGCTGATCCTGATGAACGACAAGGGCGAGATCGTCCAGAAGTACCGGAAGATCATGCCTTGGGTCCCGATCGAGGGCTGGTATCCCGGCAACTGCACGTTCGTGTCCGATGGCCCGAAGGGCCTGAAGACGAGCCTGATCATCTGCGACGATGGGAACTTCCCGGAAATCTGGCGTGACTGCGCGATGAAGGGCGCCGAGTTGATCGTCCGCTGCCAGGGGTACATGTACCCGGCCAAGGACCAGCAGGTGCTGATGGCGAAGGCGATGGCGTGGGCCAACAACGTCTACGTGGCGGTCGCGAATGCCGCCGGGTTCGACGGTGTCTATTCCTATTTCGGCCACTCGGCGATCATCGGATTCGACGGGCGCACGCTTGGCGAGTGCGGCGAGGAGGACAACGGAATCCAGTACGCTCAGCTTTCGAAGGCGCTGATCCGCGACGCGCGCCGGAACATGCAGTCGCAGAATCACCTGTTCAAGCTGGTTCATCGCGGCTTCACCGGCAAGATCAATTCGCGCGAGGACTCGCGCGGCGTGGCGGCGTGCCCGTACGACTTCTACAAGAAGTGGATCACTGATCCCGAGGGTACGCGGACGATGGTCGAATCGATCACGCGGACGACCGTTGGGACCGACGAGTGCCCGATCGAGGGAATTCCGAACCAGCAGACCGCCACGCACCGTTGATGCAGGGAGGGCCGGAGGCGTACCTCCGGCCCTCCTGATTCACGGCGACTGGTTCGGACGCGGGGTGTGCGCAGGTGCCCACGCGCCGCACCGCGCAGCGACAAGAGATTTGGCCAGGATGGATCTGCAAGACTATTTCATCGAGCAGGAACCGTACTATCGTGCCGTCGCCGGCGAGGTCGCATTGTTCGAGGCGGCCTATGCGGATCGCATGCCGATGATGCTGAAGGGGCCGACGGGATGCGGCAAGACGCGCTTCGTCGAGTACATGGCGTGGCGTCTCAACCGGCCGCTCGTCACCGTCGCATGTCACGAAGACATGACCGCGGCCGACCTCGTCGGACGGTACCTGCTCGATCCGCAGGGCACCGTGTGGCACGACGGGCCGCTGACGCTTGCGGTCCGGCACGGGGCAATCTGCTACCTCGACGAGATCGTCGAGGCACGCCAGGACACGACGGTCGTCATTCACCCGTTGACCGACGATCGCCGCATCCTGCCGCTCGAGAAGAAGGGCGAGCTCGTGCACGCGCACCCGGACTTCCAGCTGGTGATCTCGTACAACCCGGGCTACCAGAGCGTGCTGAAGGACCTGAAGGAGTCGACGAAGCAGCGTTTCGGTGCGATCGACTTCGACTATCCGGCTCCCGCAATCGAGGCCGAGATCGTCGCCCACGAGGCCGGCATCGAATACGAACTCGCCCAGCGGCTCGTCACGATCGCCGGGCGCTCGCGCAACCTCAAGGGGCACGGGCTCGACGAGGGAGCTTCGACTCGCATGCTGGTGCAGGCCGGACGCCTGATGGTTCGTGGGGTCGGGCTCGAGGCGGCGTGCCAGGTTGCGCTGGTGCTGCCGATCACCGACGACGAAGACATTCGTGGGGCGCTGACAGCGGCGATTGCGTGCTGCGCGTGAACGAGGATGCGAGCGAGGCTGCCCGATCCGCAGCACGCGCTCCCGGGTCCGCCGGCCAGCCGGACGACCGCGAGTCCGGCCGATCTGTCGTCAATCGGTGATGCAATGACGCTCGACACGGTCGCTTTCGCGACCGTCGAGCGCAGGCTGAAGGCGTTCACCACCGCGCTGTGGCGGATTTCGCCGCCGCTGCGCGCGCGGGCGCACGGCTCCGGCGATCAGCCGCTGCGAACGAGTTTCGACGGCGGCATCATCAGGCTGCCCGAGTCGTTTCGCGGTTACTCCGGCACCGCGGCGGTCGACCTGTTCCTCGCGGCTGTCGCACATGTCGCGGCACACCTCGAGTTCGGGCGTACGCGCTTCGCGGTCGGCAGCCTCAAGCCCGTGCAGATCGCACTCGTTTCGCTGATCGAGGACGCCCGTGTCGAGCAGCTTGCGCTGCAGGTCTATCCGGGTCTGCGCCGCTTCTGGCTCGTGCACCACGTCGCAGTCGCCGGGGGTGCCGTCACCGCACCGGCCCTGCTCGCACGGCTTGCACGTGCACTGATCGATCCCGGCTACGACGACGACAACGGCTGGGTGCGCAAGGGGCGCGCGATGTTCGCCGCGGAGCGCGCGCGCTGGCACGATCCGGCGGTCAGCCGTACGATCGGCGGACTGCTCGGCAACGACCTCGGACAGATGCGCGTGCAGTTCAATGCGAAATCCTACGTCGTCGAGCCGGTCTACCGCGACGATCACCAGGGTCTTTGGGATTTCGGCGACGCGGCGACGGCCGACGACGGCGCCGTCGTCGAAGCGGCGCGCGTCGAGCGCACCACCGCCGACGCTCAGCCCGATCGCATGCCGGAGAGTCCCGACGACTCGCCGCAAGACGCCACCAGCCGCGCCGCGCCGGCGGCTGCCGAGCCGGATGCGGGCATTCCGGTCGCGCGCTACCCCGAGTGGGACTTCCTGATCGGCCGCGACCGCGCCGAGTGGGCGACGCTCGTCGAGTACGCGGCGGGCGAGGGGCCGGCGGAACGCATCGATGCGATTCTCGAGCGTCATCCGGTGATCGTGAATCGCATCACCTCGCTCATTCGCTCGGCCAAGGTGAGCCGCCCGCTGCGGCTGCGACGCCAGCCGGAGGGCGATCGGCTCGACCTCGAGGCATGCATCAATGCGACGATTGACCACCGTGCCGGTCACGCGCCCGATTTCAAGGTCTATGCGAGATCCGAGCGCCGGTATCGCGATCTTGCCGTGCTGCTGCTGCTCGACGTCTCGCAATCGACGAACGATGTCGTTCGCGGCACCCACGCCAGCGTGCTCGATCTCGAGCGCGAGGCCACTGCGCTGCTCGCCCATGCGATGGCGGGGCTCGGGGATCCGTTCGCAGTCCACGCTTTCTGCTCGGATACCCGCGCGGATGTCCGCTACTTCCGGGTGAAGAACTTCGCTTCGCCGTACGATCGTGCCGCGAAGCGGCGTCTCGCCGGTCTCAGTGCGCGCTATTCGACGCGGATGGGCGCGGCGTTGCGGCATGCCGGGCGCGAACTCGCCGCGCAGCGCTCACATCGGCGCCTGCTTCTGATGGTGAGCGACGGCGAGCCTTCCGACATCGACGTTCCCGATCGCCGCTACCTCGTCGAGGATGCGCGCCATGCCGTTCTCGCACTGTCGCACCTCGGCATCGACGTCTTCTGTGTCGGCCTCGATCCGCAGGGAGACGGCTACCTCACGCGCATCTTCGGACGCCGCAACGTCCTTCAGGTCGACCGCGTCGGGCGGTTACCCGAGAAGCTGCCGATGCTGTACTTCCGGCTGACCGGTTGAGGCGCCTGCGGCGGCGCGCCCGATCCGGGCGCCGCCGCCGTTCACGGCCCGGCGCGGTCAGGTGCCTTCGACGCCCGGATGGATGCGTTTCACGCGGCGCAGCGTGTTGCGGTCGGTGTGGTGCATCTCGCCGCCGGTCGCAGCGAGCTTCAGGACGAGGTCCGAGGTGTAGCTGAACGTGCCGTCGGCGTTGAATGTGAAGGTGCTCTCGAACGCCGTGATCCTCGCCCGCTCCATCAGGTGCTTGTTCTGCGCGAGCCCGTAGGTGCCCGAGCCCGGATCGGCCTTGAACCTGAGTGACTTGTCGCGGGCGCCCGCGTTGCCTCCGGCGAGGATCGCAATGCCGCGCGGCACCGCGAAGCAGCGCATGATCTGGCCGTTGGCCTTGTCCCAGAGGAGGTAGCCGACCTCGTCGTGGAACGGGTCCATCGCCTCTTCGCCGTGGCGCCACGCGGTCATCTCGTAGTTGAGCCCCCACATCGTCTGCGCACCGTTTTCGACGACCGGAATCGGCTTGAACCAGGCGCGCTCGAAGTACCCGGTTTCGGACGTCTCGTCCTCCTTGTTGTGATACGAGAGATCGACGCCGACGTCGCCCTCCCATTCGCCGACCAAAGGGGTCAATGGCCCCAGCTTCTGCGGGCCCAGTATCTCTGCCATGATCGTGTCTCCTTACGATATTTGCTCCGGCTTGCATCGTAGCCGCTTCCGGTGCAAATGGGCAATCGGGAATTCCCGCATTTCACCGTGCGGGCAGTGGGGAAATGGACCGGAGCACGAGCCCAGCGGCCCCTCGTGGCGCCGCCGGATCTCGCGTCGAACGCGGCATGGGCGTAGAATTTCATCGGCAGAAAGCAAGGCATGGACAAGCGGGTACAGGTGGAGCGGGCACAGCGCTTTCGTGCGCTGCACGACCGCAGGAGCGTGCTGTTGCTGCCGAACGCGTGGGACGCCGGCAGCGCCGGCGTCCTTGCCGACCTCGGATTCGATGCGATCGCCACGACCAGCGGCGGTGTCGCATGGTCGCTGGGCTA
This sequence comes from Pseudomonadota bacterium, assembly GCA_018241785.1. Lineage (GTDB taxonomy): Bacteria > Pseudomonadota > Gammaproteobacteria > Burkholderiales > Casimicrobiaceae > VBCG01. The sequence continues at coordinate 87,740 of JAFEDF010000232.1, read as the reverse complement.
CCCTGACGGCGAGCAGGCGCCGCTCGCGGAGGTCGTCGCGGCCGTCGCGCGAATCGCCCGCGTAACGTCCCTTCCGCTCAGCGTGGATTTCGAGGCAGGCTACGGCGCCTCGCCCGATGAGGTCGCCGCCAGCGTGCGCGCGGTGATCGACGCCGGTGCGGTCGGCATCAACGTCGAGGACGGGGTTCGGCACGAGACTCTGCGCAGCGTCGACGACGCCGCACGGAGGATCGCGGCAGCGCGCGAAGCCGCACGAGTGGCCGGCGTGCCGATCGTCATCAATGCGCGCGTCGACGCGTGGATCATCGGCGGCGGCGCAACCGACGCCGAGCGCATCGACGAGACGCTGCGCCGCGCGCGTGCCTACCTCGCGGCCGGCGCCGACTGCATCTATCCGATCGCGCTTGCAGGGCGCGAGGCGATCGGGACGCTGTGCGCGCGGATCGACGCCCCGGTCAACGTCGGCGCGCGCCCCGGCCTGCCGGACGTCGCCGAGCTCGCCCGCCTCGGTGTTGCGCGCGTCAGCACCGCCACCCGGCTCGCGACGCTCGCGCTGTCGGCCGCGCGCGAGGCCGCGCAGTACCTGCGGAGCACCGGGCGCTTCGATCGGCTCGACGCGGCGCTCGGCTATCCCGACTTGCAGCGCCTGTTCCCCCATTCCTGAATCACGAGAGGAGATCCATCATGCATCAGCGCCTCGACTACAAGCTTGCTTCACCGGCCGCATTCCAGGCAATGCTCGCTACCGAGCAGCAGGTTCACAAGAGCGGGCTCGAGCCGTCGCTGCTCGAGCTCGTCAAATCCCGAGCGTCGCAGATCAACGGCTGCGCGTGGTGCCTCGACATGCACACCAAGGACGCGCGTGCGCGCGGCGAAACCGAGCAGCGCCTGTACCTGCTCACCGCGTGGCGCGAGGCGCCGTGCTACAGCGAGCGCGAGCGGGCCGCGCTCGCGTGGACCGAAGCCGTGACCGGCATCGCCGCCACCCACGATGTCCCTGACGCCGTGTACGACCAGGTTCGCGCGCATTTCGACGAGAAGGCGCTCGTCGACCTGACGCTCGCGATCATCGCGATCAACGGCTGGAACCGGATGAACGTGGCGTTTCGCACCAAGGTTGGCGACTACGTCAGCCCGCACGCGAAGGCGCGCTGAAGCGCCCGCCATTCTCGCGGGAGCGTACGCCCGGCACGCCACCGGCTGCGCGCGCCTCGTTCCAGCCCGCTGGCTGACGCGATGGAACTGCCGTATCCTTGCTGACGGCGGCGCCGCCGCAGCGTGGCGGTCCGGATGCGGATTCGGCACCCGGATTGCGGTCCACCACGCGGCGTTCGGCGATTCATCCGCATTCGGGGTCGAGCTACAGGCCGCTGCGCACCTTGCCCAAGGGAACCGAAACCGGACCGCACGCGGATCATGGACCGGATCGCGGGCACTTCACGATTCGGGCTGATCGGCAGATCGTCGACTGGGACGAGGCTGCGGCGCGCCTGCTCGGCATTTCGCGGCGGATCGCGCTCGGCGAGCGCTGCGATCGCGCAATCGGCGGCAAGGATGCATTCGGCCGCGCGGTCTGTGGTGCCGAGTGTCCGGCGGCGCGGGCGCTCGAAGCGGGCGAGGTTACCGGCCGCTCGCGGTTCGTTGTGCGTGGGGCCGACGGCGCGCGCCTGCGGCTCGACTGTGACCTGATCGCATTCCCCTCGGGCGGCGCTCTCGGCCGTCTGCGTCGTGCAGACGACTGCGCGCAGGATCTCGCGCACGATCTCGCTGCGGTCGCTGCGCTCGCGACGGCCGTTTCGACGCAGCCTCCGCGCACCGGCCTGCACCACGTGCTGCGCTTCCTCCTGCAGGCGACCCGCGCCGAGGTCGGCGAGGCACTGCTCGTCGAGCCGAACGATGGCGGGGTGGTGCGAAGCTTCCACACCGGACGTTTTGCGCACGCCTTCGACGAGGTGCTGCGCTTCGAGCCCGGTGAGGGCTTTCCGGGGCTGGTGCTCGCGCACGGCTTGCCCGAGTACACCGACCGGCTGCCGCACGATGTGCGCTTTCTGCGCGAGCGCGTCAAGCGGGCGGGCTTTACCGGTTACGCCTGCGCGCCGCTCACGAGCCGCGGTGGCGCGTTCGGTTGCCTCGCGCTGGGCTTTCGCCAGTCCGACATCGACTTCGACGGCGTGCTCGACCTGCTGCGCGGCATCGGCACGCCGATCGGGCTCGCACTCGACGCAGCGCTTGCCCGCGTCACGAACGAGGGATCGCAGCTGCTCGACGGCATCGAGCGCAACCCGCGTGAGCGGCTGCCGCAGGCGCTGCGAGCGTTGCTGCACGAAACGGTGAGGCTGGGCGGCGCCGATGGTGGCGAACTGCACGCCGTAGGCGAGGCTGCACCGAGCACCTCGCTCGTCGCGCACGAAGGCCGCATACCGCAGTGCCCGGTGTTGCGCTCCGGCGCAGTCGAGCGCTGTCCTGCGTTCACGAGCGGTGCTCCGCGCATTCTTCGCGGCAGGCGCGAAAGCTGGCCGTCTGCGTGTCGCGGAGTCACCCATCCGGGTGGCGCGTGGTGTTGTATCCCGATGTCGAGCGGCGGCGCGTCGGTTGGCGTGATCCGCCTGCTCTATCGCCGGCTGCGTGCGGCGCGGCCGAGCGAGAACATGGTCGTGATCGAGCGGCTCGCGTCGGCTGCGGCGTCGAAGGTCTGCGCTGCCGGTGAGCGCGAGGTGGCGTCGCCGGGCGTCACGGAGGCAACCGCCGCGACGGCGCAACCCGACTCCTGCCCGGAGGCCGCTTCCCGCTACCTGGAGATCCGCTGCTTCGGACCCTTCGCGCTGACAATCGATGGCACGCCGGTAATCGTTGCGACGATCCGCCGCAGGCGGGTGCTGGCGCTGCTCGGAATTCTCCTCACGCACCACGACCAGCCTCAGAGCAAGGACGCGCTGATCGAGATGCTGTGGCCGGGCGCGGACCCTGAGCTGCGCGGCAAGCAGTTTCACGTCGTCGTGCACGACCTGCGCCGGCTGCTGGAGCCGCCGGGGCGTGCGGGCAGCTGGCTGTACGTTCGCAGCAGCCGCGATCGTTACGTCTTCGACACGCATTCGTCGTGCCGGATCGACGTGCTCGATTTCCGTGCGCTGATCGGCATCGCGCACAAGGCCGATACGCTGCACGACGAGCCCGCGGCGATTCGCGCCTACGAAGCGGCGGCCGACCTGTATCGCGGCGACTACCTGCAGGACGAGCCTTTCGCCGAGTGGCCGCTGCAGACGCGCGACGAACTGCGCGAGGACTGCCTCGGTGCACTCGGGCGGCTCGAGGATTTGTGGAGCACGCGCTATCGCTGGGACAAGTGCATCGCGTCGGCGCGTCGTGCGCTGGCGATCGACCCGCTGCGTGAGCAGTCGCACCGCGCGCTGATGTACGCGCTGTGGGCGTCGGGGCGGCGCGACGAGGCAGTGCGCCAATACGAGTGCTGCGCCGCACTGCTGCGCAAGCGGCTCGACTTGCCTCCGCTGCCGGAGACCGACCAGTTGTTCGCGCGCATTCGCGCCACACCGCGGCCGCAGACCGGCCGCCAATCCGCCGCCCGCTGAACCGGGCGTTGTCTGCCGCAATGCCCGCAATGCGGGCAGCGCGGTCGCCCTGCGCCGGCGACCGACACCCTCGGCCATCGATTTTCCGTCCTCCGTGGAAGCGCGCGGGAAGTGCGCATCCCTATGGTTCGCTCCGGGGCTCTGCACAGCTTCGATCGTGCAGACGCTTCGAAGGCCGATCCCGGACACGCGCGGGGGGATGCGGATGACAAGCGGGAAAGCTGAATGGTGCACGAGGAGGCGGCTGGTGACGGCCGCCGCCGCGATCGCGGGGCTGGCGAGCACCCTTCTGATCGCCCCGGCGGCTTCGGCTGCCGACGCCGACGCGGGCAAGCAGATCTTCCAGCAGCGGTGCGTGGCCTGCCATACGATCGGCAGCGGCAATCTCGTCGGCCCCGACCTGAAGGGGGTCGGCGCGCTGCGCCCGCGCGACTGGCTGCAGCGCTGGATTGTGGCACCGGACAAGGTGCTGGCGGCGAAGGATCCGGTGGCGATCGCGCTGCTGCACGAGTTCCACGACGTGCCGATGCCGAACCTGGGCCTGAAGCCCGCCGAGGTCGACGACGTGATCGCGTACCTCGAAAGCGCTTCGACGAGTGCGGCAGCACCGGCGGCGGTTGCTGCGGCGAGCACCGCGGCGGCCGCGCCCGCATCGGCGCCGGTCGCGCAGACGCCGGCGCAAGTGGCGCAGACAGCCGAGTCTTCGGGCGATCCCGGACGCGGCCGCGAGCTCTTCACCGGAGCCCTGCGCTTTCACAATGACGGGCCGCCTTGCATGGCCTGCCACAGTGTCGCCGGCATCGGTGCGCTCGGCGGCGGGCAGCTCGGCCCCGACCTCACGACGGTAGTCACGCGCTACGGCGGGCCGGCGGCAGTCAGCGCTTTCGTCGGCGGCTCACCCACCCCGACGATGAACGCCGTATGGGCGCGCACGCCCCTGACTTCCGCGGAGCGTGCGGACGTCGTCGCGTTCCTGACTCAGGCGGCGGTATCCCGGAGGCCCGCGCAGGCGATCTGGCAGCTTGCCCTGCTGGCGCTGATCGGGCTCGCGATCCTGCTCGTCGTCGCGGGGTGGATCTGGCGCCGGCGCCTGCGCGCGGTGCGTGCCCCGATGGTCGCTGCACAACGTCATGCACGCGGCCACGCGATCCGCGTACGCGGCTAGGAGACGTCGATGGGCTGGATACGAGACCTGGTGAAGCCCGAGGCCCGCAAGTGGGAGGAGTTCTATCGCAACCGCTGGCAGCACGACAACATCGTACGCAGCACGCACGGCGTGAACTGCACCGGTGGTTGCTCGTGGGCGGTGTACGTGAAGGACGGCATCATCACCTGGGAGATGCAGCAGACCGACTATCCGATGCTGGAGTCGAGCCTGCCCCCATACGAGCCCCGCGGCTGCCAGCGAGGCATCTCGGCGTCGTGGTACGTCTACAGCCCGATCCGCGTCAAGTATCCATACGTGCGCGGCGCACTGATCGACCTTTGGCGCGAAGCCAGGGCGGCGCACCCCGACCCGGTCGACGCCTGGGCGGCGCTGGTCGGCGACGCGTCCAAACGCGCACGCTGGCAGAAGGCGCGCGGCAAGGGTGGTTTTCGCCGCGCGAGCTGGGACGAGGTCGCCGAGCTGATCGCCGCTGCGAGCCTGCACACCGTGCGCAAGTGGGGACCCGACCGGGTCTTCGGCTTTTCGCCGATTCCGGCGATGTCGTTCCTGTCCTATGCCGGCGGCGCGCGCTTCCTGCAGCTCCTCGGCGGCGTGTGCATGAGCTTCTACGACTGGTACGCCGACCTGCCGAACGCGTTCCCCGAGATCTGGGGCGACCAGACCGACGTCTGCGAGAGCGCCGATTGGTACAACGCGAAGTACATCGTTTCGATGGGGTCGAACCTCAACATGACCCGCACCCCGGACGTGCACTTCATCGCCGAGGCGCGGCACGAGGGAGCGAAATTCGTCGTCATCGCCCCCGACTTCAGCCAGGTCGCGAAGTACGCCGACTGGTGGATCCCGATCCGTGCAGGTCAGGACACCGCGCTGTGGATGGCCGTCGGTCACGTCATCCTCACCGAGTTCCACGCAGCGCGCAACGTGCAGTATTTCACCGACTACCTGAAGCGCTACTCCGACTGCCCGTTCCTCGTCGAGCTGGTGCGCGACGGCAACGCTTACCGCACCGGCCAGCTCTTGCGCGGCAAGCGCGTCGAGCGCTACCGCGACGTCGCGAACGGCGACTGGAAGATGCTCGTGCTCGATGCGCTGAGCGGCGAAGCGCGGATGCCCAAGGGCCAGGTCGGATTTCGCTGGGGTGAGGAAAAGGGCAAGTGGAACCTGTCCGCAGAGGACGGGCTCGACGACAGTCCGATCGACGCAGTCCTGAGCCTTCTCGATGGGCGCGACGACGTCGTACAGGTAGCGTTCGACGATTTCGCCAGCGGCAGGATGCTGACGCGCGGCGTTCCGGTGCGCCGGCTGAAGACCCTCGACGGCGAGGCACTGGTCGCCACGGGCTTCGATCTGCTGATGGCGCAGTACGGTGTCGGCCGCGGACTCGACGGCGCGTACCCGGCGGGCTACGACGACGACGCACCGTACACGCCCGCGTGGCAGGAACAGTACACGGGGATCGGCCGCGACACGGTGGTGCGCTTCGCACGCGAGTTCGCCGCCAACGCCGAAGCGACACAAGGCCGCTCGATGGTCATCGTCGGCGCCAGCGTCAACCACTGGTACTACAACAACCTCGCCTACCGGGCGCCGATCGCTGCGCTGATCCTGTGCGGCTGCTGCGGGAGGAACGGCGGCGGGATGAACCACTACGTCGGCCAGGAGAAGCTCGCGCTGGTTGCGCCGTGGACTTCGCTCGCCTTCGCGCTCGACTGGGCGAAGCCGCCGCGGCGCGCGCAGTCGCCGATCTGGCATTACGCCAACAGCGACCAGTGGCGCTACGAGGCCGAGTTCACCGAATACGGCGTCACCCCGAAGTCGGCACGCTGGGCCAAGGGGCATGCGCTCGACCTGGAGGCGAAGTCGGTGCGCCTCGGCTGGATGCCGTACGCCCCGCACTTCGACCGCAATCCGCTCGACATCGTGCATGACGCGGCCGCCGCCGGGGCGAAGACCGACAGCGAGATCGTCGAGCGCGTCGTCGACGAGGTCGCGAGCAGGAAACTGCGCTTCGCAGTCGAGGACCCCGACGCCGAGGAGAACTGGCCGCGCGTCTGGTTCATCTGGCGCGGCAACGCGATCCAGGCGAGCGCCAAGGGACACGAGTTCTTCCTGCGCCACTACCTCGGCACGCACGACAACGCGATCGCCGACGAGCGCGCGAAGGGCAAGACGCGCACGGTCCGCTTCCGCGAGCCGGCGCCGCGCGGCAAGATGGACCTCGTCGTCGACGTGAACTTCCGCATGGATTCGTCGGCGCTCTACTCGGACATCGTGCTGCCGGCCGCCTTCTGGTACGAGAAGAACGACCTCAACACCACCGACCTGCACTCGTTCGTCCATCCGCTCGGGCAGGCGGTGCCTCCGGTGTGGGAGTCGAAGACCGACTGGGAAGTGTTCAAGCTGCTCGCGAAGAAGGTGAGCGAGCTCGCACCGAAGGTCTTTCCCGGACCGGTGCGCGACCTCGTCGCGACTCCGCTCACCCACGACACCCCCGACGAGCTCGCGCAGCCGCAGGTCCGCGACTGGGCCGAGGGCGAGGGTGTGCCGGTGCCGGGCAAGACGATGCCGCACCTGCGCATCGTCGAGCGCGACTACGCGAACCTGTACAACCGCTACATCTCGTTCGGTCCGCTGGTGCGCGACGACGGTATCAGCGGCAACGGCGTGCACATCCCGATCCGCGAGCAGTACGACCGGCTGCTCGAGAATCCGGTCGGCGGCTCGCCCGACCCGCGGCACATGCGCTGCGTCGAATGGGGCGGGAAGCGTTATCCGAGCGTCGAGGACGCGCTCGACGCCGCCAACCTGCTGCTCGCACTCGCGCCCGAGACGAACGGCGAGCTCGCCTGGCAGGCCTTCCGGCACGAGGAGGAGCGCGTCGGGCTGCCGCTCGCCGACCTCGCCGAGAAGGTGCGCGGCGTGACGATGAACTTCGGCGACATCACGCGGCAGCCACGGCGGCTCCTGATCAGCCCGTGCTGGACCGGCATGGTCAACGACGGCCGCGCCTACTCGGCGTGGTGCATGAACGTCGAGCGCCTGGTTCCGTGGCGCACGCTCACCGGCCGCCAGTCGCTGTACCTCGACCATCCGTGGTACATCGACTTCGGCGAGCACCTGCCGACCTACAAGCCCAAGCTCGTCCCGCAGAAGACCGGCGACATCGTCAAGAGCCGCGTCGACGACCGCTGCCTGGTGCTGAACTACATCACCCCGCACGGCAAGTGGAACATCCATTCCACCTACAAGGACAATCACCGGATGCTGCTGCTGTCGCGCGGCATGGATCCGGTGTGGCTCAACGACAAGGACGCCGAGCGCGTGGGCATCGAGGACAACGACTGGGTCGAGGTCTACAACGACAACGGCGTCGTGGTGAGCCGCGCCAACGTCAGCCGCCGCGTGCAGCCCGGCACCTGCCTCTACTACCACGCGGTCGAGCGCACCGTGTACATCCCGCGCTCGCAGGAGCGCGGCGGCAGGCGCGCGGGCGGGCACAACAGCCTGACGCGCACGCGCATCAACCCGGTGTACCTCGCGGGAGGCTACGCGCAGTTCACCTACGCGTTCAACTACTGGGGACCCACCGGAATCATGACGCGCGACACGCACTGCGTCGTGCGCAAGATGGAGAAGCTGCAATGGTGACCGAGGCCTACGCCGTTCGACGCGAGCACGCGCCGGCGCGAATCGGCCCGGGCAAGCGGGTGGCGATCGACTACACGCTGCGCACCAACGGCGCGATCCGCCATATCCGCTCGTCGGTGTGGGGCGACGCTCCGCTCGAGTACCGGCACGGCGACGGCAGGCTGCTGCCGGCGCTCGAGCGTGCGCTCGAAGGGCTCGCTCCCGGCGAGCAGACCGTCGTCACGCTGTCGCCTGCCGACGCTTACGGCGAGCGCGACCACGCGCTGCAGCAGCGGCTTCCGGCCGATGTGTTCGGCGGCGCCGATCAGGTCGACGCGGGGATGTGCTTCCTCGCGCAGAGCGAGGACGGCCGCCACATCGAGAACGTGATGGTCACCGAGGTCGACGCCGAGAACGGCACGGTGCTCGTCGACACCAATCATCCACTCGCCGGCATGACGCTGGAGTTCGACGTCACCGTGGTGGCGGTGCGCGATGCGGAAGCCGAAGGCGTCGGCCCAGACCGGTAAACCGGAGCAGAGCAGGCAATGAAAATCCAGTCACAGATCGCGATGGTGTTCCACCTCGACAAGTGCATCGGCTGCCACACCTGCACGGTCGCATGCAAGAACATCTGGACCGACCGCAAGGGTGCCGAGTACATGTACTGGAACAACGTCGAAACCAAGCCCGGCACCGGGTATCCGACGCGCTGGGAGGACCAGGACAAGTACCGCGGCGGCTGGGTGCTCGACAAGAAAACGAAGAAGCTGCGCCTGCGCCTGCAGGGCAAATGGGGAACGCTCGGAAACATCTTCTACAACCCCTACCTGCCGACCCTCGACGACTACTTCGAGCCGTGGACCTACGACTACCAGAACCTGTTCGACGCGCCCGAGGGCGACGACCAGCCGACGGCACGCGCCGTGTCGATGGTGACCGGCAAGTACATGGACACGATCGAGGCGGGCCCGAACTGGGACGACGACCTGAGCGGCTCGCAGGTCTATGCGAACAACGACCCGAATCTCGACAACGCAAGCGAGGAAGAGCGGCGGCAGATGCAGGAGATCGACCGCGTCGTGTTCTTCTATCTGCCGCGCATCTGCAACCACTGCCTGAATCCGGGATGCGTGGCGGCGTGCCCGGCGGGGGCGATCTACAAGCGCGGCGAGGACGGCATCGTGCTCGTCAACCAGGACAAGTGCCGCGCCTGGCGCATGTGCATCTCGGGCTGCCCGTACAAGAAGACTTACTTCAACTGGTCGACCGGCAAGGCGGAGAAGTGCATCCTGTGCTATCCGCGGCTGGAGAGCGGGCAGCCGCCCGCCTGCTTCCACTCGTGCGTCGGACGAATTCGCTACATCGGGCTGCTGCTTTGCGATGCCGACCGCATCGAGCAGGCGGCGAAGGCGCCCGACGATGCGCTGGTCCAGGCGCAACGCGACGTCATCGCCGACCCATTCGACCCGAAGGTGATCGCTGCGGCGAAGGCCAACGGCATTCCGGACCAGAAGATCGACGCCGCGCAGAAGTCCCCGGTCTACAAGTTCGTCAAGCAGTGGAAGCTCGCGCTGCCGCTGCACCCCGAGTTCCGCACGCTGCCGATGCTCTTCTACGTGCCGCCGATGGGCCCGGTTCTCGCCAAGATGGACAAGGGTATGTACAACATGGTCGACGCAGGCGGCGAGGGGCTCGCGCCGATGCTGAGTGCGCTCGAGAAGTCGCGCATCCCGCTGCGCTACATGGCGAGCCTGTTCTCGGCGGGCAATGAGGAAATTATCCGTGAGGTCTATCGCAAGCTCGTCGCCGTGCGCATCCACATGCGTGCGAAGCGCGTCAAGGACGTGCCCGCTGCCGAGGTCGAGCGGGCATTGGCGCAGGCGCACACCGACGCGCGCGAGGTCGAGGCGATCTTCCGCCTCACGTCGCTGCCGACCTACGAGGAGCGCTTCGTCGTCCCCGCGATGGAGCGCGAGACGGCGGTCGATTCGCTGTTCCCGGCACTCGACCCGGTCTCGCGCAACTACCCGACGCGCAAGGGAGCCGTAGGCTTCGGCTATCGCGAAGAGCCGCACCGGGGACTGTGAAGATGAGCCACGCGCACGACCACCGGCGGATCGCCGCGCTGTTCGCCGACATTCTCGACTATCCGGCACGGGAGCTGACAGGCAAGGCGGCCGAATGCGAGGCGCTGCTCGCGGGCCCGGTACCGGCGGCTGCGGATCTGCTGCGCGAATTCCGGGCGTTCACCGAAGGGGCGCCGCTCGGCAAGCTCGAGGAGGCCTACAGCGGCTTCTTCGACCTCAACCCGATCTGCCACCCGTACATCGGCTACCAGCTCTTCGGTGAGAATTACAAGCGCAGCAGCTTCCTGCTGGGGTTGAAGGAACGCTATCGCGCCGAGACGTTTCAGTCCTCACCCAGCGAGATCGCCGATCGGCTGTCGGTCGTGCTTCGCTTCGTCGCGCACAGCGAGGGCGGCGAGGACACCGACGACCTCGTGCGCGAGGGGCTCCTGCCGGCGCTCGAACGGATGACGACGCGCCCCGAGTCGGGCGACGACCACCACGACGGGCCCGGCGACTTCGACGGCGACACCGGCGTCGAGCGCAAGCAGCTCGACGGCCACAGCCACGGTGAAGTGCTCGCGGGCGGCTTCGTGCTGGAGACGAGCGACGACGCCGAAGAGCGCGGCGCGCGTGGCGGCGACGCTGCGCCGCACCCTTACTATCGGGCGCTGCAGGCGCTGCACATCGCGCTGCAGGAAACCTGGCCGCATTGACCGATGCCGCGGATACCAGGACGAGCGGAGCTCGGTTCGAAGAGCAAACCAGGGAGGAAACCAAGATGGCGGAGGTCGTCCTGTTCGTTGCGTTTCCCTACCTCGCGCTCGCACTGGCGGTGTTCGGCGGCATCTACCGCTATCGCCACAGCCGCTTCACGTATTCGAGCCTGTCATCGCAGCTCCTCGAGAACCGGCGGCTGTTCTGGGGATCGGTGCCGTGGCACTACGGCATCGTCATCGTGCTGCTCGCGCATCTGGTCGCCTTCCTGGTCCCGGGCGTCTGGGCGCGCGTGATCGCGGACCCGACAGCCCTCTACACGTTCGAGGTGATCGGCTTCGCACTGGCGCTCGCTGCGCTCACCGGGCTGTGCGTGCTGATCTGGCGCCGCCTCACCCAGCCGCGTATCGCCGCCGTGAGTACGGTGATGGACTGGGCGCTCTTGCTCGTGTTGCTCGTGCAGGTGGTGCTCGGCTTCTGGGTGTCGCTCGTCTATCGCTGGGGTGCAGACTGGTATCTGCACACCGCGGTGCCGTGGCTGCTCTCGCTCGTGGTCCTCGATCCGCAGACGCAGTACGTTTCTTCGCTGCCGTGGGTCGTCAAGCTGCACATGCTGAACGGCTTCCTCGTGATCGCGCTGTTCCCGTTCTCCCGGCTCGCGCATCTCGTCGCCTTCCCGTTCTGGTACCTGTGGCGCCCGTACCAGGTGGTGATCCGCAATCGGGGAAATTGAGCCGCGCGGCCGGCACGCGAGCCCGGCCGCGAGCTTGCGCCGCCCGCATCACACCACCCGAGCCATCCCGCCCGCACCACGCTGATCACTGGCGGCCGATCGCTGCGTCGTCGAACGAAACGGCCTTGACGAGCGCGTAGAGACGCTGGCCGGGGCGGATCCCGAGCTCGCCGAGCGAGCGCCGGGTAATTCGCGCAACGAGCGCCGCGCCGCCGCAGCCGAGACGCACGTCGACCATGGCGCCGTCGCGCCGGTCGATTGCGGTCACTTCGCCGGCGATGATGTTGAGCACGCTCGTTCCCTCGGGCCTGGCCGTCGACAGCGCGACGTCTCGTGCACGGATACGCGTGCGCACGGCAGCCCCCGCGGGTGCGGCGATCCGCGGCACCAGAAGCTCGCCGCCTGCGAACGCGAGGCGGGTGAGCGAGTCGGCCGTGTCGTGGGCGATCACCCGTGTCTCGATCACGGCGCCGTCCTCGTATCGATCGACTCCGCGCGTCACCTCGGGGCGGCCGAGAACCTCGCCGGTTGCGCCTGCCGCGACGCATCGGCCGCGGTCGAGCAGGGCAGCGGCGTCGGCAAGCCGCGCGATCTCGGCAATCGAGTGGCTCACGTAGACGATCGGGATGCGGAGCTCTCTGTGCAGGCGTTCGATGTAGTCGAGAACCTCGTTCTTGCGCGCGAGGTCGAGCGCGGATAGCGGCTCGTCCATCAGCAGGATCCGCGGTTGTGCGAGAAGCGCCCGGCCGATCGCGACGCGCTGGCGCTCGCCGCCGGAGAGCGTCATCGGCCGTCGGCGCAGCATCGGCCGCAAGCCGAGAAGCTCGATGACGCGCGATGGCTCGACGATGCGCTCGACGAGCGCGCGCCGCCGCAGTCCGTAGAGCAGGTTGGCTTCGACGTCGAGGTGCGGAAAGAGCAGCGGGTCCTGGAAGACGTAGCCGACGCGGCGCCGGTCGATGGTGACGTCGACGCCTCGCGCGGAGTCGTACAGCGGGACGCCGTCGACGACGATGCGTCCGCGATCAGGGGTCAGGATTCCGGCGATCGCATCGACGACGCTCGTCTTGCCGGCACCCGAGTGCCCGAACAGGCCGACGATCGGCGCATCGAGCGCGAAGCGCACCGCGAGCTCGAACGCACCGCGGCCCTTCTCGACGTCAACCTCGATCATCATCCCTCCGGTGGCGCGCGATGCGGGCGAGCCATTCCGATCCGACGAGGGCGGCGAGCGACAGCGCGACGGCGAGCAGGCTGAGGTGCAGCGCCTGCGGCTCCGCGCCCGGGACCTGGGTGTAGGTGTAGATCGCGAGCGGCAGCGTCTGCGTTTCGCCCGGAATGTTGGACACGAAGGTGATCGTTGCACCGAACTCGCCGAGCCCGCGCGCGAACGACAGCATGGCGCCTGTCGCGACTCCGCGCAGCGCAAGCGGCAGCGAGATCGACATGAACACCGATAGCCGCGAGCCGCCGAGCGTCCGCGCGGCGACTTCGAGGCGCCGATCCACCGATTCGAACGACAGCCGGATCGCGCGCACCATCAGCGGAAAGCCCATGATCGCCGCAGCGAGCGCAGCCCCGGTCCAGCGAAACGCCAGGACGATGCCGAACCAGTCGGCGAGCACGCGCCCGAGCGGTCCGTGGCGGCCGAAGAGCACGAGCAGCGCGTAGCCGACGACGACCGGCGGCAGTACGAGCGGCAGGTGGACTGCGGCGTCGACGAGCGTCTTGCCTGGAAACGACCGCCGCGCGAGAACCCACGCGATCGCGACGGCGAACGGCAGGCTGCACGCGACGCTGACGACGGCGACGCGAAGGCTCAGGCCGACGATCGCAAGCTCGTCAGCAGTCGGCACGGGACCTACCGATGCGCGAAGGCGAAGCCGTAGCGCGTCCAGACGACCTGCGCCGCGGCCGAGTGCAGATCGTCGAGCAGCGTACGTGCGGCCGCGGAGGTGCTGCCGGCGACGAGCGCCGCAGGATAGACGATCGGTGCATGGCTCCCGGGCGGAAACGTGCCGACGATCTTCACGCCCGGGTCGGCCATGGCGTCGGTGCGGTAGACGATGCCGAGCGGAGCTTCACCACGGGAGACGAGCGCGAGTGCTGCGCGGACGTTCTCCGCCGGCGCGATCCGGCGCTCGACATCCGCCCAGACGCCGAGATGGACGAGCGCCTCCTTGCCATAGCGGCCGGCGGGAACGGCGTCGGGGTTCGCCATCGCGAGCCTGCCGCCGTGAAGGGCCGCAGCGAGTCCGAAATGCGGACCGATCGCGAGCTTCGCAGCGGCACCGGTCGGTTCGATCAGGACCAGGGCGTTGTGCAGGAGGTCGATACGCGAGCCGGGTTCGATCAGGTGACGCTTGTCGAGATAGTCCATCCAGTCGAGGTCGGCCGAGACGAAGATGTCGGCCGGTGCTCCCGCTTCGATCTGCCGCGCGAGCGCGTTGCTCGCGCCATACGACACCACGACGCGGTCCCCGGTGGAGCGCTCGAAGCGCACGGCCTGCGCGTCCATCGCCTCCTTGAGGCTTGCGGCGGCAAACACCGTCACGCTGCTGGCAGCCGCGACCGGGCGCGCGCCGACGAGCGAGGCCACGAGGACGACGTACACGATTCCCAGGGTCAGGTGCTTCACCGATCCTCCGCCAGCACACTGCGGACGCGTAATATACCGGCGTATACGACGACGCTGCAACCGGCGTCAAAGCGGCGGCGGCAGACGCGGGCGCCGGGGCGGCGGCAACGAAGGCCGGCAGGGCCGCGATGGGGGCGACCTATAATCGGGGCGCCATGCGTTCGCCCGTGATCAATCCCGCGATTCGAAAGTGTCGGCGATGACCGCAGGCGGGCGGTCGTCCCCGGACGTGCGCATGCATGGGTTCAGCCGGCGCGCCGAGGTGCGTGCGGTCCTCGACTGGATCGACGGTCACGCCACCCGTCTCGGGCCGACGACGGTGGCGCTCGACGAAGCTGCAGGGCGCGTGCTCGCGGCGCCGGTCGTCGCGACGCGCGACGTGCCCGAATTCGATCGCGCTGCGATGGATGGTTATGCGGTTCGCGGCGAGGAGACCGCGGGCGCCGCCGAGTACAACCCGCTCGCGTTCGCGATCGTCGGCGAGGCGTTTCCCGGACGGCCGTACGAACGGGCCGTCGGCGAGGCGAGTGCGGTGCGGATCATGACCGGCGCGCCGCTGCCGGCGGGCGCCGACGCGGTGGTGCCGGCGGAATATGCGCAGGAGAAGGATGGACGCGTCGAACTCACGCAGGCGTCCGGGCCGGGCAAGCACGTCGGCATGCGCGGCGAGGATATCCGCAGCGGCACGAAGGTGCTCGACGGCGGACGGCGGCTGCGCGCGCAGGACGTCGGCCTCATCGCCTCGCTCGGCATTCCCGCGGTCGACGTGATCGCGCAGCCGCGCGTGCGTATCCTCGTCACCGGCAACGAGATCGTGAACGCCGGCGACGCCAAGGGCATTCATCAGATCTACGATGCGAATTCGCCGATGCTCGCAAGCCTCGTTGCGCGCGACGGCGGCATCGTCGAAAGGCGGCTGAAGCTCGGCGACGATGCGGCGTCGATCGGCGCGGCGCTGGCCGCACCCGGCGCCGACGTCGTCCTCGTTTCGGGCGGCTCCTCCGTCGGGCGCGAGGACCACGCTCCGCGGCTCCTCGCCGAGATCGGCGAGCTCGCGATTCACGGCGTCGCCATGCGGCCATCGAGTCCGGCGGGTGTCGGGCGCATCGGCGACGTTCCGGTCTTCCTGCTGCCGGGCAACCCGGTGTCGTGCCTGTGCGCCTACGATTTCTTCGCGGGTCGCGCGATCCGGCTGCGCGGCGGCAGGCCTCCGGGCTGGCCGCACCGGACGCGCGAAGCCGCGGTCGCGCGCAAGATTGCATCGGCGGTCGGTCGCGTCGATTACTGCCGCGTGCGCTGGACCGACGGTGGCATCGAGCCGCTCGCCCTCGCCGGTGCGTCGATCCTCTCGTCGACGACGCGTGCCGACGGCTTCGTCATCGTCCCGGCCGAAAGCGAAGGTTATGCGCCGGGTGCCTCGGTGACGGTGTACCTCTATGAATGATCCCGCACGGCCGCCTGCGCGGCCCGATCCGCGCCAGGCGCAGTTCCTCACGGTGATCACGCGCGACGAGGCGACGTCGCGCTTCCAGCGGCACCTGCGGATGGCGCCGCTCGGAACCGAGACCGTCCCGCTCGTGCGCGCCCGCGGGAGGATTCTCGCCGACGACGTCCGCTCGGGGGTCGACGTGCCCGCGTTCGATCGCTCCAACGTCGACGGCTTCGCCGTGCAGTCGGCCGACACCTTCGGCGCGATGGAGGAAGCGCCGCGCACGCTGACGATGAACGACGAGGTGCTGGCGACCGGGGTCGCGCCGCGCGAAGAGGTGCTTCCCGGCCACGCGACGATGATCGCGACCGGCGCGATGGTCCCGCGCGGCGCCGACGCGATCGTCATGGTCGAGCACACCGACGTCGCGCCCGACGGCGCACACCTCGAAGTGACACGGGCGGTCGCTCCAGGCGACAACGTGAGCTGCGCCGGAACCGACATCGCGAAGGGCGAGACCGTGCTTCGCCGCGGGCAGCTCCTCACCTCGCGCGAGATCGGCGTGCTGGCCGCGATCGGGCTCGCCGAGGTCGCCGTGCACCGTCGCCCGCGCGTCGCCATCCTCTCGACCGGCGACGAGATCGTGGCACCGGGTTCGCCGCTGCGCGCAGGAACGATCTACGACTCCAACGCGGCGATCGTCGGCGCGGCGGTCGAGGAGCTCGGCGGCGAGCCGATCCAGCTGGGGATCGTTCGCGACGATGACGACGCGCTGCGGCAGGCGCTCGCACGAGCGCTCGAGCACGACGCCGTCATCCTCTCGGGCGGCACGTCGAAGGGTGCGGGCGACCTCTCCTATCGGGTCGTCGCGGGCCTGAAGGATCCCGGAATCGTCGCGCACGGCGTCGCGCTGAAGCCCGGCAAGCCGATCTGCCTCGCGGTCACCGCAGGCAAGCCCGTGGTGATCCTGCCCGGCTTTCCGACCTCGGCCGTGTTCACCTTCCACGAGTTCGTGGCCCCGGTGCTGCGCGCGTTCGCGGGGCTCCCTCCGGCGCGGCGCGAAACCGTCGCGGCGACGCTGCCGATGCGGGTCAATTCGGAGCGCGGGCGCACCGAATACCTGCTCGTCGGCCTCGCGCGCGCCGATTCCGGGCTCGTCGGCTATCCGATGGGCAAGGGCTCGGGATCGGTGACGGCGTTCAGCCACGCCGACGGCTTCATCACCATCGACCAGCACACCGAGATCGTCGACGCGGGTGCGAAGGTCGCCGTGCAGCTTCTCGGCAGCGGGGTCGAGCCGGCCGACCTCACCTTCATCGGCAGCCATTGCGTCGGCGTCGACCTCATCGTCGGCCGGCTGCGCGAGCGCGGCGTCGAGACGAAGACGATGTACGTCGGCAGCATGGGCGGGCTCGCCGCCGCGAAGCGCGGCGAGTGCGACGTCGCCGGCATCCACCTGATGGATCCGGCGACCGGCGAATACAACCGCCACCTGATGACCGAGTCGCTGACCCTGCTGCCCGGGTACGGGCGCATGCAGGGCATCGTGCACCGGCGGGGGGACTCGCGCTTCGCCGGCAAGAGCGCAGCTGCGGCGGTTGCCGCAGCCCTCGCCGATCCACTGTGCGTGCTCGTCAATCGCAACTCCGGCAGCGGTACGCGCATTCTCGTCGACGGCCTGCTCGACGGGCGGCGTCCGCCAGGCTACGCAGTGCAGACGCGGTCGCACAACGCGGTCGCAGCGGCGGTGAGCCAGCGCCGCGCCGACTGGGGTGTGGCGATCGACACGGTCGCGCGCGACTACGGGCTCGACTTCATCGCGCTCCAGGAGGAGCGCTACGACTTCGTCGTTCCGACCGCGAGGCTCGAGCGCGCTCCGGTGCGGCTCTTTCGCGACGTGCTCGCCGATCGCGACGTTCGCGCGGCGCTCGCGGCACTCGGCTTTCGCAGGTAGCAGCGCCGGCGCTGGCGTGCGATCGCCGGCCGATCGCTAGGGAAGCTCTGCGAAACGGGAACGGACCCTGTGTCAGCGATCGGCAGCGCCGGGTCGAGCGGTGGGGATGCTCCGGTGCGCTCTACACCGACCGTAGAGGCCAAGGGAGCGGGGTACCGTGACGCGCGAGTTCGGCTGCGAAACGCAGCCGGTGTTCGAGCCCGTCACGGTACCCCGCTCCCTCGGCCTTCACGGTCGAACTCGCGCGCCGGAGCATCCCCGCCGCTTCCCAGCGCTGCCGATCGCTGACACAGGGTCCGTTCCCGTTTCGCAGGGCTTCCCTAGCCGATCATGCCGACGACCCCGAAGATGAACGCAGCACCGGCGGTGGTGAGCGCGATCAGGGTGCCGGCGGTTCCCGGGGCTGCATGCGAATGCGCTTCGGGAAGGACGTCGGCCGCGCCGATGTAGAGGAGGAAGCCGGCGAAGAAGCCGAGGTAGAGCATCAGCGCAAGGGGCGGCATCGAGAACGCAAGCGTCGCGAGCGCACCGAGCACCGGCGCAATCGCGTCGAGCACGAGCATCGCAATCGAGCGCCGCGGCGTATTGCGATGAACGAGCATCAGGCCGACCGTGTTCATGCCGTCGCAGAAATCGTGGCCGACGACTGCGAGCGCGACTGCGATCCCCACCGCCGGCGAGACCTGGAACCCGAGGCCGATGGCGACACCGTCCATGAAGCTGTGGCCGACGAGCGCGAGGGCGGAGAGCACGCCGACGGCTGGATGGCGATGCGCCGCGTAATAGCGCTCGTGGCCGTGGTGGACGAGGATGAACTTCTCGATGCCGTGGAACACGAGGAAGCCCGCCACCATGGCGATCATCGCGCCGGTCATCGACACTTCGAGCCGGCCCGCGAGCCCGGCGATCTCCGGCAGGAGGTCGAACGCGACGACACCCAGGAGCACGCCGGCCGTGAAGGCCAGGATGAAGTGAATCGACGCCCTGAAGTGAAGCGCGAACGCTCCGCCGCCGAGCGTCGCTGCGAACGCTGCGAACGAAAGGAGAGTCGCCGTCACTCGATCACCGGCGCGCGCGCGGCCCGGCCGGATCGGTGCGCCGCGCCGTCGCGCCGGTTCGAAGCGCATTCGGGGCAGCGGCCGTAGAGCGTCAGGCTGTGGTCATGGACGACGAAGCCCGGAGGCGCGAGGTGCCGCAGCGCGCGTGGGCAGCCGGCGATGTCGTAGACGCGCCGGCACTCGGTGCACTGAAAGTGGTGGTGGTGCTCGATGCCGCTCGCCTCGAAGCGCGTCGGCTCGCCGGGCAGCGCGACGGGGCGGATCACCCCGGCCGCGACGAGCGACTTGACGTTGCGATAGACGGTGGCGATTCCGATCCCCGGTATCCTGCCGCGCGCAGCCGACAGGATTTCGGCTGGCGAGAGTGGCCGCCGCGCCGCGGCGACCACGGTCGCGATCGCCTCGCGGCGGACGCTGCTGCGGGGCGCCAGTCCCTGCGACGACGTCCTCCTGCGCCGGGTCGACATGCTGATAATGATAGCGCATTATCGCCAGCGGCGGGATCGGCGTCACGCTGGCGATCCGGGCGCAGCGGCGCCCGCTCGTCAGGCGGCGACCGCCTCCGCACGCTGACGCGCTACCCCGGCGTTACGGGCCCGGGAACGCGTTCGTCGCGGCGGCGTCAGGGTTCGTCTGCGGCCGCGCACGCAGCACCGGCAGCAGCCGCCACGCGAACAGTGCGAACGCACCGAGGCCGGCGCCGCCTCCCGCCGCCTCGACCGACCGCGCGCCGGCGAGCGCGCCGGCCGCGATCAGGAGGGTCGCGGCATGAACGAGCCCGAACTGCCACCACGCACTGGCGCCGCCGCGGATCGGCGCGCCGGTGAAGCGCGGCAGCAGATGCTCGCCGAGACCGAGCACGACGAAGGCGACGAAGCCCATGCCGTAGACGTGCAGCGCCGCGGTGCGCCACGGCGGGTCGCCGTCGAGGCCGCCGCCGAACACGAGCGCCGCTCCGGCGAGCGCGAGATAGCAGACCGCCGAAGCGACCGACCACGCCGAGGTCGCTTCGAGGCTCATCCCGACGTAGTGCTCGGTGGCCGGACCGGCGCTGCGCTCCGGCGCGGCTGCGACGAGCGCGGCCGCTTCCGAGGGGGACGGCACGCCGATGTGGCTCAGCGCGCCGTCGATCACCGTCGAAGGAATCGTGCGCACACCGAGCCGCGAGACGATCGAGCGCCCCTCCGGCTGCGCGACGTCGAGGACCTCGAAGGCGATGTCGCGCCGGCCCGCGACTGCGCGCCAGACCTCCTCTGCGTCGCGGCACGGCGCGCACCACTCCGAGGTGAGGAGTTGCACGCGCATCGTCATCGCGCCCCCCGGCTGTGCGAATCGGCTGGAATCACTGCGTGCAGCGCATGCACTGCAGCCGGTACTTGTCGATCCACGCCTTCAGCGCATCGATCGCCTGCGGCCCGCGAGTCAGGCGGGCGTACGCGGCTTCGAGATTGTCGGGGCGCACGACGACGAGCCAGGCGTCGGTGTACGGCGCCACGTTGACGAGGCCGGGCTCGGCGACGACGGCGGGATTCACCTGCTCGAGGGTCGCATCGAACGGACACGGCACGCCGCCCACCCACTTGCCCGACTCGAGGGTCGCGACGCTGCGTCCCGCCGTGCGATGCGAGCCGACCTTGCGAAAGGTCGCCGCGACGACGCGGCCCGCCATCGTCTGCGCGGGGTCGGTCATGCCGAGCGTGAAGGTGCCATCGTCGCCCGGCCGCGCCCACAGGTAGTCGAGGTCGTACCAGAGATCTTCGGGAAGCTCACAACCGGAGTATTCGACCATTGGCGAAGGCCGCTAGCCGCGGCGCGCCCAGGGGCGCACCGTTGCCACGGCGTTGATTGCGAACATCAGGAAAGCCGCCCACACGAGGGCGCCGCCCACGGTGGCGGGCAGGGCCAGGCCCGCGAGCCAGCCGGCGACCATCAGGAGCAGCCCGAGATTGGCGAACGCGAACTGGGCGTCGGCCATGCGCTCGGAGAACAGCGGATGACCGGTGAACCGCGGAAGGATGTGCAGTCCGATGCCGAACACCATCATGCCGACGAAGCCGACCAGCATCAGGTGGGCGTGCGCGCGCGGTGCCAGCGCGGGCAGCGCGCCGGGCGCCGCGAGCCACGCGAGGCCGAGCGCACCTCCGGCGAGCGCGTAGACGAGCGCGCAGACGACGAACCAGCGATTGCGGGGGAGCACGGCGCGATGATACCGCCGCCGCTGCCGTCGACGGTCGAAGTCACGCAGCGGGGGAAACGCGGCTGACCGCGGCGTCGCCCGCGTCCGGGCCGCGGGCGAGGGCCGCAGTCCACGGCGCGAGCGCGCTCACCATCTGCGCGAACACCTTCGGGGTCGCGGCAATCACCTGCCCGCCGTGGAGGTAATCGCCCTCGCCGGAGAAGTCGCCGATCAGGCCGCCGGCTTCGAGGATCAGGAGGCTTCCCGCGGCGACGTCCCACGCATGCAGCCCGAACTCGAAGAATCCGTCATAGAAGCCGGCGGCGACGTAGGCGAGGTCGAGGGCGGCGGCGCCGGGCCTGCGCAAGCCGGCGCTCTGCTGGACCATCGCGCGCACCATCTGCAGCCAGGTGTCGAGGTCGCTGCCGTCCCGATACGGGAAGCCGGTGCCGATCAGGCACTCGCGCAGATGCGTGCGGCGCGACACGCGGATGCGCCGGTCGTTGAGGAAGGCACCGCGGCCGCGCGTCGCGGTGAACAGGTCGTTGCGCACCGGGTCGTAGACGACGCCCTGAGTGATCACCCCGCGGTGCGCGAGCGCGATCGACACGCAATACTGCGGGAAGCCGTGCAGGAAGTTGGTGGTGCCGTCGAGCGGGTCGATGATCCAGACGTTCTCGGCATCGCGGTTGCGATCGCGCGCCGTCCCTTCCTCGGCGAGGATCGCGTGCTCGGGGTAGACGGCGTGCAGCGTGTCGACGATCGCCGCCTCGGCGGCGCGATCGACCTCGCTCACGAAGTCCTTCGGGCCCTTGCGGGTGACGGTGAGCAGGTCGAGCTCGCGCGAGCCGCGGATGATGATGTTGCCGGCGCGGCGCGCCGCCTTCACTGCCGTGGTCAGCATCGGATGCATGGAAATGGTCGCTGCGCGCTGCGTCGCCACGTGACAGAATGCGGCCCTTCGTCATTCTACAGGGGCGGCCCGGCGCTGCGCCCGCCGGGCCCGTGTATCCACGATGAACGAGGGCTCGCCTCGCTACGCGCACGCGCGCGCGAGCATCGCGGCGACGCTCGCGGCGAGCGCGCCGGCGCTCGCCCGGATTCGCGCGGTGCTCGTGCGGCCAAGCCTTCCCGCCAACATCGGCGCCGCCGCCCGGGCGATGATGACGATGGGGCTGACCCGCCTCGTGCTGGTCGCTCCCGCGCACTTCCCGAGCGAGGAGGCGACCGCGGTCGCATCGGGTGCAGCGGCGGTGCTCGACGCCGCCCGCGTGGCCGCCACCCTCGACGAGGCGCTTGCCGGCACGCAGTTCTCGGTCGGGTTCTCGGCGCGACCGCGGCACTTCGCCGGACGAACCGCCTGGCTCCCGGATGCGGCGCGCGAGGCGGTCGCCGCCGCCGAAGCCACCGAGGTCGCACTCGTGTTCGGCAGCGAGATGTCCGGACTCACCAACGACGAGCTCGCGCGCTGCGCGCTCGCCGCGAGCATCCCCGCCAATCCCGCCTATCCGTCGCTCAATCTCGCCGCGGCAGTGCAGGTCGTCGCGTGGGAGGTCCGGGCGGCCGCGGCCGCGCGGCGTGACCCCGATCCCGCATCGCCTCGCAGGTTCGCCGCGGCGGGCCACGAGGAGATCGAGGCGCTCTACGCGCACGCGCAGCGCACGCTGATCGCGCTGGGGTTCCTCGATCCGCAGCGCCCGCGGCGGCTGCGGCAACGCCTGCGGCGGCTCTTTGGTCGTACGGGACTCGAGCGCGAGGAAGTCAACATCCTGCGCGGCATCCTTGCGCGCGTCGACCTGCGCCTCCGGGCGGACGATCGCGGCGGCCCCGACGCGACGGCTGGCGCCCCCGTCGACCTTTCACCGCCGCAGGCGAAACGATGAGCGACGCGACGCCATCCTTCGCTTCGGCGCGATGCTGCGCGAACTGCGGCGCCGCGGCGCCCGGAGCCTACTGTCCGAGCTGCGGGCAGGAGACGCGAATCGAGCTGCCGACCGTGCGTGCGTTCATGCGCGACGCGGCCGGGCGCTACGTCGCGCTCGACGGCCGCACCGTTCGCACGCTGCGCGACCTGATGTTCCGCCCCGGCTTCCTCACCCGTGAATATCTTGCCGGGCGCAGGCGACGCTACATCCGGCCGGGGCGGCTCTTCCTGGTGCTGTCGCTCGCGATGTTCGCGGTGCTGCGCCTCGGCAACCACGATCCGTCGATCGAGATGATTCGAGGCGACGATGTCGCTGTGCCGGGCAGCACGGCGTCACCGCAGCGCCAGGCGCCGGCCCGGCGCGGGTTCGACATCAACTCCGACCTCGACATCGATCTCGGAGCGCCGAGGTCGGGGTGGCTCGCCCCGCTGTACCGCGACATCGACCGCTACAACGCCCTAACGCAGGCCGAGAAGCGCAGGCAGATCTCGACCGGTCTCTTCCGTTTCGGCCAGTACGCCGTGATTGCGCTGCTGCCGGTGTTCGCGCTGCTGCTGAAGTTCGCCTACGCCGGACGCGCGCGACGCTATCCCGGTCGCCCGCACCGCTACGCCGCGCACCTGGTGTTCAGCGCGTACGTGCACGCGTTCATGTTCGCGCTGGCGATGCTGTATGCCGTCGCCCCCGGCTGGCTGCGGCTCCCGCTGTTCCTCTGGGCGTGTTTCTACGCGCTGGTGTCGATGAAGAAGGTGTACGGCGGCCGCTGGAGCGGCGTGATCGGACGTGCGGCGCTCGTCAGCGCGCTCCATTTCGCGGTGCTCATCGTCGTCCTCGTGGGCACGCTCATCGCTGCCATCCTGCTGCGCTGACCGGGCGTTCCGACGCGCACCGGACGAGCCGCGGGTACGGGGCAGCGAGCCCGCCGCGCCGGCGGCTCGGCGGGATGGATGCGCCCGGCTGGCATAATGCCCCGATGCTCGAACGACTTCGCGAGGACATCCGGGTCGTCTTCGACCGCGACCCCGCGGCGCGGACCACGTGGGAGGTCCTGACGTGCTATCCGGGCCTGCACGCGCTCGTCTGGCACCGTGCGATCGTGCACCGGCTGTGGACCGCGGGATTCCGCTGGCTCGCGCGCTGGCTCGCTCACTGGAGCCGCTTTGCGACCGGCATCGAGATCCATCCGGGCGCGGTCATCGGACGTCGCGTGTTCATCGACCACGGCATGGGCATCGTGATCGGCGAGACGGCCGAGATCGGCGATGACACCACGCTCTACCACGGCGTCACGCTGGGAGGCACCTCGTGGAACAAGGGAAAGCGTCATCCGACCCTCGGCCGGGGCGTGGTCATCGGCGCCGGCGCAAAGGTACTTGGGCCGATAATCGTTGGAGATGAGGCCAGAATCGGGTCAAATGCCGTCGTGATCAAGGATGTTCCTCGCGGAACGACGGTTGTAGGCATCCCTGCCAGGGCGGTTGGCGGCGACGACCACGAGCGCCGCGAGGCGCAGGCGACCAAGCTCGGCTTCTCCGCCTACGCGGTGACCCGCGGCGCCGACGATCCGCTCGCCGACGCCATTCACAAGCTCCTCGACCACGCTTCGGCGGTCGACGAGCGTTTCGCGCAACTCGTCGAGCAGTTGCGGCGCGGGGGCGTCGAATGCGACGCCGACAAGACCGTCGGAGAAGCCTTCGACCCGAGCGGGATCAACAAGATGCTCGAATGAACTTTGCCTTCGCCTGACCTGACTAATCCGGTCAGGTATGCGATCGAATCGATCACGTTTCGAGATCGTGTCCCCGCCGGCGGCGGGGGGGTGTCGATGCGCCTGACGACGAAAGGGCGCTTCGCGGTGACGGCGATGCTCGACGTGGCGCTGCACGGCGGGTCCGCTCCCGTCACCCTGGCGACGATCTCGGGGCGGCAGAAGATCTCGCTTTCCTATCTCGAGCAGCTCTTCGGCAAGCTGCGCCGCCACGGCCTCGTCGACAGCGTGCGCGGTCCGGGCGGAGGCTATCGCCTGGCCCGCGACAGCGCGGCGATAAGCGTCGCCGACGTCATCGCTGCGGTGGACGCGCCGATCGACGCGACGCCACGGGGCGGCGAAGACCATTGCACCGACGATCGCTGCATGCCGACGCACCGGCTGTGGGCGGGCCTCGACGCCCACATCCTCGGCTACCTGCAGTCGGTGACGCTGGCCGATCTCGTGCGCCGATCGGACGAGGCCGGCACCACGGCAATCCATGCGTCACCGCGAGAAGGGGGCGCGCACGCGGAGAAGATGGGCGGCGACGCTCACCCGCGGGAGCCGGCTGCAGCGGTGTAGGCAGTCGCCGCGGCGGCGGTACAATGCACGCTCGGTCGCAACCGGATTGCCCACGATGTCGATCACCCTCACCGAATCCGCGGCGCGCCACGTCGCCGCGCACCTCGCCCGTCGCGGAAAGGGCGTGGGCCTGCGGCTCGGCGTCCGCACGTCCGGCTGCTCGGGCTTCGCCTACAACGTCGAGTACGCCGACGAGATCCGCTCCGACGACATGCAGTTCGAGTCGCACGGCGTGCGCGTGCTCGTCGACGCGAAGAGCCTTCCGTTCGTCGAAGGCATCGAGCTCGACTTCGCGAAGGAAGGGCTGAACGAGCGCTTCACGTTCAACAATCCGAACGTGAAGGACCAGTGCGGCTGCGGGCAGTCGTTCAACGTCTAGCCTGACCCGCCGCGGTCAGGCGAAGAGGTTCAGCACCGCGTCGAGCCCGCAGTGATCGATCGCGTGCGTTGCCCGCGCACGCACGGCTGGCTTCGCCCTCCACGCGACCGCGACGTCGGCGGCGGCGAACATCGGCAGGTCGTTCGCACCGTCGCCGATCACCGCGACGAGCCCGTCGTCGCCTCGCAGGCGCTGTGCGCGGGCCGCGATCAGCGCGGCTTTGGCCGCGGCATCGACGATCGTGCCCGCGACGCGCCCGGTGAGCCTGCCCGCCGTCACTTCGATCTCGTTGGCGATCGTCCAGTCGATCGACAGCGCTGCCTGCAGGCGGTCGGTGAAGAAGGTGAAGCCCCCCGAGGCGAGCAGCGTCTCGACCCCGCGCGCGCGCAGCGATTCGAACAGCCGTGCAGCTCCCGGTGAAAGCTGCAGGCGTTCGTCGTACACGCGCTGCAGCGTCTCCACCGGCAGGCCCTCGAGCAGCGCGACGCGGCGCACGAGGCTTTCGCGGAAGTCGATCTCGCCGCGCATCGCCGCGGCGGTGATCGCCGCGACCTCGGGCTTGATTCCGCGCGCCGCGGCGATCTCGTCGATGCACTCGATCGTGATCAAGGTCGAGTCCATGTCCATCGCGACGAGCCGCAGGCGCTCGAGCGTACGCGCGCGCGGCACGAGCGCCCAGTCGCAGCCGACGGCGGCGAGCGCCTCGGTGACGCCGCCGAGCTCCCGCGGCGCGACGAGCCTGAACGCCGCACAGTGCGCGCGATCGAGGGGAACGACGTCGGATGCCCCGGCGAGTGCGCGCAGGAGGTCGACATCCTCGGGCGCCAGATACGGCGCCTGGACGACGAGATCAGCGCCGTCCGTCATCGAGCGTGAAATCGATCTTCGCCTGCTCGAGGTCGACGCGGGCGATGCGCACCTGCACGCGCCCGGCGAGCTGGAACACGCGGCCGCTGCGCTCGCCGACGAGGGCGTGCCTCGCGGAGTCGAAGTGGAAGTAGTCGCGCGGCAGGTCGGTCACGTGCACGAGGCCGTCGATCGCGAGGCCGTCGAGCGTGACGAAGATCCCGAAGCTCGCGACGCCGCTGATCGTTCCCGCGAAGACTTCGCCGACGCGATCCTGCATGTAGTGGCACTTCAGCCACTGCAGCACGTCGCGCGACGCCTCGTCGGCACGCCGCTCGGTCATCGAGCAGTGGACGCCGAGCTCGGCGAGCGACAGCCCCTTCGGCGCATAGCTCTTGCCTGCCAGCGCCGCCTTCAGCGCGCGGTGGACGAGGAGGTCCGGGTAGCGCCGGATCGGCGACGTGAAGTGCGCGTAGCGCTCGTACGCGAGGCCGAAGTGGCCGACGTTGTCCGGGCTGTAGCGCGCCTGCGACAGCGAGCGCAGCAGCACCGTCTCGAACAGTGCGCGATCGGGGCGCTCGCCGATTCTCGCCATCAGCGCGGCGTAGTCGCCGGCCTGCGGCGCATCGCCGCCGGCCAGCACGAGGCCCGACGTCGCGAGGAACTCGCGCAGGGCGGCGAGCTTGTCCGCGGGCGGGCCTTCGTGCACGCGGTAGAGCGCGGGGTGTCCGCGCTCTTCGAGGAACGACGCGGCGCAGACGTTCGCCGCGAGCATGCATTCCTCGATCAGCCGGTGGGCGTCGTTGCGCGGCGACGGGAAGATGCGGTCGATCCGTCCGGCCTCGTCGAACGCGATCTCGAGCTCCGCGGTGTCGAAGTCGATCGCTCCGCGGCGCCCGCGCGCGGCGAGGAGCGCGCGGTAGACGTGGCCGAGATGGCCGAGGCTCGCCTCGACCGCGCGCGGCAGGCGCGCGCGCTCGGCCGGACGCTCGGTGAGCCAGCGATGCACCTCGGTATAGGTGAGCCTGGCGCGCGAGTGCATGAGCGCCGGGTAGAACGCGTACGACGCGATCGTCCCGTCGGCGTCGATTTGCATGTCGCAGGCGACGCAGAGCCGGTCGACGTCGGGCTTCAGCGAGCAGAGCTCGTTCGAGAGCGCCTCGGGCAGCATCGGGATCACGCGGCGCGGAAAGTACACCGACGTGCCGCGCTCGCGCGCGTCGGCGTCGAGCGCATCGCCGTCCTTGACGTAGTGCGACACGTCGGCGATCGCGACGACGAGGCGGTACATGCGGCCTGCCGGCTCGCAGTACACGGCGTCGTCGAAGTCGCGTGCGTTCTCGCCGTCGATGGTGACGAGGGACAGTCCCGTGAGGTCGCGCCGGCCGCGGTGATCCGCAGGCCTCACTGCATCAGGGAGCTTCTCCGCAAGGCGCGCGGCAGCCGTGCTCCATTCGAAGGGCAATGCGTGCTTGCGCAGCGCAATCTCGATCTCGATGCCCGGATCGGTGGCGTTGCCGAGGACCTCGACCACGCGAGCGATCGCTTCGCGCTGCGCGCTCGGCTGCTCGAGGATCTCCGCGACGACGACCTGTCCGCGCGCGGCATCGCCGCGCTCGGCCGGCGGCACGACGAGATCCTGGCTGATGCGCCGGTTCTCCGCCTCGACGAACCACACGCCGCGCTCCTCGTGAAGCCTGCCGACGATCCTCAGGTTGGCCCGCTGCAGCACCTCGACGATCTCGCCTTCCGGGCGCCCGCGCCGGTCGATGCCGACGGCTTTCGCGCTCGCGCGGTCGCCGTGCAGCACCTTGCGCATCTCGGATGGCGGCAGGAAGAGGTCGTCGCCTCCGATGTCCGGGACGAGGAAGCCGAATCCGTCCGGGTGACCCTGGACCGTTCCGGTGACGAGGTCGAGCTTCGCTGCGACGCAAAGCTCGCCCTTGCGGTTGACGAAGAGCCGGCCGGCACGCTCGAGCTCGGCGAGCGGCGCATCGAGCGCGCGCTTCGAGCGGCCGCTGACACCGAGTCTCGCAGCGAGCTCGGCGGGCGTCAGCGGCTCACCTGCGACGATCAGCGCGTCGAGAAGGGTGTCGCTCGAGAGCGCGTCGCCGCGACGGCTGTTCGTCCGGCGCGATGGCGCGACTCGCGATCGTGCGCCGGAGCCGCGCGCGTGGGGCGCACGCGGGGTCGTCGCAGCACGGCGGCGAATGGGTATGCTTTTTGACAAGGATATTCGATAAAATTAAAATGCGCGGTTCGAGTCGTCACGCCTGCCCAGATGGCGGAATTGGTAGACGCACCAGGTTCAGGTCCTGGCGGTGGCAACACTGTGGAGGTTCGAGTCCTCTTCTGGGCACCAATCGGTGTTTAGCTCGCTCGTGCGCTCGCGCGGGCGTTCGGATGAGCGCAGCGGATCTTCGGGGCAGGCAGCGGCCGCGCGTTCACGGGCACGCTGACCGGCCGACCGTGATTGCCCAAGCAGCGCCGATCGGCGGCGGCACCCGTGGAGCGGCGTCGAGCATAGCATGCGACGGCGGTCCGACGCGGCGCGGTGTGGCCGCAGGTGCGCGTCTAGCCCCTTCGCGATGCCGGGCACCCGGAGCCCCGCGGTCGGCGGTGGTGAAGTCGCCGCGTCCTCATGCAGGGGCGGCGAGCCGCTCGCGCAGCATCGCCGGATCGAGGCTGTCGTACACCTCGAACGGCTGGCGGATCCACGGGCTGTCGGCGAGGTAGTCGACGCAGTAGTCGGGCCTGAACACCGACCTCGCCTTCCACCACAGCACGGCGGTACGCAGCTCGACGATGTGCGGGAAGCGGCGCGGCAGCTCGGCGTGCACGGCGGCGAGCGTGTGGCCGGAGTCCACCATGTCGTCGACGAGCAGCACGCGCGAGCCCAGGCGCGGCCGCGTCATCGTCATGTGCTCGGCGATCACCAGCTCGCCGCGGATCGTTCCGCCTTCGGCGGCATACGAGTGCGTCGACAGGATCGCGAGCGGCTGATCGAAGATCCGCGACAGCACGTCGCCGACGCGCAAGCCCCCGCGCGCGATGCAGATGATCTGGTCGAACCGGAAATCCGACTCGTAGACGGTGAGCGCGAGACGCTCGACGCATCGATGGTACTGGTGCCAGTCGACGTGCAGGCTCAAAGGGCGCCTCCCTGCGCAGCCTTGCGCTCAGCTGAACGGGTGGTGAACGAGGATCGTCTCGTCGCGGTCGGGTCCCGTCGACACCATGGCGATCGGCACGCCGGTGAGCGCCTCGATGCGTTCGAGATACGCGCGCGCCGCGGCCGGGAGCGCGGCGAAGCTCCGCGCGCCGACCGTGCTCTCGCTCCATCCGGGAAGGGTCTCGTAGACGGGCCGGCAGCGCGCGACGGCGTCGGCGCCGCTCGGCATCAGCGTGGCGACCGCTCCGTCGACGTTGTAGTGCGTGCAGACGCGGATCTCGTCGAAGCCGTCGAGCACGTCGAGCTTGGTGATGCACAGCCCGTCGACGCCGTTCAACTGGAGCGAGCGCGCAAGCATCGGAATGTCGATCCAGCCGCAGCGGCGCGGCCGCCCGGTAACCGAGCCGAACTCGTTGCCGCGCTTCGCGAGCGCCTGCCCGGTCGCATCGGTGAGCTCGGTTGGAAACGGCCCGGTGCCGACTCGCGTCGTGTACGCCTTGACGATGCCGAGCACGTAGTCGAGCAGCTGCGGGCCGATTCCGGCTCCGGTCGCGGCGGCCCCGGCGAGGCAGTTCGAGCTCGTCACGTACGGGTAGGTGCCGTGGTCGATGTCGAGGAGCGCCCCCTGCGCGCCTTCGAACAGCAGCGAATCGCCGCGCGCACGCGCGCGCTGGATCGCCGCGGCGACGTCGGTCACCATCGGCGTGACGGCCTCGGCGAACGCGAGCGTCTGGTCGCGCATCGGGGCGAACGGCAGCGGCGCGCACTTGTAGTAGTGGGCGAGGGTGAAGTTGTGCAGGTCGAGCAGGCGCTCGAGCTTCGATGCGAAGCGTTCGGGATCGGCGAGGTCCTGCACGCGCAGCGCGCGCCGCGCGATCTTGTCCTCGTAGGCGGG
Organism: Pseudomonadota bacterium; assembly: GCA_018241785.1. Classification (GTDB taxonomy): domain Bacteria; phylum Pseudomonadota; class Gammaproteobacteria; order Burkholderiales; family Casimicrobiaceae; genus VBCG01. The sequence goes on along the minus strand of JAFEDF010000232.1, from coordinate 57,032 downwards.
GCCGATGCCGCGCCCGGTGGTGCCGATCTTCAGCGTGTCGCCGAGCGCCGCCTCGCGCGCGCGGTCGAGCGCCTCATGGATCGGCAGCACCAGCGGGCACGCGGGCGATATCGAGAGGCGCGGGCGGACCTCCACGCCGGCGGCCTCGAGCTCGCCGATCTCCTGCATGAGCGCGGAGGGCGACAGCACGACGCCGTTGCCGATCAGGATCGCGACGTCGCGGCGCAGCACGCCCGAAGGAATCAGGCGGAGCACCGTGCGCTTGCCGCCGATCACCAGCGTGTGGCCGGCGTTGTGGCCGCCCTGGAAGCGGACCACCCCCTGGGCGTTCTCGGTCAGCCAGTCGACGACCTTGCCCTTGCCTTCGTCGCCCCACTGCGCTCCGATGACGACTACGTTCTTGCCCATGTGCCCCGTGCGTCGCGTGTCAGAGGTTCAGGCGCCGGCGACGAGGTCGGTCAGCTGGCGCAGATAAAGCGTGAAGCCGGTTGCCGGCCGCGCGCGCCCGAACGCCCGGCCGATGCCGTCGTAGCGTCCCCCGTTCCCGACGGCAACCGGCGAGCCCGACGCATAGGCCGAGAAGATCACGCCATTGTGGTAATGATAGCCGCGCACGTCGCCGAGATCGACGTGCAGCGCATCCACGTACTGCGCCGCCGACGCCGCGAGGTCGTCGAGTGCCGCGAGCGCGTTGGCGATGGCCGGGATGTCGGGGAGCACGCGCCGCGCGGCGGGCAGTATCTCGGTCGACGGTCCGTAGAGCGTCGTCAGCGCGGCGAGCGCATTGCCCCAGGCGCGCGGCAGCCGCGCCGTCAGCTCGGTGACCGCCGGCCGGTCCTTCAGCCGCAGCGCGTCGAAGATCTCTTCGCTCTCGCCGTCGCCCGACAGGCCCGCACCGGCGGCGAGCGCGCGATAGATGCCGACGTGACCAAGGTCGAGGTGGACGCGAACGACGCCTGCGGCGGCGAGCGCCGACGCGAGGAGGTTCAGCACCTCGCGATCGGCTTCGATGCCCGCAACGCCGAAGAGCTCGGCTCCGACCTGCATGACTTCGCGCGTTGCACCCGGCCCGTCCGCGGCCGTGCGCAGCACGCTCCCGGCATAGCAGAGGCGCGTCGGCCCCGGCTCGTTCAGGAGGTGGGCGTCGATGCGCGCCACCTGCGGCGTGATGTCGGCACGCACTCCGAGAAGGCGCCCCGACAGCGGATCGACGACCTTGAACGTCTGCAACTCGAGGTCGCGGCCGCTTCCGGTCAGCAGCGACTCGAGATGCTCGACGAGCGGCGGGCGCACGAGGCGGTACCCGGCGCCGCCGAAGTGATCGAGCAGGACGCGGCGCAGCCGCTCGACGACGATCGCCTCGTCCGGGAGGAGGTCGTCGATCGCGTCAGGGAGAAGCCACTTATGCATTGCCGGTCAGATAGAGGCCGATGAGCCCGATGCCGATCGAGATCATGCCGACGAAGCGGAGCTGGCCGTCGGTGAGCTCGGTGAGGCGCCTGAAGCTGTCGCGCCAAAGGCGCGGCGCGACGAACGGCAGCAGCCCCTCGAGGACCAGGACAAGCGCCAGTGCGGTCCACAGTGTCCCAGACACGCGCCCCCCGTCGGTCCCCCGCGCCGCGGGCCTACCTGGCCCGGGCGCCGGCGGGCGATTTTGCGATGCCGTCCTGCTTGAAGTACTGGAAAAACTGCGAGCTGGGGTCGAGCACCAGCAAGTCGTGGCGGCCCTGCAGCGTCGCCTTGTACGCGTCGAGGCTGCGGTAGAACGAATAGAACTCGGGATCCTTGCTGTACTCCTGCCCGTAGATCAGCGAAGCCTTGCCGTCGCCGTCACCCTTGATCTTCTGCGCCTGGTGGTAGGCGTCGGCGAGAATTACCTGGCGCTGGCGATCGGCGTCGGCGCGGATCTGCTCGGATTCGGCCGCGCCCGTCGAACGCAACTCGTTGGCGACGCGGCGCCGCTCGGACTCCATCCGCTGATAGACCGGGCTGGTGACGTCGGGGGGGAGCTCGACGCGGCGCAGGCGCACGTCGACGACCTCGACGCCGATCGACTTCGCGTCGACGTTCGCCTTCTGCTGGGTGATCGAGGTGATCTTGTCGCGCGCGGAAGCGATCGCCTCATGGACGTCGTGCTTGTTGAATTCCTCGGCGAGATTCGCCCGCACCGTCTGCGCGAGCCTGCGCCGTGCCGCCTCCTCGTCGCCCTGCACCGACACGTAGTACTGGCGGACGTCGGTGATCCTCCACAGCACGAAGAAGTCGACGAGGAGCGGCTTCTTCTCGGAGGTCGTCATCCGGTCGGGCTCGGGGTTGTCGAGCGTCAGGTTGACCTTGTCGTAGTACTTGACGTTCTGGATGAACGGCCACTTGAAGTAGAGGCCGGCCTGCGACTGCGTCTCGACGATCTCGCCGAGCTGGAACTTGATCGCGTACTTGCGCTGGTCGACCGTGTAGATCGATTGCGACGCGACGAACAGCACGGCGACGACGGCGGCGATGGCGGGGAGCGTCAGCTTCATCGGATCAGCGCCCCTCGCGGTTGCGCAGCGCTTCGCGCGAGCGCGACGGGTCGAAGCCGGCGCCGCTGTCGGGCGAGCTCGTGGCGGGCGCAGGGCTCCGCGTCGTCGCCGGGCTCGGCGAAGGCTCCGGTCCCGCCGGAGCCGCGGCCGCCTTCTCGATCAGCTTGTCGAGGGGGAGATAGAGGAGGTTTCCACCGCTCTTCTGGTCGATGATCACCTTGTTCGTGCTGCCGAGCACCGACTGCATCGTGTCGAGGTAGAGGCGCTCGCGGGTGACTCCGGGAGCCTTCCGGTATTCGGCGAGCACCTTGTCGAAGCGCTGCGTGTCGCCTTCGGCGCGCTGCACGACCTCCGCCGCGTAGCCGTTGGCTTCCTCGAGCAGCCGCGCGGCTGCGCCGCGCGCCCGGGGCACCACGTCGTTGGCGTACGCCTGGCCCTCGTTCTTCAGCCGCTCGCGGTCCTGGCCCGCCTTGACGGCATCGTCGAACGCGGCCTGCACCTTGTCGGGCGGCTGCACGTTCTGCAGGGTCACCTTCTGCACGAACACGCCTGTGCGGTAGCGGTCGAGCATCTGCTGCATCAGCTGCTCGGTCTGCTTCGCGATCTGCTCGCGGCCCTCGTAGAGTGCGAAGTCCATCTTGCTCTTGCCGACCACCTCGCGAATCGCCGATTCGGCGACGTAGGACACGATCTGGTCGGGCCGGCGGTTGTTGAAGACGTAGTCCTCGGCGCTCTTCAGGTTGTACTGGACCGCAAACTCGATGTCGACGATGTTCTCGTCCTCGGTCAGCATCACCGCTTCCGCGTCGATCTTGTTCTTCGGGGTGTTGCGGTAGCCGATCTCGATCGTCTTGACCTGCGAGAAGTCGACGAGCTGGACGGCCTCGATCGGCCACGGCAGGTGCCAGCGCGGGCCCGGCTGCGTCGTCTCGGTGTAGCGGCCGAAGCGTGTCACCACGCCGCGTCGTCCCGCGTCGACGATGTAGAAGCCGCTGGCGACCCAGATCACGATGACGAGCGCGACGAGCCACAGGAGTCCCGCGAGCGGGACGCCGCCCGTCGGAGTTCCTCCTTCGCCCGGGTCCTGCGGCGGCTTGCGGCCGAGGAGTTCGCTCATTCGCCGGTTGACGTTGCGCCAGATCTCGTCGAGATCTGGCGGGCCACCGCCGCCGCGCTTCCCCCACTGCGGGTCGTTCAGCGACACGACGGAGCCATCGAGGTGTTCTGCATGGGCGGCGAAGACGAGTTGCGCGGACCCCGGTCAGCCGGATGGCGCAGTCGTGGACGTTGCGTGAACGTTGGAGTCGAGCGGAAAGCGTTCGGCCAGCGCGGCGCGCAGCAGGTCGATCCCGGCGCCGGTCGCGGCACTGACACGAACGGCGCAGATGGTACCACAGCCGTCGCGCTCCAGGCCCGCCTCGAGCCCGGCGAGGTCGCACTTGTTGAGCACCCTGATCTGCGGCACCCCGGCGGCGCCGATCTCCGTGAGCAGCCGCTGGACGGCAGCGACCTGCAGGTCGCGGTCGGGCGCGCTTGCGTCGATGACGTGCAGCAGGAGATCGGCTTCGCCCGCCTCGGCGAGCGTCGCCGCGAAGGCCGCGATGAGATCGTGGGGCAGGTCGTGGATGAAGCCGACCGTGTCCGACAGCACGAGCGGCTGCGCTCCCGGCGCGTGCACGCGGCGCAGCGTGGTGTCGAGTGTCGCGAAGAGCTGGTCGGCAGCATAGACGCGGGCCCCGGTCAGCCGGTTGAAGAGCGTCGACTTGCCGGCGTTGGTGTAGCCGATCAGCGCGATGGTGCGAAGGTCGGCGCGCTGGCGCGCGCGGTTCTGCGTCGAGCGCCGCGTCGCGACGCGGCGCAGCCTCTCGCGCAGCAGCTTCACGCGGTGCGTGATCAGGCGCCGGTCGGTCTCGAGCTGGGTCTCGCCCGGGCCGCGCAGGCCGATCCCGCCCTTCTGGCGCTCGAGGTGGGTCCAGCCTCCGACGAGGCGCGTCGCCATGTGCGACAGCTGCGCGAGCTCGACCTGCAGCTTCCCTTCGGCGCTGCGCGCGCGCTGCGCGAAGATGTCGAGGATGAGGCTCGTGCGGTCGACGACGCGGCACTCGAGTGCGCGCTCGAGGTTGCGCTGCTGGACGCCGGAGAGCGCGTGATCGAAGATGACGAGATCGGCCGCCGACTCGCGCCTGCGGCCGGCGATTTCCTCGACCTTGCCGCGGCCTGCGAACAGGGCAGGATCGGGGCGCGCGCGGCGTCCGCCGAGCTCGCCGACGACCGTGGCTCCGGCCGAGGCGGCGAGCGCGGCGATCTCCTCGCGCCGTCCGGAGCGGCGCTCGCCGTCGACTTCGAGCGCGACGACGAGCGCCCGGTCACCGCCTGCCGGACGCTCGAACAAGCTCAGGCGCCCGCGGGCGTCGCGAGTTCAGCGAGCCCGCGCAACTCAGGATTCTGCTTCGTGGCCGTGATTCGGGTGCGGCATCGCGACCGGCCGCGACGGGACCACGGTGGAGATCGCGTGCTTGTAGACCATCTGCGTGACGGTGTTCTTGAGCAGCACGACGTACTGGTCGAACGACTCGATCTGGCCCTGGAGCTTGATTCCGTTCACCAGGTAGATCGAGACCTGCACGTGCTCCTTGCGCAGGGTGTTGAGGAACGGGTCTTGTAGCATTTGCCCTTTGTTGCTCATCGATCGGCTCCGCGTCTCGATTGTCCCGCGTCTTGCACCCGGCTCGCGCGGCGCAGTCGGCCGGCGGGCCTGCGCGATTCGCCACGCTGTGGCACGGGTCGCGCTAGCGGCGTGCGGTAGTGTCCGCCCAAGGGTTGGCACCCGTCCTGAATTCTATCCTAAGCGGGGTGCCGCGCAGTTGGAACGCGTCGGCGAAGAAATGTTCCAGGTAGCGCCGGTAGGCGGCCGGGACGTGGCGCAAGGCCGAGCCGTGTATCACGACGATCGGCGGGTTCATGCCGCCCTGGTGGGCGTAGCGGAGCTTCGGGCGCACCATGCCCGCGCGCGGCGGCTGCTGGCGCAGCACGGCCTGCTGCAGCGTTCGCGTCAGGCGCGGCGTCGGCAGCCGCGCCATCGCCGCTGCGTACGCGGCGTCGACGGCGTTGAGCAGTTCGCCAAGCCCCTGGCGCGCGCGGGCGGAGATCGCCTGCTGCTGTGCGAAGTCGACGAACGCGAGCTTGCGCGCGATGTCGCTTCGCACGGCCTCGCGCTGCTCGCGCGAGGCGGCATCCCACTTGTTGATCGCGACGACGAGCGCGCGTCCGGCCTCGAGCACGTGCCCCGCAAGGTGAGCGTCCTGCTCGCTGATCCCGTCGACGGCGTCGAGCAGCAGGACGACCACGTGCGCATCGGCGATCGATTGCAGCGTCTTGATCACCGAGAACTTCTCGATCGTGCCGTCGATCCTGGCGCGGCGGCGCACGCCCGCGGTGTCGATCAGCGTGTAGCGGCGTCCGCGCGCGTCGAAGTCGAGGCGGATCGAGTCGCGCGTCGTGCCCGGCTCGTCGAACGCGATCACGCGCTCCTCGCCGACGAGCGCGTTGACGAGCGTCGACTTTCCGACGTTGGGCCGGCCGACGATCGCCACGACGATCCGGCCGCCGGTGGCGGCGTCCGCGTCGCTCGCGTCGCCGGCCGCGGGCGGCGCCGATTCGGCGGGCATTGCGCAGCGGTCGAGCGCGATCTCGACGAGGTCGCGGACGTTCTCGCCGTGCGCCGCCGACACCGGCCACGGTTCGCCGAGTGCGAGCTCGTGGAACTCGGCCGTCGCGCGCTCGCGCGGCATCCCCTCGGCCTTGTTCACGGCGACGATCACCGGGCGTCCGCAGCGGCGCAAGAGCTCGCCGATCGTCCGGTCCTGCGGCGTCAGGCCCGTGCGAGCATCGACGACGAACACGACGGCGTCGCACTCGGCGATCGCCGTGCGCGTCTGCTTCGCCATCTCGAACAGGATGCCCGAGGTCGCGACCGGCTCGAAGCCGCCGGTGTCGACGACGAGGTAGTCGCGCTCGCCGGCACGCGCGCGGCCGTAATGCCGGTCGCGCGTGAGGCCCGGAATGTCGGCGACGAGCGCGTTGCGGCTCTTCGTCAGCCGGTTGAAGAGCGTCGACTTGCCGACGTTGGGCCGGCCGACGAGGGCAATGGTCGGGAGCATCGCTGTCGTCCTCCGCCGTCCGTCGAGAGACGGCGGCGCGGCTGCGCCGTCACCTCGCGGTGACGGCGTAGAGATCGCCCTTCCGCGATTGCCACAGGATGCCGCCGCCGAACCGTGCCGGCTGGGCGGTCGCCGCGCTGCCGTCGGTGGCGAGCCGGCCGACGTAGCGGCCGTCGGAGCGCGCGATGAGGTGCAGGTAGCCTTCGACGTCGATCACCGCAACGTCGTCGCCGATCACCTGCGGTCCGCCGATCCGGCGCTTCGCGAGCGCGTCCTGCTTCCACACCGATGCGCCGTTCGAGCGGTCGAGCGCCTGTACGCTGCCGTCGGCGGCGACGACGTAGATCCGCGACGTGTCGCCGCTGATGCCGGCGAGGCTCGAGATGTCGCGCGTCCACAGGAGCGTGCCGCGGACGAGATCGAAGCAGGCGATCCTGCCCTGATAGGCCGCGGCGCAGACCTCGTTCTCGTCGATGAACGGCAGGCTGGTGACGTCGGCGATCCGGTCGAGCTCGGTCGAACCCTTCGGCACGGCGACCGTCCCGTCCCAGCCGATCGCGCCGGTCTCGGAGGCGAGCGCGATGAGCCTCCCGCCCGCGGTGCCGATGAACACCCCTCCGCGCGTCTCGATGCCCCCCGCGCTGTTGCGGATGGTGAGCGGCGGCAGCGTCCTTGGATCGACCCACTGCGTCTTGCCGGTGTCGCCGGCGAGCCCGTAGATTCGTCCGTCGCCGGACTGGACGACGACGACGTCGCCGGCGACGATCGGAGGCGAGATCACCTCGCTCGACACCTGCCCCGTCCAACGGGGCTTGCCGTCACCGTCGAACGCGAGCACCTTGCCCTTGTCGGTGCCGACGACGACGAGCGATGCTCCCGCGCCGGGACCCGCTTCGAGCTTCTGTCCCGCGTTGATGCGCCACACCGTGCGTCCGGTCGCCGGGTCGAAGCGCGCGAGCGTGCCGTCCTGCGCGGCGGCGTAGACGGCATCGGGAGTGATCGCCGGCGCGAATCCCGGGCCGGCCTTGCCGACCTCCGCGCGCCAGATGACGCTCGCCGTCGCGCGGGTGGTCACCGCGGGCAGCGGCCCCGGCTTGTTCGAGCCTCCGGTCAGCCAGTCGAACGAAGGCGGCGGAATCGTCGGCAGCGTGAGGGAGTCCGACGACAGGCTATTGCAGCCGGCGACGAGCACGGCCGCAGCGAGCGCGACCGCGAGCCCCGGCAAGGCGGTCGATCGTGTCATGGCTTGCCCGCGGTGGAGGTGGCGGGCGCCGCGGGCGCGGCGCTGGCGGGCGCGGGCGGCGCAGCGCCCGCGGGTGCGGCCGCGGCGGCACCCTGCGCGATCGCGGCGTTCTGTGCGGCCGCCTGCGCGGAGACGGGCAGCGAGTCGAGCTTCAACTGCACGTAATTGCGATACGGTGACTTCGCGTCGAGCTTGGCGAGCGCGGTCTGGTACGCCTTGCGCGCGTCGGCGCTGCGGCCGGCTGCGGCGAGCGCGTCGCCCCGAAGGTCGGCGTACATGCCGTCGAAGGCAGCGGGGTGCGCGGCGTCGAGCGCGGCGAGCGCGGCGTCGTACTGCGCGTCGTCGACGTGGATCTGCGCGATGCGGTAGCGTGCGATCGCCTTCAGCGCATCATCCGATGCGTGATCGAGCGCCCAGCCGAGCTGCGTCAGCGCAGCCTTGTGGTCGCCGGCATCGTAGAGCATCTTCGCGTAGACGAGCTCGGCGCGCGCGGCGTAGCCGGTTCGCGCGTAGCGGTCGGTGAGGTCGGCGACGGCGTCCTTCGCCTTCGCCACGTCCTTGGCGGTGGACGCGGCGTCGACCGCGGCGTAGAGCGCGGAGGCCTCGAGCGTGTGCCGCGCGTCCCACCAGCGCCAGCCCTGATAGCCGACGATGACGATCGCGGCGACGACCACGGCAATCGTGATCGGCGCGCCCCAGCGCTCCCACCATGCCTTGAGCTCTTCGAGCTGGTCCTGCTCTTCGTGGTCATACGCCGGCATCGCGATCCCCTGTTCGACCGATTCGTTCGCGCAGCCAGGCTGCGATCGCCGCGGCGGGTACCCCGACCTGCGAGGCATCCGCGCGCAGCGGCTTGACTGCGACGGTTCCCGCCGCAGCTTCGTCGTCGCCGACGATCAGCGCGAATTCGGCGCCGCTCGCATCGGCACGCTTCATCTGTGCCTTGAAGCTCCCGCCGCCGGCGTTGGTGACGACGGCGAGTCCCGCGCTGCGCAGCTCCTCGGCGGTACGCCGGGCGAGCGTGCCCGCCCGCTCGCCGGCGTACACGACATAGGCGAGCGGCGCCGCGGACACCTCCTTCCGCGCTTCCCTGAGGAGCAGGACCATCCGCTCGACGCCCATGCCGAAGCCGCAGGCGGGCGTCGGCCTGCCGCCGAGTTCCCCGAAGAGACCGTCGTAGCGGCCGCCGCCGGCGACCGTGCCCTGGGCGCCGAGACGGTCGGTCACGAATTCGAACACCGTGCGATTGTAGTAATCGAGTCCGCGCACGAGGCGCGGATTGATCGTGAACGCGAGCCCTGCTTCGGCGAGCAGCGCCTGCACCCCTTCGAAGTGCGCGCGCGTCTCGCCGGACAGGCGGTCGACGAGCTTCGGCGCCCTCTCGATCACGTCGCGCAGCGACGGATTCTTGCTGTCGAGGATGCGCAGCGGGTTCGTGTGCAGGCGTCGCTTCGAATCGTCGTCGAGGAGCCCGACACTCGCCTCGAAATGGCCGATCAGCGCCGCGCGGTGCGCCTTGCGCTCGGCGGCGTCGCCGATCGAGTTGATCTCGAGCCTGATGCCGTCGGCGACGCCGAGTTCGCGCCACAGCCGCGCGAGCATCACCATCTGCTCCGCATCGACGTCGGGCCCGGCGAAGCCGAGCGCCTCGACGTCGAACTGGTGGAACTGCCGGTAGCGCCCCTTCTGCGGGCGCTCGTGCCTGAACATCGGGCCCGACGTCCACACGCGCAGGGGACGCTCGTGGATCAGACTGTGCTCGATCGACGCGCGCACGATGCCCGCCGTCGCCTCCGGGCGCAGCGTCAGGCTCTCGCCGCTCAGCCGGTCGCTGAACGTGTACATCTCCTTCTCGACGACGTCGGTCACCTCGCCGATCGCCCGCACGAAGAGCGGCGTCGGCTCGACCACCGGCGTGCGCAGGTTGCGGTAGCCGTAGCGGCGGAACACGTCGCGCGTCGTGTCCTCGAAGAACTCCCACAGTGGCGTCTCGGCGGGAAGGACGTCGTTCATCCCGCGCACCGCCTGCAGCGCCTGGGGCCGCGTCGTCGCCGTCGTACCCGTCACCGCAGCGCCTGCCCGTTCATCGCCGCAGCACCTGCGCCGGAGCGCCCGCACCGTGCTGCGGCAGGAGGCGCGGCGTCGCCGCCTTGCCGCCCCAGGTCGCCTCGACGTACTCGGTGACGATCGCCTCGAACTCCTCGGCGATACGCTCGCCGCGCAGCGTGACCGTCTTGCATCCGTCGACGTAGACGGGCGCCACCGGCGATTCGCCGGTGCCCGGCAGCGAGATGCCGATGTTCGCGAGCCGCGATTCGCCCGGACCGTTGACGACGCATCCCATGACGGCGACGTGCATCGTCTCGACGCCGGGGTAGCGCGCACGCCATTCGGGCATCGACCTGCGCAGGAACGCCTGGATGCGCGCCGCGAGGTCCTGGAAGGTCGTGCTGGTCGTGCGCCCGCAGCCCGGGCACGCGCTCACCATCGGGGTGAACGCGCGCAGGCCCATCACCTGCAATAGCTCCTGCGCGACGATCACTTCGCGCGCGCGGTCGCCGCCAGGCTCGGGGGTGAGCGAGACGCGGATGGTGTCGCCGATCCCCTGCTGCAGCAGCACGGCCATCGCCGCGGACGACGCGACGATGCCCTTGCTGCCCATTCCCGCCTCGGTGAGGCCGAGATGCAGCGGGTAGTCGCAACGGCGCGCGAGTTCGCCATAGACGGCGATCAGGTCCTGGACGCTGCTCACCTTGCACGACAGGATGATCCGGTCGCCGGCCAGGCCGAGCGACTCGGCCTCGCGCGCGCTCGCCAGCGCGGACTCGACGAGCGCTTCGCGCAGCACCGAGCCGGCATCCGAGGGCGCCGTCGCGTGCGCGTTGGCGTCCATCATCCGCGCGAGGAGCTCCGGGTCGAGGCTGCCCCAGTTGACCCCGATGCGAACCGGCTTCGCGTGGCGGATCGCGGTTTCGATCAGCGCCGCGAACTGCGCGTCGCGCTTGCTGCCGCGGCCGACGTTGCCGGGATTGATGCGGTATTTGGCGAGCGCCTGCGCGCATTCCGGCGACTGCGCGAGCAGTCGATGGCCGTTGAAATGGAAGTCGCCGACGAGTGGCACGCGGCAGTCGAGGTCGTCGAGGCGGCGGCGGATCGCCGGTACGGCCGCCGCGGCCTCGGGCGTGTTGACGGTGATGCGGACGAGCTCGGAGCCGGCTGCCGCAAGGGCCGCGGCCTGCTCGACGGTCGCGCCGACGTCGGCGGTATCGGTGTTGGTCATCGACTGCACGACGATCGGCGCGCCGCCACCGACCGCGACGCCGCCCACGTCGACGCGGCGGCTCGCGCGACGGACGATCCGCGGCAGCTCGATGGCGTGCGGCGCCACGTCCGCGCGTACAGTCACTTCAGTGTGACGCGCGCGACGTCGCCGCGCGTGTACGGTCCGAGGTCGAACGGCTGGCCGCGGAAGGTGACGGTGACCTTGGGAGCGTCGCCGAGAGTGAGCTGGAAAGGGAGCGTGCCGTCGACGCTGCGCGTCGTGCCCGCGGCCTCGGTCGCCTTGAGGATCACGCGTCCGCTGGCGTCGCGCACCTCGACCCACGAGGCACCGTTGAACGTCAGCACGAGGGGCGCGGTGGCTCCGCCCGCCGCAGGAGTGGCACCCACGCTCGCCGCAGCTCCGGGCGCAGCGGGGCTCGGTGGCGCGGCGGCTGCCGTCGCCTGGTCGGCGGCAGGCGCCGGCTGCGCCGGAGGCGCCGCAGGTGCCGTCGGGCTCGCCCGCGGCGATGCGCCAGGCTCGCGTGCCGCGAGCGGGTTGGGCAGGCTCGCGGGCTCGGTCGCCGGCGCCCCGGCGGCTCCAGCCGGCGCGCCCGCCGGCAGGTCGGCGGCACGGTTGGCGATCGGGTGCAGCATGCCGTGCTGGCGCAGGTACTCGTAATAGCCGGCGGCGCCGACGATCACGATGAGAACGAGCGGAAAGAACCAGCGCAGCGGCGAGCGCCGCGGTGCGCGCTCGATCGGCAGCTCGCCCATCGCCCGCCGTACCGGGCCGAAGCCCGGGCGCTCGAGCGCGGGCGCCGCATCGGCGGTCGGCAGCAGTGCGACCACTGCGTCGGGATCGAGGTGCACGAGGCGCGCGTAATTGCGGGCGAAGCCGCGCACGAACGTGCGCCCCGGGAGGCTTCCGTAGTCGTCGTTCTCGAGCGCAAGAATCTGGCGCGGAGCGAGCTTCAGCTGCTGCGCGACCGCCTCGATCGTCAGCGACTGCGCTTCGCGCGCCGCCTTCAGCTTCGCGCCCGCGTTCGCGCGCGACGCGGAAGCCGCCGTGCCCAGGCCGGCGTCGCCGCCGGTCGCCGCGGTCACGGGCAGGCCGCGGGGCCGGTGTTGGCCGCCTCGGCGGAATGCGGATAGCGATTCTGGAGCTGCGATTGATACGATTGTGCGGCGTCGGCGTCGCCGTGCTTGCGCGCGATGCACATGCCGAGGTGGAGCACCTCGGGCGGAGGTGACGCCTCGCGAACCGCCGGCCGCATCCACGCGAGCGCCTCGCCGTAGCGCCCGCTGCGGTAGGCGAGCAGCGCGAGGTTGTACGCCGCCACCGGGTTGCCCGGCGAGACCGTCAGCGCGCGGCGCAGGTACCCCTCGGCCTTCGCGACGTCGCCGAGCACCGCGGTGCACTTGCCGAGGTTGATGAGCGCGATCTCGGGCTTCTTGAACAGCGGATCGGCGAGCACCTGCTCGAACTCGGGAATCGATTCCTTCGCGTGCCCGGTGCCGCAGAGGAACGCGCCCCAGTTCTCGCGGATGTCCGAATCGTGCGGGGCGAGCGACAGCGCCTGCTGGAAGTTGTCGCGCGCCTTCTGCTCCTCGCCGAGCATCGCGTAGACGAGGCCGTAGACGTCGTAGATCTTCGGGTTGGATGGGTCGAAGGACTTGGCGGTCGCGAGCTCCTGCAGCGCGACGTCCATCTGCCCGCGCTGGTAGTAACCCGCGGCGAGCTCGCGATGGATCTCGGCGCGCTGGCGCGGTGTCGCCTGCTGCTCGCGGACCGGTGTGTTGTCGGGCGGTGGGGGCAGTTGCGGCGTCGCGGGCTTGTTCGTCGCGCATCCGGCGGCGGCGAGCGTCGCCACGGCGCCGGCGACGGCAAGCCCCTTCCGCAGCCGCCGGTGGCCGCGTCCGCAAAGCGCTGCTCGAATCGCGTCCATCGTGTCGCTCAGTGTGCCTCCGCCGGGGCGTTGCGCGCGGCCAGCCGATGACGCGTGCGATCGTGCACCTGGCCCGCGAGCTGGCCGCATGCGGCGTCGATGTCGCCGCCGCGCGTCCGGCGGATCGTGGCGACGATACCCGCATCCTGCAGCGTCCGCGCGAAGGCTTCGATGCGCGGGCGCGGAGAGACGCGAAACGCCGTGCCCGGAAAGGGATTGAAGGGGATCAGGTTGAGCTTGCAGGGGACCTCGCGCACCAGCGCAACGAGGGCCGCCGCATGGCGGGGCTGGTCGTTGACGCCGTCGAGCATCACGTACTCGAAGGTGACGAAATCGCGCGGGGCGTGCTCGAGGTAGCGCCGGCAGGCCGCCATCAGCTCGGCGAGCGGATGCCTGCGGTTGATCGGGACGAGCCGGTTGCGCAGCTCGTCGTCGGGCGCGTGCAGCGATACCGCGAGGGCGACCGGGCACTCGGCGGCGAGCCGGTCGATCCACGGCACGAGCCCCGAGGTCGACAGCGTCACGCGCCGGCGCGAGAGGCCGTAGGCATGGTCGTCGAGGAACAGCCTCAACGCCGGAACGACGCGGTCGAAATTGGCGAGCGGCTCGCCCATGCCCATCATCACCACGTTGGTGATCGGCGCGCGGCCCGCGTCGACCCAGGGGGCGCGGACCCCGTCGGCGAGGAGCGTGCGGTTGGCGAGCCAGAGCTGGCCGACGATCTCGGCGGTGTCGAGGTTGCGATTGAAGCCCTGGCGGCCGGTCGCGCAGAAGGCGCAGTCGAGCGCGCAGCCGGCCTGTGACGAAATGCACAGCGTCCCGCGGTCGTCCTCGGGAATGAAGACGGTTTCGACGGCATTGCCGTGGCCGGCGTCGAGCAGCCACTTGCGCGTGCCGTCGGGGGCGGTCGTGTCGCGAAGCACCCGCGGTGCGCCGATCAGCGTGTCGGCGGCCAGCGCCGCGCGCAGCGGGCGCGCGAGATCGGTCATCGCCTCGATGTCGTCGACGAACCGCTGGTGCAGCCAGCGCGACACCTGCAGCGCGCGAAACGGCTTCTCGCCGCGACCGGCGAAGAACTGTGCGAGGGCGGCCGGTTCGAGGTCGAGCAGGTTGATCATCTGCGGCGGCGCCGCGTCATGCCCCGCGTTCGTGGCGGGCGTAGACGTTGTGCGCGGGGAAGAAATACGCGATCTCCGCGATGGCTGTATCGGTGCTGTCCGAGCCGTGCACGGCGTTGGCGTCGATCGATTGGGCGAAATCGGCGCGGATGGTGCCGCGGCCGGCCTTCTTCGGATCGGTTGCGCCCATCAGCTCGCGGTTCTTCGCGATCGCGTTCTCGCCTTCGAGCACCTGGACGAGCACCGGGCCGGTCGTCATGAAGTCGACGAGGTCGCGGAAGAAGGGCCGTTCGCGGTGTACGGCGTAGAACCCCTCGGCATCGGCGCGCGACAGCCGCACCATCTTCGCCGCGGCAATCCGCAGCCCGGCGCGCTCGAAGCGGCTGATGATCTCGCCGATGACGTTCTTCGCCACCGCGTCGGGTTTGATGATCGAAAGGGTGCGCTCGACTGCCATGTGCCGGCTCCGCTGGATGATCCTGAATAAACAGCGGATTTTAGCATAGCGGACGGTCGGCGGCGGGCCGCCATTCGAGCCTGCGGGCGGCCTCGCCGGCGGCCGCGCAGAAGGCGGCGTCGACCCCGATCCCGGCCACCGCGGCCAATGCGCCGTCGCAGTACACGCGCGGCCGCGCAGGCCGCTCCCACGACGGAACGGCCGCCTCGCGCAGCAGATCCGCGACGGGGCGCCGCGGCCGGCCGGCCAGGCGCAGCCGCTCGCCCGGCTCGCCCGGCCTGATCGTCACGCGCGACGCTTCGAGGAGGCGAACGGCGATGCCGTCCCCCGCGGCGGGAGCGAAGCGCAGCGTGCCGTGCGGCAGCTCGACCGCGTCGGCGCCGCTCCACACCTGCGCCCACGATGCCGGTTGCGGCCGATGGACCACGATGCGTCCGCGATGGATGCCGAGCTCGCAGCCGGCATGCGCGAGCCGCACCTGCGCATCGTCGCCCGCGCACACGAGCTGGCGCAGCATCTCGGCGAGACGTGCCGCCGGCGGCGCCGGCAGGCCGCGCTCGCGAAGGAACCAGCGCAGCAGATTGGCGGCGCGCCGCGGTTCGAGCGTGCGCAGCGCACTGCGCGCGAGCGAGGCGCCGTCGCAGGCCGAGCGTGCGTCGATGGCGGCCAGATCGTCGAGCAGGGCTGCGGCGTCCGCCTGCAGGCGCGCCGCGCGCGCGAGCGTGAACGGATACCCGGGGGCGATCGGGCGCAGTGCCGGAACCACCCCCGCGCGAAGGGCGTTGCGGCGATAGCGCGAGTGGGCGTTGCTGTCGTCGTCGACGTAGCCGAGGCCGCGGACCGCCACGTAGGCGTCGATCGCGGCACGCGGGAGGCCGATCAGCGGGCGCACCCAGTGAACGCCGCGCTCGACCGCGCTCGCCGGCATCGCCGCGAGGCCGCGGGGTCCTGCGCCGCGCGCGAGTTGCAGCAGCACGGTTTCGGCCTGGTCGTCGGCGTGATGCGCGAGGAGCACGGCGCCGGCGGCATGCGCGCGGGCAAGTCCGGCGAGCGCTTCGTAGCGCGCATCGCGTGCTGCCGCTTCGACGCTCGTGCGCGGCCCGCGCGCAACCTCGACGCGGCGCACCTCGAGCGGCACCTCGAGCGCCGCGCAGAGGGTGCCGCACGCCTCGGCCCACCGGTCGGCATGGGGCGAGAGCCCGTGATGGACGTGGAACGCGACGAGCGCGATGCGCGTTTCGCCGCGGACGGCGGCCGCCGCGTCGACGAGCGCGGTCGAGTCGCGGCCACCGGAGAGGGCAACGGCGACGCACGAGCCCCCGAGCCCGGCGGCACGCAGCGCCGCTGCGACGGCCGCGCGCACGGGCGCAACGTCCGGCGACGAGCGATCAGCCGGCCGGGATCTCCTTGTAGCGTCCATAGGCGAGGATCCTGTCCTCGCGCGCCTCGAGCAGCGCCTCGACCGACTGCTCCTGCAGGTTGCGCAGCGCCTCGGTCAGCGCCTTCTTCAGCGTCACCATCATCGCCGCGTGGTCGCGGTGCGCGCCACCCAGCGGCTCGTTGACCACGCGGTCGACGAGCCCGAGCTGCTTCAGCCGCGCCGCAGTGATTCCGAGGGTTTCGGCCGCGTCAGCCGCGTGCTCGGCCGACTTCCACAGGATCGACGCGCAGCCCTCGGGCGAGATCACCGAATACGTCGCGTACTGGAGCATCAGCGTCACGTCACCGACGGCGATCGCGAGCGCGCCGCCGGAGCCGCCTTCGCCGATCACCGTCACGATGATCGGGATGCGCAGCGCGGCCATCTCGTAGAGATTGCGTCCGATCGCCTCCGACTGGCCCCGCTCCTCGGCGCCGATGCCAGGGTAGGCGCCGGGCGTGTCGACGAAGGTGAAGAGCGGCAACCCGAAGCGCTCGGCGAGCTTCATCAGGCGCAGCGCCTTGCGGTAACCCTCGGGGCGCGGCATGCCGAAATTGCGGTGAATCTTCTCCTTCGTGTCGCGCCCCTTCTGCTGGCCGATCACCATGCACGGCGCGCCGTTGAACCGCGCGAGGCCGCCGACGATCGCCGGGTCGTCCGCGTAGGCGCGGTCGCCGTGGAGCTCGTGGAAGTCGGCAAAGAGCCCGCTCACGTAGTCGAGCGTGTACGGGCGCTGCGGGTGCCGGGCAACCTGCGCAACCTGCCAGGCCGAGAGCTTGGTGTAGATGTCCTTCGTGAGCTGCTGGCTCTTCTTGGCGAGGCGCGAGATCTCGTCCGAGATGTCGACCGCCGAGTCCTCGTGGACGTAGCGAAGCTCGTCGATCTTCTGCTGCAGCTCGGCGATCGGTTGCTCGAAATCGAGGAAGGTCTGCTTCATCGTGGAAACGCGCGGGACGGCTCGAGCGTCGCGCGCATCATAGCGCAGCTGCCCCTGTCGATGGGCAGCCGCGCGCGGGTGCCGCGCCCGCGGTGGCGCGCCTATAATCGCTGCCGGATTGCGGGCGCGGCACGGCCCGCTCCCGGAACGGAGCCGCCATGGCAACCCATCGAATCGCCGTCATCCCCGGCGACGGCATCGGCAAGGAAACGGTCCCCGAGGGCCTGCGCGTGCTCGAGGCCGCGGCGGCCCGCTGCGGCGTCGCGCTCGAATTCGCGCACTTCGACTGGAACTGCGACCGCTACCTGCGCACCGGCAGCATGATGCCCGACGACTGGTACGAGACGCTGTCGTCGTTCGAGGCGATCTTCTACGGCGCCGTCGGCTGGCCGGCGAAGGTGCCCGACCACGTTTCGCTGTGGGGCTCGCTGATCCCGTTCCGGCGGCGCTTCGACCAGTACGTGAACCTGCGCCCGTGCCGGCTGATGCCGGGCATCGCGTCGCCGCTCGCCAATCGCCATCCCGGCGACATCGATTTCGTCGTCGTGCGCGAGAACACCGAAGGCGAGTATTCGTCGATCGGCGGGCGCCTGTTCGACGGTACCGAGCGCGAGCTCGTCGTGCAGGAGTCG
This sequence comes from Pseudomonadota bacterium, assembly GCA_018241785.1. GTDB lineage: Bacteria > Pseudomonadota > Gammaproteobacteria > Burkholderiales > Casimicrobiaceae > VBCG01. The sequence goes on along the minus strand of JAFEDF010000232.1, from coordinate 39,336 downwards.
GTGTTCACGCGGCAGGGCGTCGATCGCGTGCTGAAGTACGCATTCGAGCTCGCGAAAACGCGCCCGGCGCGGCACCTGACGTCCGCGACGAAGTCGAACGGCATCGCGATCACGATGCCGTACTGGGACGAGCGCTTCAAGGCGATGGCCACGAAGTATCCGGACGTTCGCACCGACCAGTTCCACATCGACATCCTCGCCGCGCATTTCGTGCGATTTCCGGACCGGTTCGACGTCGTCGTCGGGTCGAACCTGTTCGGCGACATCCTCTCCGACCTCGGGCCCGCCGTCTGCGGGACGATCGGCATCGCGCCGTCGGCGAACCTCAATCCGGAGCGAAGGCATCCGTCGCTGTTCGAGCCCGTGCACGGGTCGGCGCCCGACATCGCGGGGCAGGGCATCGCCAACCCGATCGGGCAGATCTGGTCGGCCGCGCTGATGCTCGACTTTCTCGGCCATGCGGACGCGGCGAAAGCGGTCGTTGCGGCGATCGAGCGCGTGCTCGCCGATCCTGCCGCGCCGCGCACGCCCGATCTCGGCGGCCACGCGCGCACCGAGGAGGTCGGCCGCGCGATCGCGGCGCTGGTCTGACCACGCGGCGCCGCGGCTCGCACATGCATCGGAGCGCAACCCGGTGCACGCACCGGAAGGGAATGCACGCGCGGGATGCGGTTGTTTTGCGCGAGTTGTGGCACGATAGCGCCCTCGACATCCTGTCGCCCGCGGACTGCGCCGCAGCGTCACGTCGAGCGCAACAGGGGACCACACCATGCTGATCGGCATTCCCCGCGAGACGCGGCCGGGGGAGACCCGGGTCGCCGCGACACCGGAGACGGTGAAGAAGCTCGCGGCGAGCGGGAAGCACGAGATCGTCGTCGAGGCGGGGGCCGGTGACGCGAGCAGCCTTCCCGACGACGGATACGCTGCGGCCGGTGCGCGCATCGGATCGGCGGCCGACGCACTCGGCGCAGCCCTCGTGCTCAAGGTGCGCGCACCCGTGCACGACGAGCTCGGACGGCTCGCATCCGGGAGCACGCTCGTCGGCATGCTCGATCCGTTCGACACTGCCGGCGTGCAGGCGCTCGCCGCCACCGGCGTCACCGGTTTCGCACTCGAGCGCCTGCCGCGGATCACGCGCGCGCAGTCGATGGACGTGCTCTCGTCGCAGGCGAACATCGCCGGCTACAAGGCGGTGATCCTCGCCGCCAACGAATATCGGCGCTTCATGCCGATGCTGATGACTGCGGCGGGCACGGTGAAGGCTGCGCGCGTGCTCGTGCTCGGCGTCGGCGTCGCAGGCCTGCAGGCGATCGCCACCGCGAAGCGCCTCGGCGCGGTGATCGAGGCGTCCGACGTGCGCCCGTCGGTCAAGGACCAGGTCGAGTCGCTCGGCGGCAAGTGGGTCGACGTTCCCTACGAGACCGACGAGGAGCGCCAGATCGCCGAAGGCGTCGGCGGCTATGCGCGACCGATGCCGCCGGCGTGGATGGCGCGACAGGCGGCGATCATCGCCGAGCGCTGCCGGCAGATGGACATCGTCATCACCACCGCGCTGATTCCCGGACGCCCGGCGCCGAAGCTCGTCCGCGCCGACACCGTCGCCGCGATGAAGCCCGGCGCCGTCGTCGTCGACCTCGCCGTCGAGCAGGGCGGCAACGTCGAGGGCTCGGAAGCCGGCAAGGTCGTCGCGAAGGGCGGCGTCACCATCGTCGGGTTGCCCAATCTCGCGGCGCTCGTCCCGGCCGACGCGTCGGCACTCTATGCGAGGAACGTGCTGAACTTCGTAGCGCTGTCGCTCAACCTCAAGACAGGCGACTACGCGCTCGCCCGCGACGACGAGATCGTGAAGGCCGCGCTGCTGTGCGAGGGCGGCCAGCCGGTGGCATCCAAATGAGGCGGACATCGCGGCACGCGGGGGCGTCGAGTTGCACGCAACGGCACGCAACGGCACGCGGGTGTATTGAGCGTCGTCGCAAATCGACGCGCACGTGCGGCGCGATGACTGACCCGGCGACGACGCTCCAATACACCCACGGGCCGGGCATCTATCACGGGCCAAGCAGCAGTCGGAAGTGTTCGGAGGACACGAGATGGTCGATCACATAGTCTATTACCTCATCATCTTCGTGCTGGCGGTCTTCGTCGGCTACCACGTCGTCTGGAGCGTGACGCCCGCGCTGCACACGCCGCTGATGTCGGTGACCAACGCGATCTCGGCCATCGTGCTCGTCGGCGCAATGCTCGCTGCGGGTCCCGCCGCATTCGACTGGGGCGGCTGGGTCGGCGTCGCCGCGGTCGTGCTCGCATCGATCAACGCCGTCGGCGGGTTCCTCGTCACGCAGCGGATGCTCGAGATGTTCAAGCGCAAGGAGCCCGCGGCGAAGCGCGCCGGCGGGCACTGAGACTGGGGGCGGGCCGATGAAGACGAGCGCAGCCTGCGGGCGAGCCACACGGCGGAGTGCGGGCCGATGAGTGCGAACCAGGTCGCGCTGTGGTACCTCGTCGCGTCGATCTGCTTCATCCTCGCGCTGAAGGGCCTGTCGCATCCGTCGACGGCGCGGCGCGGGAACCTGCTCGGCATCGTCGGCATGGTGATCGCCGTCGTCGTCACGCTGGCGCTCGTCTACTCGCATACGAAGAACGTCGGGATGATCCTCGCCGGCATCGTCGTCGGCGGGGCGATCGGAGTCGTCGTCGCGCGCCGCGTGCAGATGACGCAGATGCCCGAGCTCGTCGCGGCGTTCCATTCGCTGGTCGGCATGGCCGCCGTACTGATCGCGATCTCGGCGATCCACGACCCGGCGGCGTTCGGCCTCCCGGTTCCGCTGCCCTCCGGCAACCGCCTCGAGCTCTTCATCGGCACCTTCATCGGCGCGATCACCTTCTCGGGCTCGGTGATCGCGTTCGGGAAGCTCTCGGGCAAGATCCGCAGCGCGCCGGTGGTGTTCGCGGGCCAGCACTGGCTGAACCTCGTGCTCGCGCTGGTGATGATCGGCTTCGGCATCATGTTCTTCCTCGCCGGCGACGAGTCGAAGTGGCTGCCGTACATCGTGATGACGGCGATCGCCTTCGTCCTCGGCGTGCTGATCATCATCCCGATCGGCGGCGCCGACATGCCGGTGGTGATCTCGATGCTGAACAGCTACTCGGGCTGGGCGGCGGCGGGCATCGGCTTCTCGCTCAACAACCCGATGCTGATCATCGCAGGGTCGCTCGTCGGCTCGTCGGGCGCGATCCTGTCGTACATCATGTGCAAGGCGATGAACCGCTCGTTCGTCAACGTGATCCTGGGCGGCTTCGGCGCCGAGCCCGGGGCGGCGGCGGCGGGTGGCGGCGAGAAGAAGACGGTGAAGTCGGGCTCGGCCGACGACGCTGCGTTCGTAATGGGCAACGCCGAGAGCGTCATCATCGTTCCCGGCTACGGTCTCGCGGTCGCGCGCGCGCAGCACGCGGTGAAGGAGATGGCGACGAAGCTCCGCGAGAAGGGCGTCAACGTCCGCTACGCGATCCACCCCGTCGCAGGCCGGATGCCGGGACACATGAACGTGCTCCTCGCCGAGGCCGAGGTTCCGTACGACCAGGTGTTCGAGATGGACGACATCAACGGCGAGTTCGGCACGACCGACGTCGCGCTGATTCTCGGCGCCAACGACGTCGTCAACCCGCTCGCCGAGGAGAAGGGGAGCCCGATCTACGGCATGCCTATCCTCGAGGCGTACAAGGCGCGCACGGTGATCGTCAACAAGCGCTCGATGGCCGCGGGCTACGCCGGACTCGACAACCCGCTCTTCTACATGGACAAGACGATGATGGTGTTCGGCGACGCGAAGAAGGTCGTCGAGGACATCGTCAAAGCGATCGACTGATCGCCGTCGGGCCGCGCGCAGACGACGCAGGTCGAGCAGTCGCCGTCCGAGCGCCGCGTCGTCCCCATTACCCGAGGTTGATGCGGCGCAGGAACGCCGGCCAGCGCGGGTCGGCGTGGAGCGGCCGGAAGAGCGGATCGGTCGCGGCAAAAATCACTCCGGGATCGCGCTGCGCGCATGCGCGATCGAGCCATTCGAACGCCGCGCCGACTTCATTGCGGTACCCATGGGCCTCGGCGACCTGGTAGGCGGCGGTCCAGCCGAAATCGGCGGCGAGTGTCGCGAGCGCCGCGTCCGACTCCTCGCGGTGCCCAAGCGCGTGATGGCACATCGAGAGCGCGAGATTGCGGAACACGTCGTGCACTTCGGCCGCCGCGATGCCGAGGGCCTCCTCGGCGCGCCCCTGCCGGAGCCGGGCGATCGCCAGGAACGCGTGGTTGAGGCCCCTGCCCGGGCTGAGGTCGAGCGCGAGTTGGAGCGCGGCCGCCGCGTCGCCAGGGCGATCGGCGATCAGGTAGATGAGTCCGGCCTGCCGTTGCGCGTGCGCCGAGAGTGGATCGAGCGTAATCGATGCCGCGACCAGCTCGAGCGCGCGTTCGATGTGGCCGAGGATCCGCTCGAGTCCTGCTGCCGCTTGCAGCGCATTCGCGTCGCCCGGTGCGAGCTCGAGCGCGCGCCGGAGCGCCGCGTCGGCTGCCGGCCAGTTCCAGTCGTGTAGCTCGAGGACCGCCGCGAGCGCGAGATGGCCCTCGACGTGGTCGGCATCCGCACGCAGCGCCTGCTGCGCGGCCTCGCGCGCGCGCTCGTAGCCTTCGTCGATCGGCGCGAAACCGAACCCCGCTTGCGTTTGGTGCACGCGCGACAGTCCGGCCCACGCCAGCGCAAAGCGCGGATCGAGCGCGAGCGCGCGTTCGAAGAGCGCGATGGCCTTGTCGGTGTCCGCCTGCGTCACGCGTTCGCCGAGGACCTTCCCCTGCAGGTAGAGCTGGAACGCTTCCGGATTGCCGGTGCGACCGCTCGCAGCTTTGCGCACGGCGGCCGCTGCCATCGTTTCTGCCGCCATCGCCGCCGCCGGGGCATCGGCCGAGGTTCCGAGCAAGGTCGTGCGCAGCTCCTTGACCACCGATTGCGCGATGTCGTCCTGGACCACGAAGATGTCGTCGAGCTCGCGGTCGTAGGTCTCGGACCAGAGGTGCGAATCGGAAGCCACGTCGATCAGCTGGGCGGTGATGCGCACGCGCTTGCCGGCTTTGCGCACGCTGCCTTCGAGCACCGTCGCGACGTTGAGCTTGCGCGCGACCGTCGGAATGTCGACGTCCTTGCCCTTGAACGAAAATGCGGAGGTGCGCGACGCGACGCGCAGGCCGCGGATCTTCGCCAGCACGTTGAGGAGTTCCTCGGACAATCCGTCGGCGAAGTACTCGTTTTCCTCGTCGCGACTCATGTTGACGAACGGCAGCACGGCGATCGAGGGCGTCTCGGTCTCCGCCGGCGTCACTTCGGAGCGCAGCGACGCGAAATCGTCGGGAAGCTCGGGGTGGCAGAGCTGGAACACCGCTTCGGGCCGGCCGAGGTCCTTCAGCCCGTGAACGCCGAGCGATCGGGTGCTCGCGAGCGGCGGCAGCTGGTCGCGACAGAGGTCGTGGGCGGCCTCGGAGAGGAGCGTCTGTCCGCCGTGGCCGGTGGCGAGTAGCCGCGCGACCCGGTTGAGCGGGGCGCCGAAGTAGTCGCCGTCGCGATGCTCCGCCGCGCCGCTGTGGAGCGCCATCCGCGCGCGAAGCCTTGCGCCCTCGGGCCACGGCTCGCGCTGCAGCGCGCGCTGGGCTTCGAGCGCCGCGGCGAGCGCGTCGGGCGCCGTGTGGAACGCCGCGCAGAACGCGTCGCCGACGGTCTTGAAGACGTGGCCGTCGTGGCCGCCGATGCACTGGCGCAAGAGTGCATCGTGGCGCGCGAGCGCTGCGCGCATCGCCTCCGGGTGGGTCTCCCACAGCCGCGTGCTTCCCTCGACGTCGGTGAAGAGGAGCGTGACCGTTCCGCGGGGCACTTCCGGCATCGACGAATCCCGGTACGGGGGGTCTCGGTATCATACGCGGTCCTCGCGTTTCCGATGAATCGACGCCGATGACCCCGCGCGCCACGCCCGATCCTTCGACGGCGAACCGACCGATCACCCGCACGCCGGCGTTCTGGGTCGTCTACGCGGTCGCGTCGCTCGTCGCGCTCGCCGTCGCACTCGAGCTCTTTCCGCGCGCGATCCCGATCGTCAACCTCGACATCACGATGTCGCGGACCGACGCGATCGCGAAGGCGCGCGCGATCGCGGCACGGCTGCATCTCGCACCCGCCGACGCGCGCGACACGGTGCGCTTCGCGCACGATTCGGCGACGCAGAACTACATCGAGCTCGAAGGCGGAGGCAAGGCGGCCTTCGCCAAGCTGACACGCGGTAACGTCTACGCGCCTTACTGGTGGGACGTGCGCCTCTTCACGCCCGGCGCGATCGACGAGACGGTGGTCCGTCTTGCGCCCGACGGGCGCGTCGACGGCTTCGCCCGCAAGGTGCCCGAGACGTGGGTTCGCGACCCGGCGCGCAAGGCGCTCGACGAGACGGAGGCGCGCGCGATCGCCGAAGCGGCCGCGATGCGCGACTGGGGCGTCGACCTTGCTCGCTATCGCTTCCTCGAGCATTCGCAGCAGACCGAGCCCGGCGGCCGTGTCGATCACCGCTTCACCTATGAGCAGCCGGAGGCGCTCGGCGAGGCCCGCGTGCGCCTGCGCCTTGACGTCGCCGGGGACACGCTCGTCGGCATCACACCGTTCGTCCACGTGCCGGAGTCGTTTGCGCGGCGCTATGCCGAACTGCGCAGCGCGAACGACCTCATCGCCCAGCTCGCCGACGTCGCCGCCGGCGTGCTCTACGGCATCGGCGGCTGCGTGCTGGGCGTGCTCTGGCTCGCGCGCAGGCACGCGCTGGTGATTCGCCCTGCGCTCGTGGCGGGACTCTGCGTCGGGGTCCTGCTCGCCGGATCGTCGCTCGCGGCGGCGCCGGTCGCGTGGTTCGGCGCCGACACGACGCAGACGGTCGCGAGCTTCTGGACTCGCCAGGCGGCGACCGCGCTGCTGATCGCGATCGGCGGCGGGCTTGCGTACGCACTCGCCTTTCTCGCCGCCGAGAGCCTGTCGCGATCGGCGTTTCCGAAGCAGCCGCAGCTCTGGCGCGTGTGGTCGCGCGACGCCGCAGCGACGCCGCAGGTGCTCGGCCGCACGCTCGGCGGTTACCTCTTCGTGCCGATCGAGCTCGCGCTGATCGCGGCCTTCTACTACGCGACCAACCGCTGGCTCGGCTGGTGGCAGCCCTCCGAAGTGCTGACCGATCCCAACATCCTCGGCTCGGCGGTGCCGGCGGCAGCTCCGATCGCGATCTCGCTGCAGGCGGGCTTCATGGAGGAGTGCGTGTTCCGCGCGATTCCGCTCTCGCTCGGCGCGCTGATCGGCGCGCGCTACGGGCGGCGCGGGCTCGGCATCGCGATCGCCGTCGTGCTGCAGGCGCTCGTCTTTGGCTCGGCGCATGCGAACTACCCGGGCTTTCCGGCGTGGTCGCGTCCGGTCGAGCTGTTCGGGCCGGCGATCGTCTGGGCGCTGATCTTCCTGCGCTTCGGTCTCTTGCCGACGATCGTGCTCCACGCGTGCTTCGACCTCTCGCTCTTCTCGATTCCGCTCTTCCTCTACGCCGGGCGCGGCGCACACCTGCAGCAGGCGCTGGTGATCGCCGCGGCGCTGGTGCCGCTCGCCGTCGTCGCCTGGCGAAGGCTGCAGGCGGGTGGATGGAGGCCGCTCCCCGACGCGTTGCTGAACGGCGGATGGCATGCGCGCAAGGATGCTTCCCAGCCGCCGCCCGCCGCCGCGCAGGCGACGGTGGCCGGCTCGCTCGCAACGAGCTTCCAGCGCGTGCTTCCGGCGCTTGGCCTGGCCGGGCTCGTCGCGTGGGCGGCCTTCACGCCGTTTCGCGCCGACGTCGCACCCCTGACCCTCGATCGCGCCGGCGCGATCCGTGCCGCCGACGCAGCGCTCGCCGCGCGCGGCGTGACGCTGGCGCCCGATTGGCATCGCTTCGCCGGCGAGAAGCTCGCGAACGCCGATCCGCAACAGTGGGCATGGCATCGCTTCGTGTGGCAGGAAGCGGGAGCGAAGGCCTACCGCGGGCTCGTCGGCGGTGTCCTCGCGCCGCCGGTATGGGAGGTGCGCTACGCGCGCTTCGACGGCGACGTCTCGGCGCGCGCCGAGGAATGGCGCATCGGCATCGACAACGACGGCAGCGTGCGAAGCTTCGTGCACGTGCTCCCCGAGGGGCGCGCGGGCGCGAGCCTCACGCAGGATGCCGCCCGCTCGCTCGCCGCGAAGGAGCTCGCTACCGAGTTCGGCGTCGATGCCGACACGCTGAAGGAGGTTGCGGCCGAACAGCAGCGGCGGCCGGCGCGGGTCGACTGGTCGTTCGTCTGGGCGGACCCGAAAGCGGACGTCGGCAAGGGTGCCGAAGCTCGCTACGTGATCGGCATCGGCGGTGACCGGCCGATCGCCGCGGGGCGCTTCGTACATCTGCCGCAGACGTGGCTGCGCGGAGAGCAGGCGCGCGACAACTGGCTGCAGATCCTCGAGCTCGGTGCGCTTGCGGTGTTCGGCGCGGCGGCGCTCGCCGCACTGATCGTCGGCATCCGGAGCTGGATCGCGCGTCGCGTCGATGGCCGTGCGTTGAAGTCGGTCGCCGGGGTGACGTTCGCGCTCGTCGTGCTGGCGGCGGCAAACGGCTGGCCACAAGCCGCGATGGGACTGTCGACGACCGAGCCGGTGCCGGCGCAGATCGCCATCAAGGCGCTCGGTGTGCTCGTGTCGGCGCTCGTCGTCGCGCTCGTCGTCGGACTGTGTGCCGGGGTCGGTGGATACGGCGCCCGTGCGCTCGCTCCGTTTCGCCTCGCCGGCAGGCTCCCGCCGATGGCCGCTGCGGTTGCGGCAGGCGCATTGGTCGTCGGCGCACAGGCGCTGCTCGCCGCACCGGGTGCGCGCGACGTTCCGTTGTGGCCCGACCTCGCGTGGCGCGCGGCCTATTCGCCGTGGATCGCCGCGGCGCTCTCCGGAGCGGCATTCCTCGTGGTCGCCTGCATCGAGCTCTTCGTCGTTCACGCAGCGTCGCTCCTGACGCGCGGCTGGACGCGCAGGGTGTGGCTGGCTGTTGCGATCGTGATCGCACTCGAGTGCGCGACCGCGCTCGCGCATGGTCGCAGCGCACCGGTGGCGTCGCTCGCGGCGGGGCTCGCCGGAGGCGTCGCCGCGTCGGCCGTCGTGCTCCTCTTCCTGCGCTTCGATCTTCGCTACGTGCCCGCCTTCGCGGCGACGGTCGCGCTCCTCGACGGATTGGCGCAGGCGACGCGTGCCGGCACGCTTTCGTGGTTCGTCGTCGAAGCCGCGGTCATGCTCGTCGTCGCCTGGCGCATGACGGCGTGGCTGCGCACGCAGCCGGTGGCGTCCGCGGCGGCGGCCGCAGCGCATCCGGGGTGACCGAAGAGCGAGGTGCCCGCGCCGGGGCGGCACCACCCTCGATGGGCGCGCTGCGCGCGGCGCTCGCCGGCGTCATGGCAGTCGATGCGCCGCGTCTTCGCGTGCGCATCGATCGCTGCGAGCGGCAGCGTGCGGGTGCCGGTGCGGGTGCCGTTGCGCTCGCGAGGATCGCCGCCGAGATCGAGCGCTCGCGCAGGCTGCGCGACCTGCGCGCGGCGGGCAAGCCGGCTTTCGATCTCCCGCCCGAGCTGCCGGTATCCGCAAGGGCCGACGAGATCGCCGCTGCGATCCGCGCGCACCCGGTGGTGATCGTCGCCGGTGAGACGGGTTCGGGCAAGACGACGCAGCTCCCGAAGATCTGCCTCGCCGCAGGGCGCGGCGAGCGCGGCCAGATTGCGCATACGCAGCCGCGCCGGCTCGCCGCGCGCTCGGTCGCCGCGCGCGTCGCGCAGGAACTCCACACCGAGATCGGCGGCGCGGTCGGCTACCGCGTGCGCTTCGCCGAGCGGGCGCGGCGCGAAGGCTACGTGACGCTGATGACCGACGGCATCCTGCTCGCCGAGACCGAGCGCGATCGCGACCTGCTGCGCTACGACACGATCATCATCGACGAAGCGCACGAGCGCAGCCTCAACATCGACTTCCTGCTCGGCTACCTGCGCGAGCTCGTGCGAAGGCGCGCCGACCTTCGCGTCGTGATCACCTCGGCGACACTCGACACCGAGCGCTTCGCGCATCACTTCGCCGGAGCAGCCGGCCCCGCCCCGGTGATCCGGGTATCGGGCCGCGGTCATCCGGTCGAGGTCCGCTACCGGCCGCTCTCCGGGACTTCCGACGAGCCCGACGACGAGGAGGCGCTCGAGGACGCGATGGCTGCCGCCGCCGAAGAGCTGTGGCGCGAGGGCCCCGGCGACATCCTCGCGTTCCTCCCCGGCGAGCGCGAGATCCGCGAGACCGCCGACGTGCTGCGCGCGGCGTTCACCGCGCGCCCGTGGGCGGCCTCGGTCGAAGTGCTGCCGCTGTACGCGCGGCTCGCATTCGACGTGCAGCAGCGCGTCTTCGCGCCGTCGCGGGGCCGGCGCATCGTGCTCGCCACCAACGTCGCCGAGACCTCGCTCACGGTGCCCGGTATCCGCTACGTGATCGACAGCGGACAGGCGCGCATCAAGCGCTATTCGACGCGCAACCGGACGACACAGCTCGCAATCGAGAAAATCTCCCGCGCCTCGGCCGACCAGCGCGCCGGGCGCTGCGGCCGCCTCGGCCCCGGCGTCTGCGTGCGGCTCTACGCCGAGGACGACTATGCGGCGCGTCCGACGCACACCGACCCCGAGATCCAGAGGAGTTCGCTCGCCGGAGTGATCCTGCGCATGGCGGCGCTCGACCTCGGCGATCCGGCTGCGTTCCCGTTCGTCGATCCGCCGCTGCCGCGCGCGATCGCCGACGGCCGCCGGCAGCTCGAAGAGCTCGGCGCGCTCGACGCCACGGGCCGGCTGACCGCGGGCGGGCGCGAGCTCGCGAGGCTCCCGCTCGATCCGCGCGTCGCGCGCATCGTGCAGGCTGCGCGCGACCGCGGCTGCCTCGCCGAGGCGCTCGTCGTCGCGAGCGCGCTTGCCGTGCCCGATCCGCGCGAGCGCCCGCTCGAGCGCGCGCAGGCCGCCGACCAGGCCCAGCTTCGCTTCCGCGACGCGCGCAGCGATTTCCTGTCGCTCCTTGCGCTGTGGGAGTTCTTCGACGATGCGCTGCGCGAGCGCCTGACCCACCGGCGCCGCGTGGAAGCCTGCCGCGCGCACTTCGTGTCGTTCCTGCGTCTGTGCGAATGGCGCGATGTCCATGCGCAGCTGCGCCAGGCGCTCGTCGAAGCGGGATGGCGGGTCGACACATCGCTGCCGCCGACGATCGACGCCGCGCGCTACGAGGCGCTGCATCGGGCGCTCCTCGCGGGGCTCCTCGGCAACGTCGGAACGCGCGCCACCGTGCAGGGTGCCGCACCCGGGCAGTACGACGGTGCGCGCGGCCTCGTCTTCCGGCTGCATCCGGGCTCGGGCATCGCGAAGAAGCCCCCGCGCTGGGTCGTCGCCGCCGAGCTTACGCAGACGACGCGGCTCTACGCGCGCTGCGCGGCCCTGGTCGAGCCGGCGTGGATCGAGTCCGAGGCGGGATCGCTCGTCGATCGCGAGCACTTCGAGCCCCATTGGGACCGTGCGCGCGGCGAGGTCGTGGCGAGCGAGCGCGTGAAGCTCTACGGTCTCACGCTGTGCGCGAGGCGGCCCGTTTCGTTTGGCCGGATCGATCCCGCGCTCGCCCGCGAGGTGTTCGTACGCGAAGCGCTGGTCGGCGGCGAGCTCGGCGTCGACGCGCCGTTTCTCGCTCGCAACCGCACGCTGATCGACGAGGTGATCGAGCTCGAGCACAAGGCGCGAAGGCAGGACGTCCTCGTCGACGAGGAGGCGCTCGTCGCGCTCTACGCGGCGCGGATTCCGCAGGACATCGCGACGCGCGCCGCCTTCGAGCACTGGCGCCGGCGCGCCGAGGCGGCCGATCCCGATTGCCTTGTGTTCACGCGCGACGAGTTGATGCGTCATGCGGCCGAGCTGGTGACCGAGGAGCTGTTTCCGCCGACGCTGCACGTCGCCGGAAACGACCTCGCGCTTCGCTACCGGTTCGCTCCGGGCGATCCGCGCGACGGCGTCACCGTCGTCGTGCCACTCGCCCTCCTCAACCAGGTCGACGCGGCCGCGCTCGACTGGCTCGTCCCGGGCATGATCCGCGACAAGCTGACCCACCACCTGAAGGCGCTGCCCAAGGCATGGCGGCAGCGCGCAGCACCGATGGCCGAGACGGTGACGGAGTTTCTCGTCGGCGAGCCCGACCGCAGCGTTCCGGTGACCGAAGCGCTGCGCGCGTTCCTCGGGCGCCGTCTCGGCGAGACGCCTCCCGCCACCTGCTTCGACGCCCGCGCGGTGCCTGTCCAGTGGCGGATGAACGTCGAGGCGGTCGACGCCGACGGCACCGAGATCGACTCCGACCGCGACCTCGCTGCGCTGCGCGCGCGTCTTGGCGAGACGCTGCGCCTCTCCCTCGCGGCCTCGACGCCCGCCTTCGAACGAAGCGGGCTCGTTGCCTGGGACTTCGGGACGTTGCCCGAGTCGCTCGCCATCGAGGCCGCCGGTGGCCGGACGGTCGCGTGGCCGGCGATCGTCGACGAAGGCGAGAGCGTAGCGCTGACGCTGCAGGACCGGGAGGATGCCGCGGCCGCGCTGTCGCGACGCGGCGTCGCGCGGCTCGTTGCGCTGGCGATCGGCGGGGCGCTGCGCAAGCGGCTCGCGGCTGCGTCCGGCGTTGCAGGCGTCGCGTTGAAGCTTCGCACGGCGATGACCCCCGAGCGCCTGCACGAGGACCTGGCGGCTGCGGTCGCCGACCGCGCGTTCGTCGGCGACGACCCGCTGCCGCGCGACGCGGACGCGTTCGCGGCGCTCGTCGCGCGGGCGCGCGTGCGCCTGCCGGCCGTCGTCGACTCGGCCCGCGCCGTCGTCTCCGAGGTGGCCACCGAGTACCTGTCGGTGTTGCGGCAGGTCGACGCGCTTGCGCCGGGTCAGCGCGGGCTCGCCCGCGAAGCGCGTGCGCAGCTCGACGCGCTCGTCTATCCGGGATTCCTCGCGGCCACGCCGTGGGAACACCTGCGCCACCTGCCGCGCTACCTGCAGGCGCTCCAGCGGCGGCTGCAGCGCGTTCGCGACCATCCCGAGCGCGACGCGCGGCACGCTGCCGAGGTCGCGCTCTGGTGGGCACGCTACGTCGACCGCGCGGCCGCCGAACGCCGGGACGATCGCCATTCGCCCGGACTCGAGGCGTTCCGCTGGATGATCGAGGAGCTGCGGGTGTCGTTGTTCGCCCAGGAGCTGCGCACGCCGGTACCTGTGTCATTCAGGCGAATCGAGCGCGCCTGGACCGCGCTTTCGAGGTGATCGGGGATGGCCGGCATTGGCATCGTGGCAGGGCCCATGCTAGAGTCGGTGCGCCCGCACACGCGCCAACCTCCCGAACCGGCCGGGTTCGCCTTCGCCACGATGCCCACTGCGCAGCCGCCCCGGAAACCGTGAACGCGACGTCCAGTGCGGCGCAGGCGCGCCGCCCGATTCCCGGGGAATTCGCGCGCATCCTGTCCGACTGCCGGGACCTCGCCGTCCACCGGCTGCTCCTCACCTTCACGTCGCTGCAGGATCGCGTCGGCGACATGCTGCTCGAGCGCGCGGGCAAGTCGTACGTGCGCGAGGAGCAGCAGCTCTTCCTCGAGGCGCGGCAGACGCTGAAAGTCGAGCGGCCGGCGCTGATGGCGGCGTTCGAGAAGCTCCTGCGCGCCGGGATCGAGGCGCGCGTCGCGAGCGAGCCGGGCTCGAGGACCGATTTCTCCCAGCTCGAGGCCGACGAGCTCTCGCTCGTCGATCTCACGACGTTGAACCAGTCGGTGGTCGTCGGCAACATCGTTCGCAGCGTCGAGAACCTGTGTCACGACGAGCTCGTCACGCTCAATCGCGGCATCGGCCATCTGCTCGCGCGGCCCGAGCTCGAATCGCACGATAACCCGCTCGGCCCGGCGACCGTCATCGACGCCTACGCGCGCGCCATCGACGGCCTCGAAGTGCAGTCGCAGGTCAAGTTCCAGATCCTGAAGGAGCTGAACCTCGCGCCGCTCGCTGAGATCGGCGCGATCTACGCCGACGTCAATCGGCACCTCGCGAGCCTGCACATCGTGCCGGCACGGAGCGGGCGCCGGCGCGCTGACCGGACGCCGCCCCAGCGGCGCCAGGGGAAGGCGCCGGAGGCGCCGCCGCCTTCCGAGATGGACATCATGGCGATGTTCCGCGAGATCGCCGCGCACGCCGGCCCCGCGTTCGCGCGGCACCCGGCTCCGCCGTCGCCGGCATCGATGGTGCTGCCGCCGATGCCTCCCACGCCATCGGGTTACATCCCGGGGCCGCCGATTCTCGCGAGCAGCGCGCTGCACGAGGGCCTGACGCGCCTGCAGGCCGGGCAGACCGGCTTCGACATCGAAGGCCAGGCGATCACGTTCGCCGGCATTCCGATCGGCACGCACAACGTCCTTCGCGATCTGCAGGAGTCGCCGCTCGGCCAGCGCGCGAACCAGCTCGAGGCGATGACCATCGAGATGGTCGCGATGCTGTTCGACTTCGTGTTCGAGACGCGCGACCTGCCGGACGGGATCAAGGCACTGCTCGCGCGCCTGCAGATCCCGGTGCTCAAGGTCGCGATGCTCGACGGCGCGTTCTTCGCGAAGAAGTCCCATCCGGCACGCCTGCTCGTCAATGCGCTGGCGGCGGCGGGGCTCGGGTGGGCGCCCGAGATGGGGCAGGACGATCCCCTGTACCGGATCATCGACCGGATCGTCCACCGCATCATCGACGGCTTCGCCGAGGACCTCGCGATCTTCGACCAGCTTCGCGGCGAGCTCGAGGCGTTTCTCTCCGCCGAGGAGCAGGCGGCCGAGGCGACGTTCGCGCCATCGACCGACGCGATCAACGAGAGCGACCGGCGTGATCTCGCGGCGGCGGTCGCGCGGGCCGAGGTCGAGCGGCGCATCGAGAGCTATCCGATCCCGCAGTTCCTCGCCGAGTTCCTGCGCCGGCACTGGCAGCAGGCGCTCGAGAACGCCTATCTGCGCGAAGGGCAGGACAGCGACGCGTGGTCGTCGAGCGTTGCCACGCTCGAGGACCTCGTGTGGAGCATCCAGCCGAAGAAGGCGTCCGAAGACCGGCGCCACCTCGTCGCGCTGCTGCCGTCGCTGCTGAAGCGCATGAGCGCGAACGTCCCGGCGGAACAGTGGGAGCCGGGCGAGCGCGACACGTTCATGTCGCACCTCGTCGAGGCGCACGCGGCGGCGGTCAAGCCGTCGTTCGCGTCGGCCCCGTCGCCCACGGCGGCGATGGCCGACGCGGCGCGCGCCGACGCGGAGGCGGCCAAGGCGTCGGGCGATGCCGACGCGGCCGCGCGCGCCGAGGCGCTCGCAGCCGCGATGGCGCCTGCGGCTCCGGTCGAGGAGCCGCTTTCGGTGCTCGACGACGAGTACCTGGAGATCGCGTCGAGCCTCGAGCGCGGGCAGTGGGTCGAATTCGAGAGCGAGGAAGGCCAGTTGTCGTTCGCCAAGCTCGCCTGGGTGAGCCCCCTGCGCGGCACCTACCTGTTCACCAATCGGCAGGGACAGAAGGCGCTGTCGATGACCGCGGAGGAGCTCGCCGGCCAGTTCCGCGACAATCGCGCGCGGCTCGTCGAGGCCGAGCCGCTGATCGACCGCGCGTTCACGAGCGTGATCAGCGAACTCTCGGGCCGCTACGAGCTCGCAACCGCTGCGGGTTGACTGCGCGCGCAGCGTGAACGGCCTCACCGGAAGCGGGAAGCGCTTCGACGAGGTCGCGATCGGCGACCGCTTCGAGAGCGCGGTCACCATCACCGAGACGCATCTCGTGCTCGGTGCGGGATTGATCGGCGACTTCAACCCCCACCACGTGAACGCCGAGTACGCGAAGGGAACCCGATTCGGCACACCGATCCTGCACGGCATGATGACGTCGGCGATCATGGGCGCCGCGGTCGGCATGTACTTCCACGGGACGGCGATCGCCTACCTCGAGCACCGTGTGCGCTTCACCGCGCCGGTCCGCGCCGGCGACACCCTGACGGCGCGCTGGCGGATCACGGCCCTCGAGCCCAAGCCCAAGCACGGCGGCGGCATCGTGACGCTTTCCGGGCGGGCGTCGATCCAGGACGGCAGTGAGGTGGCCGAGGCGGACGCGAAGATCCTTGTAGGAGGGCGCTGACGCCGGGCCGGCACCTGCGAACCCCCCCTCGTCCGGACGCGTGAACATGCCGCGCGAAGGCGCGAACATGTCGTGCTACGATGATTGGGGCGGCAGGAACCACGGCCGGGTGGCCGCGGTCTGACCCGCGGAGCCGACGCCGGCCACGGCCTCGGGCGAATCACACTGGAGGAGGAGAACCATGGAAGAGTTCACCCGGCGCAGGGCGCTCAAGGCCGGTCTCGCACTGGGCGCGGCGCCGCTCGTCGCCCACCCGATCCTGACCTTCGGGCAGGGCGAATCGCCGATCAAGATCGGCATGCACGATCCCCTGACCGGCACCTATGCCGCCGAGGGCGAGAGCGAGGTCCGCGGCGCGAAGATGGCGGTCGACGAGGTGAACGCGAAGGGCGGCATCCTCGGGCGCAAGGTCGAGCTGATCGTCGAGGACGACAACGCCAATGCCGGCCTCGCGGCGCAGAAGGCGCACAAGCTGATCGAGAAGGACGGCTGCTCGATGATCATGGGGGCGGTGTCGTCGGCGACGGCGCTGTCGGTGAACCAGGTCGCGGCGCAGAAGCGCATTCCGTACATGGTGACCGGCGGGCACACCGATCCGGTGACCGGGTCGGAATGCCACTGGACGACCTTCCGCATCTGCACGACGACCTACATGCTGGCGGCGGGGCTCGTCAACACGCTGGCGTCGAAGTTCGGCAAGAAGTGGTACTTCATCACCCCCGACTACGCGTTCGGCCACACGTTCCAGGGAGCCTACGCGAAGATCCTGACGAGCCTCGGGGGCACCGTCCTCGGCAACTCGCTGTCGCCGCTCGGCACCACCGACTTCTCGTCGTACCTGATCAAGGCGCAGTCGACGAAGCCCGACGTGCTGATCCTGCTCGTCGACGGCCAGGATCTCGTCAACTGCATGAAGCAGGCGGTGCAGTTCGGGTTGCAGAAGAAGATCCCGATCGGCGGCGGGCTCTCCGAGCTCGAAGTGCTGAAGGCGCTGCCGCCCGAAGCGCGCCTCGGCTGGTGGACCCTCGAGTGGTACTGGGACCAGCCGAACGTTCCGCACGTCAAGGAGTGGGTCGCGAAATACAGGAAGATCCATACCGACGGCAGCTACCCGAGCGCGCGCACCTGGTTCGGCTACGCCGGCGTGCATTCGCTGGCCCTCGGCGCCGCGCACGCGAAGAGCATCGACCCGGTGAAACTCGCGCATGCCCTCGAAGGCATGGAGCTTCCACCCGAGATCAAGCTGCAGCCGCACAAGGTCTACTTCCGCAAGGAGGACCACCAGCTGATGTCGGGTGAGTTCCCCGGCGAGATCAAGCACGACGGCAAGTATCCTGATCTGTTCAAGGTCGCGGAGGTCGTTCCGGGCGACAAGACTGCACTGCCGGCGTCCGAGACCGGCTGCAAGCTCGACTTTCCGGCCTGACCCCGCGCCGGCCGCGGCCGGCGTATGGCATGATGCCCGGCGGCGGACTTTCGTCCGCCGCCGGGTTTTTGCTGGTTCGATGCGATGAGGGGGCTCGCATGCAGCTTCTGCTGTTCAACGCGTTCAACGGTCTGATCCAGGGCGTCTTCTACGCACTGATGGCGCTCGGCCTCGCGCTGATTCTCTCGCTCAACTCGGTGATCAACATGGCGCACGGGGGATTCCTCGTCATCGGCGCCTACCTCGCCTACACGCTCGCTCCCTATCTCGGGTTCTGGGGGGCGCTCGTCGCGGGCCCGCTGGGCGCGGCGGTGATCGGGCTCGTCGTCGAACGCTTCCTCGTGCGGCCGCTGTACAAGCGCCCTGATCCGCTCTACACGCTGCTGCTCACCTTCGGGCTCGCGCTCATCATCGAGGACCTGACGCGAACGATCTGGGGCGCGCAGGGCCTGCCCTTCCAGATTCCCGACATCCTCAATTCGTCGGTGAGCTCGGTGCTGTTCTTCATCACCGGCTATCGCGTGCTGGTGGTCGGCATCACGCTGCTCGTCGTCCTCGGACTGTGGGCAATGCTGCGCTACACGCGGCTCGGCATCCGCATCCGCGCCGGCACGCTCGATCTCGAGACGGTGTCGTCGCTCGGCGTCAACATCTATCTGCTGCGCGCGCTCAACTTCGCGCTCGGCTGCCTGCTCGCCGGGCTCGCCGGCGTGCTCGCGGCGGGCATCCTCGGGCTGACCCCGCCGATGGGCAGCAGCCTCATCATGCCGAGCTTCGTCGCCATCATCGTCGGCGGTGTCGGCAGCCTCGTCGGGGCGGTTCTCGGCGGACTCATCATCGGCGTGGCCGCCGGGATCACGACGACCTACTACCCGGCGGCGAGCGATGCCGTCATCTACCTGATCATGCTGGTCGTGCTCGTGCTGCGGCCGCGCGGCCTCCTCGGCCAGGAAGGGCTGTTCGAATGAGCGCCGCGCGGCGAAGCCTGCGCGTCGCCGGGTCGGCGGTGTTCTGGCTCGCGCTCCTCACCCTGCCGCTGTGGCTGACGCACGTCGGCGGCTACACGGCGCTCGGCACCAAGATTCTCGTCTACGGCATCGCCGCGCTCGCGCTCAACCTGCTGCTCGGCTTCACCGGCGGCCTGTCGTTCGGGCACGCTGCCTGGTTCGGCCTCGGCGCCTACGGTGCCGGCATGACGCTGAAGTACCTGGCGCCGTCGACACCGCTTGCGATCCTCGTCGGGACCGTCGTCGGCGGGGTCGCGGCCACGTTGCTCGGCCCGCTCGTCATGCGCCGGCGCGGCATCTACTTCGCGATGATCACGATCGCGATCGGGCAGCTCTTCTACTTCATCGCGGTACGCTGGAACAACGTGACCGGCGGCGAGGACGGGCTCGCCGGGTTCGAGCGCGCGCCATTGCACATCGGGCCATGGGTCTACGACATCCACCACGACGCGAAGTACTACTACGTCGTGCTGGCGTGCTTCGCGGTCGCCGTCGTGATCATGAAGCTGCTCCTCGCCTCGCCGCTCGGGCACACCTGGGTCGCGATCCGCGAGAACCGGCGCCGGCTGCAGTTCCTCGGTGTGCGAATCGATCTCTACATCTGGGCCGCGTTCGCGATCTCGGGAACGCTCACCGCGCTCGCAGGGACGCTGAACGCGCTGCTGTTCAACTTCACTTCACCGCAGGACCTGCACTGGATCCTGTCTGGAAACTTCGTGATCATGATCGTGCTGGGAGGAATGCGTAAATTCTGGGGGCCGCTGATCGGCGTCGCCATCTTCGTCGTCGCGCAGGATTACCTCTCCAGCGTGACCGACAACTGGATGACCGCGATCGGGCTCCTGTTCGTGCTCATCGTGCTACTGTTCCCGAAGGGACTGCTCGGCATGCTCGGCCGGCGCGGGAAGGAGGCCGCGTGAGCGGGGGCGCGGCGGCGGCCGCAATGGTGGCGGGCGCTGCTGCGGGCGCGGCAGGCGCAGCGGTGGCGGGTGCTGCTGCGGACGCCGGCCGGCGTGATCTCCTGCGGCTCGACGGCGTGTGCCGGCATTTCGGCCGCCTGCAGGCGGTGCAGGACGTCTCGTTCGGGATGCGCGAAGGCGAGCTTCGCGCGGTCATCGGTCCCAACGGCGCGGGCAAGACGACGTTCTTCAACCTGATCACCGGCTTCGTTGCGCCGACGGCGGGCGACATCTGGTTCGACGGCGCGAACATCGGCGACGAGTCGGTCGTGCGTCGCGTGAGGCGCGGGATCGTCCGCACGTTCCAGATCACCGAGATCTTCCCCGATCTCACCGTCTACGAGAACACGCGGGTCGCAGTCGAGACCGCGGCGAGGCTCAACGGGCGCGCGTGGCTCGCGCGCGCGCGCCGGCGCGAGGTCGCCGAGCGCGTCGACGAGCTCCTCGTCACCGTCGCGCTCGCCGACAAAGCTCACCGTCTGGTCGGCGAGCTCGCACACGGAGACCAGCGCGTCGTCGAGATCGCGCTCGCGCTCGCGATGAACCCGCGCCTGCTCCTCCTCGACGAGCCGACCGCAGGAATGGGCGACCGCGAGACCGAGCACATGGTCGAGCTCGTGCGCCGGCTGCACGCCGAGCACGGACTGTCGATCCTGTTCATCGAGCACGACATGGGCATCGTGTTCGGCATCGCGCAGCGCATCATGGTCCTCGACCAGGGACGCTTCCTCGCCGAGGGCACTCCGGGCGAGATCTCCGCGGACGAGAAGGTGCGTGCCGCCTACCTTGGAGAGGCCGCATGAGCACGGTACTCGAGGCGAAGGGCGTCGAGGCCTACTACGGCAAGAGCCACATCCTCCACGGCGTGTCGCTGTCGGTCGCCGAGCGCGAGATCGTCACTGTGCTCGGCCGCAACGGCGCCGGCAAGACGACGACGATGCGCGCCCTGATGGGACTCACGCCGCCGCGGGGAGGCAGCGTCACGATGCTCGGCAGCGACGTCACGCGCTGGCCGTCGTACCGGATCGCACGGCTGGGCGTCGGCTACGTCCCCGAGGGGCGCAAGATCTTCGGCCACCTCACCGTGCTCGAGAACCTGATGGTGTCTGAGGCGCGCCCGGGGAAGTGGAACCTCGACCGCGTCTTCGAGCTCTTTCCCCGTCTCGGCGAGCGCAAGGGGCAGCTCGGCCGCCAGCTCTCCGGCGGCGAGCAGGAGATGCTGGCGATCGCACGGCCGCTCCTGCTCAACCCGCGGATCATGCTGCTCGACGAGCCGTCGCAGGGACTCGCGCCGCTCGTCGTGCAGGAAGTGATGCAGGTCGTGCGCACAATGCGCGACGAGGGGCTCTCGGTGCTCCTGGTCGAGCAGAACGTGCCGCTCTCACTCGGCGTCGCCGACCGTGCCTACATCCTCGACGACGGCAAGGTCGTCTATTCAGGTACGGCAGCCGAGCTCTCGGCGAACGAGGAGCTCGTCGAGCGCCTCGCCGGAGCAACCGCGCAGCACTGACCGTCAGCCGGCCGTTGCGCGGACGCACTCGGCGACGAGTTCGGGGCCGCGGTAGATGAGGCCGGTGTAGAGCTGGATCAGCGTTGCGCCGGCGGCGATGCGGTCGCGCGCGTCGGCGCCCGACAGGATGCCGCCGACCCCGATGATCGGGACTGCGCCGTCGAGCGCCTTCGCGAGCACCGAGAGAACCGCGAGCGCGCGTGCCCGAAGCGGGGCCCCCGACAATCCTCCCGTTTCCGACGCGTGGCGAACGCCTTCGACGCCGTCACGGGCGATCGTCGTGTTGGTGGCGATCACCGCGTCGACGCGCGTGTGGACGACGAGCGCGGCGATCGCGCGCAGCGCGTCGTCGTCGAGGTCGGGGGCGACCTTGAGCGCGAGGGGGATGTGCCTGCCGAGCCGGTCGGCGAGCCGGTCGCGCTCGGCCGTGACGCGCGCCAGCAGCGCGGCGAGCGCCTCCTCGGCCTGCAGCTCGCGCAGTCCGCGCGTGTTCGGCGAAGACACGTTGATCGTGACGTACGAGGCGCTTTGCGCGACCGCACGCAGGCAGGTGACGTAGTCGTCGGCAGCGCGCTCGTTCGGCGTGTCGAAGTTGCGGCCGATGTTGATGCCGAGCACGCCGTGCCACGACGTGCGCCGGACGTTCGCGACGAAGGCGTCGACGCCGTCGTTGTTGAAGCCTAGGCGGTTCACCAGCGCCTGTGCCTCGACGAGCCGGAAGAGGCGTGGTCGCGCGTTGCCGGGCTGCGCACGCGGCGTCACCGTTCCGGCTTCGAGGAAGCCGAAGCCGAGCGTCGCGAGTCCGTCGAGGTGCGCGGCGTTCTTGTCGAGTCCGGCGGCGAGGCCGACACGGTTGGGAAAGCGCAAGCCCATCACTTCGATCGGCGCCTCGGGCAGCCTGGGCGCTGCGAGGCGTGCGACTCCGAGGCGGGCGGCCGTGTCGAGCCCCGCGAGCGCCACGTCGTGCGCGAGCTCCGGGTCGGCAGCGAAGAGGAGCGGCCGGAACAGCGGGTAGAGGCGATGGACCGACACGTGTGGCGCGGATACTTCGGGCGACGCGCGACGCGATTCGCGCGGCGCGCGATGATACCATCGGCCGCACGGCTCCGGCGGACTCCGCCGGGCCGCCGAAACCGTGACCGAGCCGAATCGCCGCCTCCTCCTTGCGCGATCGCTCGCGATGCTCGCGGCGCTCGGCGGATCGTGGTCGCTTCCGCGAGGGGCGATTGCGCGTGCGCGCGACGCAGGCGCCCCCGCGGGCCCCGGGCATTACGGCGGCCGCCCCGACGTGCTGCGCTTCGTCGACGAGCTGGTCGCCGCGGACGGCTTCTCGCGGGCGAAGCTCGTTCGCTCGTTTCGCGATGCGCGCTTTCGCGCCTCGATCGTCGAGGCGATGGATCGGCCGCTCGTCGCGCCGCCGAAGTGGTACGAATACGCGCCGCGCTTCCTGAACGCAGGCCGGCTCGGCAGCGGGATCGAATTCTGGCGCGCGAACGAGGCGACGCTCGCCCGCGCCGAACGCGAGTTCGGAGTGCCCGCCGAGATCGTCGTGGCCATCCTCGGCGTCGAGACCTACTGGGGGCGCAACACCGGGGGCTACCGCGTCCTCGACGCACTCTCGACGCTCGCCTTCGACTATCCGCGCCGCGCCGCGTACTTTCGCGGCCAGTTGCGTGAATTCCTGCTGTTCGCTCGCGAGCAGGGCCTGCCGGCGCTCGCTCCGCTGGGATCGTACGCGGGCGCGATGGGGCTTCCCCAGTTCATGCCGGGCAACGTACGCCACTACGCGCTCGATTACGACGGTGACGGCACCATCGACCTCTGGAACAGCGCCGCCGACTCGATCGGCAGCGTTGCGAACTACCTCGCGCGGCACGACTGGCTGCGCGGGCAGCCGGTGTGGTCGCGCGCCGTGTTGGACGGGGCGGCTGCGGCAGGCGCGATGGCGCGCCTCGACGGCGGCATCAGCGAGCGGCGGCCGCTCGAGGCGTGGAACGCCGACGGCGTCGGTGCCGAGCGGACGCCGGCGTCGATGGCGCCGCAGCCGGTCGGCCTCCTGATGCTCGAGGAGGATCCGGCGGCGGATGATCCAGGCGGGCAAACCCTCGCCGGCGAGCGCGTAAGCCTGTGGATCGTGTTCCCGAACTTCTACGCGATCACGCGCTACAACCGCAGCCGCCTCTACGCGGCCGCGGTGACGAAGCTCGCCGAGGAGTTGCGCGTCGCGCAGGACGCGCTGCCGCGCTAACTGTGCATGAGCCTGCGTGCACGCTCGACGAGGCGGCGCGTCGAGGCGTCGGTACCGTCGATCGCTGCGGCGCGACCTGCGAGCGCCGCTTCGATCGGCTTCGCGAGGGCCTTGCCGATCTCGACGCCCCACTGGTCGAACGGGTTGACGCCGTACATGATCGCTTCGACGAACGTGCGGTGTTCGTAGAGCGCGAGGAGTGCCCCCAGCGCGCGGGGGTCGAGCCGCGGGATCAGCAGCGTCATCGAAGCGCGGTTGCCGGGGCAGCGGCGAGCCGCGATCCCCGCTTCGAGGCGCGTTCCTTCGAGGCCCTGGCTGGCGAGCTCGCGCCGCAGCGGTTCGCCGTCGCGCCCGCACATCAGCGCTTCGGCCTGCGCAAGCGCGTTGGCGACGAGCATGCGCTGCCGCTCCGCGTCGCCGAGGAGGGCGCCGCCGGCGCCGGCCGCCGCGACCGGCACGATGAATTCGACCGGAACCTCGTGGCCGCCCTGGTGCAGCCACTGGAAGAACGAGTGCTGGCTGTCGGTGCCGGCACCGCCCCAGACCGTTGGAGCTGTCGGCCCGTCGATGGCCGCCCCGTCGCGCGTGACGCTCTTGCCGTTGCTCTCGAGCTCGAGCTGCTGCAGCCACGCCGGCAGATGGGCGAGCGCGCGCGCATAGGGCACCACGATGCGCTGCTCGTGGCCGAGCCAGCGCGCGTTCCACCACCCGGCGAGCGCGAGGACCACCGGAAGGTTGCGGGCGAGCGGCGCCGTCCGGAAGTGGACGTCCATCCGGTGCGCCCCGTCGAGGAGCCTGGCGAACGCAGGCCAGCCGAGCCTCGCCGCCGCACTGATCCCCACTGCCGACCACAGCGAGTAGCGGCCGCCGACCTCTTCGGGCATCGGCAGGATCGCGTCGTCGGCGACGCCGAAGCGTCTCGCCTCGGCCACGCTGGCCGTCACGGCGATGAAGTGCTTCGAGGCTCCTGCGATGATCGCCGGGTCCCGCTCGAGCCATGCCCGCGCCGCATGTGCGTTGGCGAGCGTCTCGACGGTCGTGAAGGACTTCGACGCGACGACGAAGAGGGTCTCGGCCGGATCGATTCCGGCGACCGCGCGCGCGAGCTCCGCCGGGTCGACGTTGGAGACGAAGCGCACCGAGGGTACGTTCGGCGCTCCGTCGCCGCCCGCCGTTGCGAGGGCGTCGAGAGCGTCGCAGACGAGCAGCGGTCCGAGATGCGATCCGCCGATGCCGAGGTGGACGATCTGCGTCAGCGCTCGCCCGCTCGCCCCGCGCCGGGCGCCGCTGCGCAGGTCGCGGCAGAGCGCCTCCATGCGGGCGCGCGTCGCAGCGATCTGTGCCACCACGTCGACGCCGTCGACGACGACCGACTCGCTCGCCGGCGCACGCAGCGCGGGGTGCAGGGCGGCGCGCTGCTCCGACTGGTTGATCTTTTCTCCGGCGAAGAGCGCCGCGATCCAGTGCGCGAGATTGCGCGCGTGCGCACAATCGACGAGGGTCGTGAGCGCAGCGGCATCGAGGCGGAGCTTCGAGAGGTCGGCGTACCAGTCCTCCCATTCGAACGCGAGCGTCGCCGCGCGGCCGGGATCCGCCTCGAACAGGCGCAGCAGGGGCATCGCGCGCAATCGCCGCGCGTGCTCGTGCAGCGAAGCGCAGTGAGGCAGGTCGGAATCGGACATCGGGCGCTCGACGGGAGGCAATGCTAGCATTGCCGCTGCGCGTGCGCGACGGCACACCAGGGCTTCGGGCGGTTGCGAGAATGACTTCGGAAACGGTTGCCGCCGGCCAGCCTGACGCCGCGGGCGACAAGGATCTGCCGCTGCGCGAGGACACGCGGCTGCTCGGCCGCGTGCTGGGCGACGTGCTGCGCGAGCATGCCGGAAGCGAGGCGTTCGAGCGCATCGAGGCGATTCGCCGCACCGCGATCCGTTTCCGCCGGGCCGAGGCCGAAGGCGGCGATGCGCAAGCCGCCGCCGCATCGCGCGCGGAGCTCGTCGCGCTCCTCAATCCGCTGCCGATTGCCGCGGTGCTCGACGTCGTGCGCGCGTTCAGCTACTTCTCGCACCTCGCGAACCTCGCCGAGGACGTCCACCAGAACCGGCGCCGGCGCATCCACGCGATCGCCGGATCGCCGGCGCGGGCGGGCGATCTCGCCTCGGCGCTCGCTGCGCTAAACGACGCGGGGATCGGGGACGACGCAATCCGGCGCTGGTTCGACGCCGCGCTGGTGAGTCCGGTCTTGACTGCGCATCCGACCGAGGTCCAGCGCCGCAGCATTCTCGACGCCGAGCGCGAGATCGCGCGCCTGCTCGCCTCGCGTGATCGCGCCGATGCGACGCCCGACGAGCGGGCCGAGGCCGCCGCGCAGCTCGATGCGCTCGTGCTCGGCCTGTGGCAGACCGCCATGCTGCGGCTGACGCGCCTGCGCGTGCGCGACGAGATCGACAACGGCCTCGCGTATTACCGCTATACGTTCCTCGCCGAGGTGCCGCGCCTGTACATGTCGCTCGAGCGCCTCCTCGGCGCCGGGGAGGGCGCAGGCTGGCGCGCCCCCGCGTTCCTGCGCATGGGCTCGTGGATCGGCGGCGACCGCGACGGCAATCCGCACGTCGACGCCGACACGCTCGCCTACGCGATGCGTGAACAGGCGGCCGTCGCGATGACGCACTACCTCGCCGAGATCCATCGGCTCGGCAGCGAGCTGTCGCTGTCGACGCGGCTCGTGCATCCGTCGGAGGCTTTGCTCGCGCTCGCCGCGGGCGCCCACGACACCAATCCGCACCGCAGCGACGAGCCCTACCGGCAGGCGCTGATCGGCATCTACGCGAGGCTCGCCGCGACCGCGCGCGAGCTGGCGGGCGTCGACGCGCAGCCCCCGCCGCAGGTCGCGGCCGCCGCGTACGCGACCCCGCAGGAGCTTCGCGCCGACCTCGACGTCATCGCCGCGTCGCTCACCGGCCACGGCGCGACGGTGCTCGCCGCGCAGCGGCTCGACCCGCTGGGCCGCGCGATCGACGTGTTCGGCTTCCACCTTGCGACGGTCGACCTGCGCCAGAACAGCGAAGTCCACGAGACGGTCGTCGCGGAGCTCCTCGCCAAGGCAGGGGAGGTCTCCGACTACGCAGCGCTCGACGAAGCCTCGCGCGTCGCGCTGCTCGCGCGCGAGCTCGAAACGCCTCGCCTGCTGCACACGCCGTGGGCGCGCTACACGGAACGCACTGCGGGCGAGCTCGCGATCCTCGCGGCCGCAGCCGGGTTTCGCGCACGCTACGGCCCGGACGCGATCGCGCAGTACGTGATCTCGAAGTGCCAGTCGGTCTCCGACATGCTCGAAGCCGCGGTGCTGCTGAAGGAAGTCGGGCTCGTGCAACCCGATGCGCCGCCGGTGAAGGTGGTGCCGCTCTTCGAGACGATCGACGACCTCGCCCGCAGCGCGGACGTCATGCGCTCCGCGTTCGCCGTGCCTGCGTATCGCGCGCTCGTCGCGAGCGCAGGCGGCCTGCAGGAGGTGATGCTCGGATACTCCGACAGCAACAAGGACGGGGGCTACGTGACGTCCAACTGGGCGCTCTACCGCGCCGAGCGCGCACTCGTCGGGACCTTCGCATCGGAGCGCGTGCGGCTGCGCCTCTTCCACGGACGCGGCGGGACCGTCGGCCGCGGCGGCGGGCCGAGCCACGACGCGATCCTCGCGCAGGCTCCCGGCAGCGTGGCGGGCGGGCTGCGCCTGACCGAGCAGGGCGAGATCATCGCGAGCAAGTACTCCGACCCCGCGCTCGGCCGGCGCAACCTCGAGTCGCTGGTCGCCGCGGCGCTCGAGGCGGGGCTGCACGACACCGAGCGCCTCGACGACCGGGCCGGCGCCTACCACGACGTGATGGAGCAACTCTCGGCCGGCGCGTACGCAGCGTACCGCGACCTCGTCTACGGCACGCCGGGGTTCGTCGATTACTTCAGGGCGTCGACGCCGATCGCCGAGATTGCGCTCCTCAATCTCGGCAGCCGCCCGGCGTCGCGCACGGCCTCGAACCGCATCGAGGACCTGCGCGCGATCCCGTGGGTGTTCAGCTGGGGCCAGTGCCGCCTGATGCTGCCGGGATGGTACGGCTTCGGCGCCGCCGTCGACGCGTGGCAGCGCGCGCACTCGGGGCGCATCGAGCTTCTCGCCGAGATGCACCGGCGCTGGCCGTTCTTCCGCTCGATGCTCTCGAACATGGGCATGGTGCTCGCGAAGACCGATCTCGCGATCGCCTCGCGCTACGCCGACCTCGTTGCCGATTCCCCGCTGCGCGAGCGCATCTTCCCGCGCATCGTGGCCGAGCACGCGAGGACGCTGCACCACTATCTGGCGATCGTCGGGCAGGCGACGCTGCTCGAGGACAACCCGACCCTTGCGCGGAGCATCCGCAACCGCTTTCCGTATCTCGACCCGCTCAATCACCTGCAGGTCGAGCTCCTGCGACGCTATCGCGCGGGCGCCACCGATGTGCGCACCCAGCGCGCGATCCACCTCACGATCAACGGACTCGCCGCCGGGCTGCGCAACAGCGGTTGACCAGGGTCCTCACGGTATAATCCGCGCCGCGGCTTCAGGACGATGCGCATTCTCCTCTCCAACGACGACGGCTACTTCGCGCCCGGGCTCGAACATCTCGCTGCGGCATTGAAGCCGCGGGCCGAGGTCACCGTGGTTGCGCCGGAGCGCGATCGCAGCGGAGCGTCCAACTCGCTGACGCTCGACCGGCCGCTCTCCGTTCGGCGCGCGCCGAACGGCTTCCTGTTCGTCAACGGCACGCCGACCGACTGCGTTCACCTCGCCGTCACCGGCCTGCTCGACGACCTTCCCGACATGGTGATCTCGGGCATCAACCTCGGCGCCAACATGGGCGACGACACGATCTACTCCGGGACCGTCGCCGCGGCGACCGAGGGATACCTGCTCGGCGTCCCATCGGTCGCGATCTCGCTCGCGTCGAAGACTGCCGCGCACTTCGAGACCGCGGCTGCGGTCGCGCTCGAGATCCTCGACCGGCACCAGGAGCACTCGGCCGGCCCGTGGCTGCTCAACGTCAACGTTCCCGACGTGCCGCAGGCGATGCTGAACGGATACCGCATCACGCGGCTCGGCCGGCGCCACAAGGCCGAGGACGTCGTGCGCATGCAGACACCGCGCGGCGAGACCGTCTACTGGGTCGGCGCCGCCGGCCCCGCTGCAGATTCCGCCGAGGGCACCGACTTCCACGCGGTCGTCAACAACTACGTTTCGATGACGCCTCTGCAGATCGATCTCACGAATCGCGACCAGATGGCGGGCGTCGCGGCGTGGCTCGACCGGCGTCGGGCATGAGAGGGGACGGGCTGGCAATGGGCGGGGCGGGGACCGGCAATCGCAGCGGCACGAGCGGCATCGGCATGACGTCCGACCGGACACGCGCGCGGATGATCGAGCGCCTGCGCGCCGACGGCATTCGCGACGAGGTCGTGCTGGCGGCGATGAACGCGGTGCCGCGCCACATCTTCGTCGAGGAGGCGCTCGCGATCCGCGCCTACGACAACGAGCCCCTTCCGATCGGGCACGGGCAGACGATCTCGCAGCCGTGGGTGGTCGCGCGGATGACCGAGCTCGCGCGAAACGGCCGCGATCTCGAAAGCGTGCTCGAGATCGGGACCGGATGCGGCTACCAGACCGCCGTGCTCGCGCACCTCGCCGGCACCGTCTACACGGTCGAGCGCATCGGCGCACTGGTCAACAAGGCGCGGCGCCACCTGCAGGCGCTGAAGATCAAGAACGTCCACCTCGCTCACGCCGACGGCAGCGCCGATCTCGGCGAGAAGCTCGAGGTCGATGCGATCGTGGTGACGGCGGGCACGGCACACGTGCCGACGCCGCTGCTGAAATGCCTGAAGCCGGGGGGGCGCATGGTGCTGCCGCTCACCGGGGGCGATGCCGACGATCGCCGCACGCAGCACCTCACGGTGATCGAGCTCGGACCGACGGGCGTGCGCGAGCAGACGTTCGAAGCCGTTCGCTTCGTGCCCCTCCTTGCGGGTCTCGCCTGAACCTTTGCCGCGTGCATCAGTCGCTTCAACCATGATTCCGCGACTTCCAGCCGGCGCCTTCGTGTGCGCCGTGCGCTCGGCTGCGCTTTTGATCGTGGCCGCTTCGATCGTCGCCGGATGTGCGACGCCCAATCCGGCGCCGGTGGAGGAGCGTCCCGCCGTGAAGGCTGCGGGCGCGCGCAAGCCGGGCGGCGCGCGCGCAAGTTCGCAGGAAGGCGGGCGCGCGGCGACCTACACGGTGAAGCGCGGCGACACGCTCTACCAGATCGCGCTCGACAACGGCCTCGACTACCGCGAGCTCGCGGCGTGGAACCACATCGTCAACATCGATCGAATCTACGTCGGCGAAGTGCTGCAGCTTGCCGCACCCGGCCAGGCCGCGGCGGCGGCGGGCACCGCGGCGAACGGCACGGCCGCGCTCGCCGCGGCGCCTGAAGCCGGAAGCGTCGCGACCGCGCAGCCCGGACCCGGAGTGACCGTGACGCCGCTTCGAACCGAGCCGCCGATCGTCGCGTCGACGGTGCCGTCGCAACCCGGCGCGACGGTCGCAAGCCCCGGAGCGTCCTCGCCCGCGGGCGGCGCGAGTCCGGCGGGCGGCGCACCTTCGCAGCCCACGCCGGGAGTGTCGGCGGCAGCGCCCACAGGTGGGGCGATCGAGACCGAGCCCAAGGCGGTCAAGCTGCCGTACTCCGATCGCGCGGTACGCGAACTCAATCTCGCCGCGGCGTCGGTGCCGGCACCCGCGCAAGCTGCGACGCAGCCCGCGGCGCCGGCTCCCGCATCGACCGCATCCGGAAGCGGCGCGAATGAAGCGGCACCGGCGCCCGCTGCTGCCGCCGCGGCTGCGCCGGCGGGTGCTGCGACCGGCACCGACGACCAGCTCGGCTGGGTGTGGCCCGCGAAGGGCAAGGTGATCGCGCAGTTCTCCGATTCGGCGAATCTCAAGGGCATCGACATCGCCGGCGCGATGGGCGAGCCGGTGTACGCGAGCGCGGCAGGAAAGGTCGTTTATGCAGGCTCCGGTTTGCGCGGGTACGGCAAGCTCATCATCATCAAGCACAACGCGATGTATCTGTCGGCCTATGCGCACAACAGCGCGCTCCTCGTGAAGGAGGGCCAGCAGGTTGCGCGCGGGCAGGAGATCGCGCAGATGGGCAACACCGATTCGGACCAGGTGAAGCTTCACTTCGAGATCCGGCGCTACGGCAAGCCGATGGATCCGGAGAAGTTCCTGCCTCCGGCGTAGTCTCGCTCCGACATCTGTGCGGCCGCACGTCAGCGTCCGCGCAGCCGCACGTCAGCGTCCGCGCAGCCGCACTTCCGCACAGGCGCAGCCGGGCGGGAAACAGGCGCTCGCGCTCGAAGGTCCGTGAACGCCTGCCGGCGGGTGCCCGGCGCGACGTCGCTCGACGAAGACGGCGACCTGACTTCGCCCTCGGGCTCGCTCGTCGCGCCACCCGCTGCGGCAGGCACTGCCACTCGCGCGAGCGCCTGTTTCCCGCCCGGCTGCGCTTGCGCCCGTGGCGCGTCGCCGGGAATCAGCGGCCAATGCAGCCCTGCGGGCGTACCGTGTCGCAGCGGCGGCCTGCAGTAACGATTCGCTGCGGCGGTGGACGGTGCGTGCGCGCGAGTGGGAGCGCCTGCCGCAGCGGGTGGCGCCGCGAGCACCGCGACACTGCAGATATCTCCGCGATGCACACCTTGCGAAGCGGCGCCGGGTCCCCGCAGGCAGGCGTTTGCGGACTCCGAGCGCGCACGCACCGTCCGCCGCCGCAGCGAATCGTGCGCGCCCCGCTGCAACGCGCGCACGCGCTACCCGCCGCCGCAGGTCACGAGTGCGCGGTGGCGCGCAGCGACGCCGGCGACGGCAGCACCTCGATCGCCCGCGCGAGGGTCGCGACGAGCGCCGAGCGCTCGTCCTCCGACACCGGGCCGAAGCGCAGCATTGCATAGGCACTGCCGATCGCGTCGAACGCGATGGCGAACTGCGGCCAGCGTTGCGCCGCGCGTCCGGCGTAAGCGATCGGCCCCTCCCACGGCGGCCGCGGAAGCCCGGCGCGGGCGAGGCGGCGGCAGAGCGCGCTCCACAGGCGCGCGGTCCGCTCGCCGCGTCTTCGCCGCACCGCGAACGTCGCGAACACGGCTACCGCCCACGCGAGCACTGCGGCTGTCACCGCCATTGCAGCCTGCCACGGCGGAAAGCGATCGACACCCCAGTCGCGCCACAGCGCGCGCTGGCGATCGTGGTCGAACTCGATCACGTTGCGCCGCCAGCGGTAGTTGATCGCATCGAGCGCGAGCTGGACGTGGTTGATCCACCCGGTGTCGCCGCGCGCGAACAGCGGCACCGGATCGCTCGCCGGCACCGACCCGTAGAGGCCGCGCTCGATGCGCGACGGTGCGACGACTGCGGTCGGATCGAACCGCTGCCACTGTCCGTCGACGACCGCCTCCGCCCATGCGTGGGCATCGGACTGGCGCACGATCATGTAGCCGCCGCGCGGGTTGATCTCGCCACCCTGGTAGCCGGTGACGACCCGCGCCGGGATGCCGGCGGCGCGCAGCAGCACGACGAACGCGCTCGCGAAGTGCTCGCAGAACCCGCGGCGCGTGTCGAACAGGAACGCGTCGACCGGATGGTCCTCGAGGAGCGGCGGCTGCAGCGTGTAGTGGAACGGCTGATCGCGAAACCAGCGCAGCACCGCGCCGATGTACTCGCGATCGTTGGGGTAGCGGCTGCGCAGCGACTGCGCGAACGCGACCGCCCGCGGGTTGCTCGGCGGCATCCTCGCGTCGATGCGCAGCTCGCCGGCCGAGGCGGCCGGATGGCGATCGCCCAGCACCGATTCCTGCACATAGCGCAGCGGCTGTGTGACCGGCGCCCGCGCGACGAGCTGCAGGTCGCGCGCGAGGCTGCCCACCTTCGGGGCGTTGACCGAACTGTCCGCCTCGATCGCCGGCAGCGACGAAGGCAGGTCGAGCGCGAAGAGCCATCGATGATCGTCGGGCTCGAGCGTCACCGTGTAGCGGATCGTGCGGTCGCCGCGCGCGAGGCTGCCGCCCGGACGCGGAGGCAGCGCGCTCCACTCGCGGCCGTTGAAGAGCGACAACACGGGCCCGCGCCAGTAGCGGTCTTCGGGGCGGGGCGGCGGGCCGTCGAAGCTGACGCGAAACGCGACCGCATCGGAGAGCGACAGTTCGCTGATCGACCCCGGCGCCATGCGATCGGACAGTCCGGACCGCGCGGCGTGATCGGCGGGGAGGCCCCAGAGCGGGGTCGCGAGCCGCGGGAACACGAGGAACAGGCCCGCGGCGATCGGCAGTCCCTGCGCGACGAGTGACGCGCTGCGCGTCCATGCCGCGCGTATCGACGGCCCGGCCGCGCCGGGGTCGCGCACTGCGAGCGCTTCGAGCGCCACCCCGGCCGCGACGATCGCAGGAAGCATCGCGAGAGCACCGAGCAGCGACTGCGAATAGAAGAACGGCGTCAGCGCGACGAACATCGCGAGGCATGCGAGCAGCGTGCCGTCACGGGTCGTGCGGATTTCGAGGAACTTGATGCCGGCAAGCACGAACAGGAAGGCGACGCACGGGTCGCGCCCGACGAAATAGCCGTACGACTTGCGCAGCGCCAGCGCGATCGCGACGGCAAAGAGCGCGAGCGCCCATGACGGAATGCGCGCCGGGCGCAGGCGGGCAAGCCGCTCGTCGCGGCGCAGGAGCGCGAAGCGGAGCCCGGCGAGGAAGAGACCGAACGCGGCCACCCAGACCGGCAGGTGCACGACGAGCGGCAACTGCGCGGCGACGAGCAGCACGCCGAGCGCGCGGATCTGCGCCGGGCCGAGCGGGCGCGGCGGGCTCGCCGCCATCACGATTCGCCCGCATCGAACAAGGCGAGCGCGGTCAGCGCTTCATGCAGGTGCTCGCGCGACAGCGCAGCAGGCAGGTGAACGCCCGGAAGGGCCAGCGCGAACGGCCGCGCGGCGCGCTCGCAGGCGAGCACCCACGCGCTCAGCCGTGCGAGCCGCTCCTCGGCGGTCAGCGCCGCCGGAAGCGACCGGTAGGCGAGTTCCACGGCGCCACGGCCGCCGCTTCCCTCGAATGCCTTGCTGAACCATCCCGCGCCGCGTGCGACTGCCTTCCACGCGACGCGTTGCAGCGGGTCGCCGGGCCGATAGTCCTGCAATCCGGCGAGGTCCGATTCGGTGTTCGCGCCGGCTGCGAGCTCGCCCAGGCCTTCGGCGCCCGCCGGAGGAGGAGGGGCGTTGAGCTCGGGCGCCGGGAAGACGACCCCGGCGAGCGGGAAATGAACGTAGGCGAAGCCGCGCCAGAGCCCCAACGGCTGGTCCGACGACAACGTGATCCGCCCGAGGGCGATGCGCCCGCGGGTGGTCGTCGGGACGCGCAGCTCGATTGCCTGCGTGGCGTGCGAAGCGAGCGAGACGCTCGCCGTCGCGCCCGCCGCACGGAGTTCGATCGCGCGCCGTGCGAGTGCGCCGGCGGCGAGCGCCACCGAGAACGCGAGCGGCTCCCCGGCGAACGCGTCACCGGCCGCGAGCGGCTTGATCTCGAGCCCCGCGAGGTTGCGAAACGTGTGCAGCAGTGCGGCAGCGGCGAGGCCGCCGAGGAAGAACGTCAGCGCGAGGCCCAGCGACAGCGCGTAGTTGAGCGAAGTCAGGAGCATCAGCACGAGCGTCGCGATGATGGCGAGCCCACGCCGCGACGGCAGGATGTAGATGCGCGAGTGCCGCAGGATGACCGGCGCACGGTCGGCCGGCTGCGAGCGAAACGCGCGCTGGCGAAGCCGCGCTGTCCACGGCATGGCCGCAGTCGTCATGGCAGCACGACGCTCACGGCCGGAAGGCGCTCACTGCGCGGCAGCGCCGAGGGTGATGCGAAGGGTCACGGCAGCGGCACGGCACGCAGCAGCGCCTGTGCGAGCGCCGCACCCGCGCGGGCACCCCCGGCGAGGCGATGCCCGGCCACTGCCGGGAACACCGCCTGCAGGTCCTCGGGAACCACCATCGCGCGCCCTTCGATCAGCGCGTACGCGCGGGCAGCGGCGACGAGCATCAGCCCGGCGCGCGGGCTCAGGCCTCGTCGCGGCGTTCCTCCGGGCTGCTCGCCGCGCGCTCCGGCGGCATGGCCGCGCGACGCCGCGAGGATCGCCTGCAGGTAGTCGAGCAGCGCCGGCGCAACGTGAACCGACGCTGCTTCGCGCTGCCACTCGCGCAGCGTCGGTGCGTCGGCCTGGGGCACGATCGTGTCGAGGTGCCGGCGCCGGTCGCCGCCGGCAAGCAGATCACGCTCGGCCGAAGCGTCGGGGTAGCCGAGCTCGATCGCCAGCATGAAGCGGTCGAGCTGCGACTCGGGAAGCGGATTCGTGCCGATCTGCTCGACCGGATTCTGCGTCGCGATCACGAAGAACGGGTCGGGCAGCGGCCGCGTCTCGCCGTCCTGCGACACCTGGCGCTCCTCCATCGCCTCGAGCAGCGCGCTCTGCGTCTTCGGCGGCGCGCGGTTGATCTCGTCCGCGAGCACCACCGAGTGGAAGATCGGCCCCGGATGAAAGCGGAACGCGCTCGACTGGGTGTCGAAGATCGACACGCCGAGGAGGTCGGCGGGCAGGAGGTCGCTCGTGAACTGGATTCGTGCGTACGGGAGCCCGAGGACCGCAGCGAGCGCCTGCGCGAGCGTCGACTTGCCGACGCCGGGAATGTCCTCGATCAGGAGGTGCCCACGGGCAACGAGGCAGGCGAGCGCGAGGCGGATCGGCTCGTGCTTGCCGACCACGACCTGTGCGACCTGCTGCAGAACGCCGGCAAGACGTCGCGAGGTCGGCAGGCTCTGCGAAACGGAACGGACGGTCATCGGATCCTCGCGACGGCGGTGACGGCGATGCTGCACTCTACCGCGCGGCCGCGCGCGCCGTCACCGCAGGTCGTCGGCGGTACACTGGCGCCTGTACCTTCCGGCACCTCCGATTGCCACCGGCACGACGACCCTTGACCACCGCCTACATCACTCACCCGTCCTGCCTCCTGCACGAGATGGGGTCCGGGCACCCGGAATCCCCGGAGCGGCTGACGGCGATCGGCGACCGGCTGATTGCCTCGGGGCTCGACGCACTCGTCACGCACGTCACGGCGAAGCCGGCGAGCGACGACGCGCTCGCCCGCGTGCATCGCCGCGACTACATCGAGGCCGTCACGCAGGCGT
Organism: Pseudomonadota bacterium; assembly: GCA_018241785.1. GTDB lineage: Bacteria > Pseudomonadota > Gammaproteobacteria > Burkholderiales > Casimicrobiaceae > VBCG01. The sequence continues at coordinate 3,649 of JAFEDF010000232.1, read as the reverse complement.
CTCCGGCGCACGGCCACGCGTGGCTCGATCCCGACACCGCGCTCAACCCGCATTCGATCGCTGCTGCAAGGCATGCGGCAGGGGCGGTCGTCCAGGCGGTCGACCTCGTCATGGCCGGGCGCTGTCAGAACGCGTTCTGCGCGGTGCGCCCGCCGGGCCATCACGCCGAGCGGGCGCGCGCGATGGGCTTCTGCGTATTCAACAGCGTCGCCGTCGGCGCAGCCCACGCGCTCGACATGCACGGCCTCGAGCGTGTGGCCATCGTCGATTTCGACGTCCACCACGGCAACGGCACCGAGGACATCTTCGCGGACGACCCGCGCGTGCTGATGGTGTCGACGTTCCAGTATCCCCTCTATCCCTACTCGGGGCTCGACAATCCCGCACCGAACATGGTGAATGTTCCGTTGCCGCCCGGCAGCGGTGGGCGAGAATTGCGCGACGCGGTGCGCGAGCGCTGGCTTCCCGCGCTCGAAGCCCACCGCCCGGAACTGATCCTGTTCTCCGCCGGATTCGACGCCCATCATGAGGACCCGCTCGCGAACCTCTCGTTCACCGAGGACGATTTCGCGTGGGTGACGCGCGAGATGATCGCCGCGGCGAGGCGCTGCGGTCATGCGCGGATCGTCTCGTCGCTCGAGGGGGGATACGCGCTGTCGGCCCTCGGACGCAGCGCGGTGGCGCACCTGCGCGAGCTGGTGATCGCCTGACCACCGCGCCGGCCGCCGCGATCTCGGTGCGCGGGCTCGTCAAGCGCTACGCGCGCGTCGAGGCGGTGGCCGGCATCAGCTTCGACGTCGTCGCCGGCACGACCACTGCGCTCCTCGGCGGCAACGGTGCCGGCAAGACGACGACATTGTCGATGCTGCTCGGCGTCCTCCTGCCCACCGGAGGCAGCATCGAGGTGCTGGGCTGCGACATGCTGCGCGAGCGCCACCGCGTGCTGCCGCGGCTCAACTTCACGTCACCCTACGTCGACCTGCCGAAGCGGCTCACCGTGCGCGAGAACCTCGCGGTCTTCGCCGACCTCTACGGCGTCGCGCAGCCGTCGCTGCGCATCGACGAGCTCGCTGCCGAGTTCGACCTCGCACCGATCCTCCGCCGACCCTACGGCGAACTGTCTGCCGGGCAGCGCACGCGCGTCTCGCTCGCCAAGGCGCTGCTCAACCGGCCGGAACTGCTGCTGCTCGACGAGCCGACGGCGTCGCTCGACCCCGACGCCGGCGACCGCATGCGAAGCTACCTCGAGCGCTACCAGAAGGCGAGCGGCTGCACGATGCTGCTCGCCTCGCACAACATGGGCGAAGTCGAGCGGATGTGCAGCGACGTGCTGATGCTGCGCGCGGGACGCATCGTCGATCAGGGTTCGCCGGCTGAGCTCATCCTGCGCTACGGGCGCGACTCGATGGAGGAGGTGTTTCTCGACATCGCGCGCGGCAACGTCGACGAGGCCGCTCCTGGCCTGCACGCCGAGGGCATGCTGCGGTGACGCCGGGCGAGGGCCGGGAACTCGCGCTGTCGCTGCGGCGCATCCGCGCGATCTGCCGCCGTCACATGTACCTGCTGCTGCGGAGCTGGCCGCGGCTCGTGTCGATGGCGTACTACCCGACGGTCACGATGATCCTGTGGGCGTTCGTGACGATCTACCTCGCGCCGACCAACAGCTTCCTCGCGAGCGCGCCCGGATTCTTCATCGGCGCGGTGCTCCTGTGGGACGTCCTCTTCCGCGGCCAGCTCGGCGTCTCCCTCACCTTCGTCGAGGAGATCTACTCGCGCAACCTCGGCAACCTTTTCGTGAGTCCGCTACGCCTGCAGGAGCTGATCCTCGGCCAGCTCGCGCTCAGCATCGTGCGTACGCTGATCGGCGTCGGCGGGGCGTGCCTGTTCGCGTGGCTGCTCTTCCGCTACTCGATCTTCTCGATGGGGTTGCCGCTGGTCGCGTTCTTCAGCGGCCTCCTGGTGTTCGGCTGGTCGATCGGCCTCGCGGTGGCGGCGATGCTCTTGCGCTACGGGCTCGGCGCCGAGGAGCTCGCATGGGCGGCGATCTTCCTGATTGCTCCCGTTTCGGGCGTCTATTACCCGATCGCCGTGCTGCCGGCCCCGCTGCGGGCGATCGCGCAGGCGATTCCCGCCGCACACGTGTTCGAAGGCATGCGGGGCGTGCTCCTGCACGGCGTGTTCGACGCGACGCTCCTGTACCGGGCGTTCGCGCTCGACGCCCTCTATCTCGGTGCCGGCGTCGTGCTGTTCGCCGCTGCCGTGCACGCAGCGCGCCGGCGCGGCACGCTGCTGCAGATGGGCGAGTGACGCGCCACGCGGAACGCATTTCAGGGATTCGCCGCGCCGGGAAGCGGTGGGGGTGCTGCGGTGCGCGAGTTCGACCGCGGAGGCCGAGGGAGTGGGGCACCGTGACGCGCTCTACACCGGCCGCGTTCCGCAGCCGAACTCGCGCGTCACGGTGTCCCACTCCCTGCCTCCACGGTCGGTGCAGAGCGCACCGCCGCACTCCGATCGCTCAACCCGGCGCGGCGAACGAATGAAATGCAGTCCGCGTGGCGCGTTGCTCGCCAAGCTTTCCTAGCGCGAGGCGGCGGGCGCTGCGGCCTGGTAGCTCGCGTGACAGGCGACGCAGCCGCCGAGGATCGTCGAGAGCTCCTTCAGCGACTGCTCGCGCGGGGCGCCGTTGGCGGCGTCGGTCGCGAGCTGGTCGAATCCGCCGTGGACGCCGAAGGCGAGGCGCTTGAATTCGAGCGGGAGCTTCCCGAGCATCGTGACCGGGGCGTTGTGCGCGGCCGCAACGCCCACCGCGCGCGCCGCCTCGGAGACCTCCTTCGAGTCCCCGCGCGCGAGCCCATCGGTGATTCGCTGCAGCGCGTCGACGAAGCCGCGCATCTCGCGAAGCATCAGCGCGCGCTCGCCGGGATCGAGCGCGACGACGATGCGGCCGTCCTGCGCCGGCAGTGTCGAGCCGATGACGACGAACTTGACGAGAAGCGCGACGAGCGCGATGACGAGGAGCGCGATCACCACGAGGCTCGCGCGCAGTTTGCCCTGTTGAGTCACGGTATGGCCTCCAATTCGAGCGCGAGCGCCGCCGCGACCCGCCGCGACTCCGCCGCCAGGATGTTGAACGTGCGGCACGCGGCGTGCGTGTCCATCGTCTCGACGCCGACGCGCGCCTCGTAGAGCGCCCGCAACAGGCGCGGATGCGCAAAGCGCTGCCTCGCTCCGGTGCCGAGGAGAACGATCTCGGGCTGCGATTCGAGGAGGCGGGCGAAGTCTTCGGCGGTCAACGCGTCGAACCCGGCTGGCGCCCAGCCGCGCTCGACGCGATCGGGCAGGAGCACGACGCCTTCGCGGTACTCGTCGACCCCGACGCGGATCCAGCCATCGCCGAACCCCGTCACGACGTGCGCGCCCGGCGCCTGCAGGTGAAATTTCATCGCATCGAGCCTCCGGGGCGGCCAATGTCTCACGGCCGATCCCGGCGTTGTGGAAGCCATTATCGCAGCCTCGACGATCGATTCGCGTAGAATCGGCAACTCACGACGTCTACGTCGCTCGGACGGTTCCGGGCGCTTACGCTAGAGCCCGGCATGGCCTCCTCTCCCCAGACGCACTTCGCACGCATCGAGCGGCTTCCGCCGTA
>JAFEDF010000231.1 GCA_018241785.1 Pseudomonadota bacterium | reverse complement strand
GACGGGCTCAAACACCGGCTGCGTTCCGCAGCCGAACTCGCGCGTCACGGTACCCCGCTCCCTCGGCCTCCACGGTCGGTGTAGAGCGCGCCGCGGCATCCCCGCCGCTTCCCGGCGCGGCCGATCGCTCACACAGGGTCCGTTCCCGTTTCGCAGAGCTTCGTTAGCGGCGGCGGACGGCGCGCTCGGCGGCTGCGGATTCGTCGACGAGCGTTCGCAGCAGCGCGACGCGCTGCGCAGCCACGCGGCCGGCGAGGATCGCTGCCTGGACCGCGCATCCCGGCTCGCGGTCGTGCCGGCAGTCGCGAAAGCGACAGGTGCCGGAGAACTCGCGCAGATCGACGAATGCGTGCTCGAGCGCGGCCGCGCCGTAGTGCGCGAGCCCGAACAGCGTCATGCCCGGCGAGTCGATGACCCAGCCGGACTCGCCGCTGCCTTGCGCGCCGAGGCGGTAGAGCGTCGTCGCCGACGTCGTGTGACGCCCGCTTCGGAGCGCGGTCGAGATCGATCCCGTCGCCGCCGCGGCGTTTGGTGCAAGCGCGTTGATCAGCGTCGACTTGCCCATTCCGGACTGGCCGATCATCACGCTGCGCTGTCCGGTCAGCCACGCAGCGAGCGCCGAGGGGTCGTGGAGCGCCGAGACCGCGACGACCGGGTAGCCAAGCGTCCGGTACGGTGCGAAGCGCTCGAGAAAGCGCGCGGACCCGGCGAGGTCCGTCTTGTTCACCGCAAGCACGAAGCGGCAGCGCTCGGCTTCCGCCGCGACGATCCATCGATTCAGCAGGTGCTCGTCGACGGGGACGTCGGGCGCCACCAGCGCGATGACCTGCGTGACGTTGGCGGCGACGATCTTCTCGCGCCAGGCGTCGGAACGATAGAGAAGACTCGAACGCGGCGCGATGCCGACGACGATGCCGCGCGGGCCGACGGGCTCGATCTGCACGCGGTCGCCGCAGGCGAGCGTCAGCGTGCGCCCCTTGAGCTGGCATTCGAGTGGACCGGCGTCGCCGACGTCGACGAGATAGTGGCGCCGGTGCGTCGCAACCACGAGCCCCGGCCGGCCGGGCGACGCGGCGCGCGAGTGCGGAGCAGCGGCCGGCACGTTTCGCGAACGCGCTGCGGCTCGCGCGCTCACCCGGCCGACAGCCGTTCCACTTTCGCGGCGCAGACGAGATCGTTGCGGGTGATCCCGCCGGCATCGTGCGTCGACCAGGCGACGACGCAACGGTTGTAGGAGACCGTGAGATCCGGATGGTGATCCTCACGATGCGCGATCCAGGCGATCGCATTGACGAACGCGAGCGTCGCGTAGTAGTCGGCGAAGCTGAAGGTCTTCGCGAGCGCGCCGTCCGACGGCGTCCAGCCGGGGAGCGCGCGCAAACCCGCGTCGATGGCTGCCGCGCCGAGCTTGGGCGCACCGGGCCGGCAGTGTTCGCCGGCGAGGAGGCCGATGGAGTCGGGAACGCTCATGCGGATGCCTCCGCGATCCGCGCGACGCGCTCGGAGGCGGACGGATGGGAATCGTGAAACGCAGCATACAGCGGATCGGGCGTCAGCGTCGACGCGTTGCTCGCATAGAGCCGGGTGAGCGCCGCGGCGAGCGCAGGTGCCGACGCGTGTTCGGCGGCGAACGCGTCGGCCTCGAACTCGTGCCGGCGCGACCATGCGCTCGCGAGCGGAGCGAACATGAACGTGAAGGCCGGGAGCACGAGCAGGAAGAGTACGAGCGTGACGCCCGGCCGTGCCCCGATCGCCGGCACTTCGGCCGCCGGGACACCGAGCGCGGTGACGAACCACGGCGCGCGCATCGCGGCGGCGAGGAGCGCGAGCCCGGCGAGCGAGACGGCTGCCGACCACGCGATGCGCTTCACGACGTGGTGGAGCCGGTCATGGCCGATCTCGTGGGCGAGTACCGCCTCCACCTCGTCGGGCGAGAGCTGCGCGAGGAGGGTATCGAACAGCACGACGCGCCTGCTGCGACCGAGGCCCGCGAACCACGCGTTCGCGTGCGACGAGCGCCGTGACCCGTCGGCGATGAAGAGCCGGGTCGCACCGAAGCGGCAGCGCGCGAGCAATCCCTCGACGCGCTCGCGCAGCGCACCGGGCGGCAGTGGCGTGAAGCGGTTGAAGAGCGGCGCGATCAGCGCCGGGTAGAGCACGGCGAGTGCGATCTCGAACGCGACCCAGACGACCCACGCCGCGAGCCACCACGCAGGGCGTCCGTCGCGCATCAGCCACAGCATCACTGCGGTGAGTGGCGCACCGAGGACCGCAGTGACCGCGGCGAGACCGGCGACGTCGGCGGCCCAGCGCTTGCGCGTGCAGCGATTGAAGCCGAAGCGCGTTTCGACGCCGAAGGTTCGCCACCATGAGAACGGCAGCGCGATTGCGCCGCCGACGACCACCACCGCTGCAGCGAGCGCGAGGTCCTGCACGAGCGGCGGCAGCGCGAGGGCGCCGGTCGCACGGGCGAGCGCGGCGACCCCGCCGCCCAGCGTCAGCACGAGCAGTGCAAGCGTGTCGACGACGATCTCCACCTGCTCGACGTGCACGCGGGCGATCGTGTAGTCGGCGGTTCTCCGATGGGCGGCGACGTCGATGTGCGCAATGAACGCCGCCGGAACGTCGTCGCGATGGCGCCGTACGTGGAGGATCTGCCGCTGCGCGAGCCAGGTGCGCACGGCAAGGGACGCCGCGAGCAGGACCAGGAACGCTGCGGTGAGCGGAGGAATTGCCATGCCGGACGGCTCACGCGAGCGTCGGATACAGCGCCGGATCGATCGCTCGGGGCGCTATGATTGCGTTTCCCATTCTACCCGGTGAGCGCATGCCACAGGACCCGAACCGGCTGATCTGGATCGATCTCGAGATGACCGGGCTGAAACCCGACTCCGACCGCATCCTCGAGATGGCGATCGTCGTCACCGACCACGCGCTGGAAACAGTCGCGCAGTCGCCGGTGTTCGTCGTCCATCAGCCGGACGCGGTGCTGGACGCGATGGACGCCTGGAACCAGGGCACCCATTCGCGCTCGGGGCTGATCGCGCGCGTACGCGCGACCACCGCCGCCGAGGCCGACGTCGAGGCGCAGGCGCTCCTATTCCTGCAGGAGCACGTCCCCGCGAAGGCGTCGCCGATGTGCGGCAACTCGATCTGTCAGGATCGGCGCTTTCTCGCGCGGTACATGCCGGCGCTCGAGGACTGGTTCCATTACCGCAACCTCGACGTGTCGGTGCTGAAGGAACTCGCGCGGCGCTGGAAGCCCGAACTCGTCAAGGGCATTCCGAAGGAGGGCAAGCACGAGGCGCTCGCCGACGTGTGCGAGTCGATCGCCGAGCTGCGCTACTACCGCGAGAATTTCCTCAGGCTGTGATCGCCGCGCGAGACCGCCACGCCAGCCCGATCCGGCGGACGGGGGTGTACGTCCTAGCGCCGGCGCACGAGCAGGACGCCGTCGCCGACGGTGAGCAGGCAGGCGTCGACGCGGGCGTCCCGATGCGCCTTCGCATTGAGTGCGCGCAGGGCGACCGTATCTTCTTCGCGGTCGGCGGGGTCGGCGACCCTCCCGCTCCACAGCGTGTTGTCGAATGCGACGAGCCCCCCCGGTCTCACGAGCTTCAGGCATTGCTCGTAATACCCGTCGTAGCCCGCCTTGTCGGCGTCGACGAACGCGAAGTCGAAGCTTCCCGGCCCGGGGTCGCGCAGGAGCGTTTCGAGGGTCTGCTTCGCGGGCGCGAGCCTGAGCTCGATCTTGCCGTCGACTCCGGCCTCGCGCCAGTGGTGCCGTGCGATCGACGTCCACTCGTCGCTGACGTCGCAGCAGACGAGCCGGCCGTCGGCCGGCAGCGCCAGCGCGACCGCGAGCGCACTGTAGCCGGTGAAGGTGCCGACTTCGAGCGCGCGCCGCGCACCGATCGTCCGCACGAGCAGCGCGAGGAGGGCCGCCTGGTCGGCACCGATCTGCATGCCGCCGTTGCGCATGCGAGCCGTCTCGTCGCGCAGTCTGCGCACCGGCTGCGTCTCGCGCTCGCCGGCCGAAAGCTCCGCGACGTAGCGCTCGACCGCTTCGGGAAGCAATGACCGGTGTGGCATGGTGACGGGCCCTCGACTCGATGACTTCCTGGAAACGCGCGATCATACGCCACGGGCCCGTCGCCGGCTGAGCGCGCCGGGTGCCCGGATTGCTGGGACCGCGTGGCGATGAACTACTGCAGCGAATGCGGTGCCGGCGGACTCGAGTTCCGCGTTCCGGAAGGCGACACCCTCGCGCGCTGGATCTGTGCCGCATGCGGAACGATCCACTATCAGAATCCGAAGGTCGTCGTCGGCTCGCTGCCGGTCTGGGATCGCCAGGTGCTGCTGTGCCGGCGCGCGATCGAGCCGCGGAGCGGGCTGTGGACGCTGCCGGCGGGCTTTCTCGAGAACGGGGAAACGCTCGCCCAGGGCGCCGAGCGTGAGACGCTGGAGGAGGCGCGCGCGAGGGTCGAGCTCGACGAGCTCTTCACGGTGATCAGCCTGCCTCAGATCAACCAGGTGTACGTGATGTTCCGTGCGAGGCTCCTCGATCGCGGCTTCGGCCCCGGCGCGGAGAGCCTCGAGGTTGCGCTGTTCGACGAGCGCGACATCCCGTGGGAGCGGCTCGCGTTTCGCACGATCGCGCGCACGCTGCGCAACTTCTTCCGCGACCGGCAGGACGGCGCCTACCGCATGCACGTGAGCGCACTCGAGCGCCGCGGGCCGCTACCTCCGGACCTGCTCGCCGCCGGCTGACTGCGCGCGTCGCGCGCCGTCGCAGGGACGGATGACGGCGAGCGCGGGCGCGCGGCTGGTTTGCGCCAGCACGTGCAGTGCCGTGCAGCGGCCGGCGAAGCAGATGTCGTAGTCGCTCGTGTAAGGCGAGATCGTGAGCTTGAGCTCGGGTAGCGGCGCGCCGCGCGGGCGCCAGGTCCACCAGCCACCTTCGAGTTTCGCGCCCGCGGCGGGATCCATCCCTGCGCCCGATCCTTCGACGCGCGCGCGGTCGAGTACGAGGCTGTGCCCTTCGACATGGTAGCGCTCCTCCCAGCGCGTCTTCTCGACCGAGTGCATCCAGGCGACGGTGAATTCCTGCGCGGGAAGCGTCGCGCGCAGGCTGCCTGCGAGGAGGATGCAGACCGCGTTCAACGCGCGCCGGTGGCGTCCCCACGGGCGGGGGCCGGTGCGCCTGCGCGCCCGCGCGTCCGCCAGACATGCCAGCCGATGAAGAGCGCACTCGCGACGAAGCCCGCCTGGTCGGTCCAGGGCACCGCGGCGACGAGCAGTGCCGCGGCGCCGAACGCCGCGACGCGCTCGGTCCAGTTGAGCGGGCCCCTCAGATACCCGACGGCGGCGCCTCCCCAGAGCCCGATCGCGATCACCGTCTTGAAGATCACGTAGGCGACCGCGACGAGCGACAGCGATCCGCCGATGTGCTCGGGCTGCAGCATCAGCGCGGGATCGTAGATCGCCATGTACGGGATGACGAAGCCGGCGATGGCGATGTGCGTCGCCTTCCAGCCGATCTGCATCGGCGGCGCCTTCGCGATCGACGCCGCGGCAAACGCGGCGAGCGCCACCGGCGGCGTCAGGTCGGCCATGATGCCGAAGTAGAACACGAACATGTGAGACACGATGAGCGGCACGCCGAGCTTCAGGAGCGCAGGAGCGGCGATCGCGCTCGTGATGATGTAGTTGGGGATGGTCGGGATGCCCATGCCGAGGATCAGGCACACGATCATCGTCAGCAGGAGCGACAGGAACAGGCTCTTCGCGCCGACGTGCAGGACGAACTCGGCGAAGCTCGACGCGGCGCCGGTCAGCGTCAGCACGCCGATGATGACGCCGACGATCGCGCAGGCGATGCCGACCGGGATCGCCTGTCGCGCGCCGTCGACGAGGCTTCGCCGCATGATGGCGAGCGTCTTCGTGCCGCCGCGGATCACCAGGTTGACGGCGACGAGCGCGGAGATCGCGAGGATGATCGGCCAGATCCCGAACCTGAAGAACGCCGCCGTGACGAGCCCGAGCGCAATCCAGAACGGGATGCGGAACATCATCGAGCCGAAGCCCGCGGCGATGCCGGCGCCGAGGATCAGGATCGCCGTCAGCGCGAGCCCGACGATGCCGGCAAACATCGGCGTGAAGCCGTCGAAGAGCATGAAGACGAGGACGGCGAGCGGGAGCATCAGGTACCAGCGCCGCTGCATCGCCTTCCACGGATCGGGGCACTCCTCCTTCGGCAGGCCGACGAGCCCCGTTCGTCCGGCTTCGAGGTGGACCATCCAGAACGCCGTCGCGTAGTAGAGGATCGCGGGCACGACGGCGGCCTTGACGATCGTCACGTAGGGAACGTTGAGCGTCTCGGCCATGATGAAGGCGACCGCCCCCATCACCGGAGGCATGATCTGGCCGCCCATGCTCGAGGTCGCCTCGACCGCCCCGGCGAACACCGCCCGGTAGCCGAAGCGCTTCATCAGCGGGATCGTGAACTGGCCGACGGTGAGCACGTTGGCGACGCCCGAGCCCGAGATCGTCCCCATCATGCCCGACGAGATCACCGCCACCTTCGCCGGTCCGCCGCGCGCGTGACCGACGAAGCCGAGCGCGATGCTGTTGAACAGATTGATCATCCCCGCGTGCTCGAGGAAGCTGCCGAACAGGATGAACAGGAAGATGTAGGTGGCGGAGACGAGCGTCGGGATGCCGAAGATCCCCTCGACGCCGAGATAGAGCTGCGAGACGATCTGGTCGAAGCCGTAGGGCCGGTGCGAGATCACCGTGGGCAGGTACTGGCCGAACATGCCGTAGGCGAGGAAGAGCGCACAGATGAGCGGCAGCGCATAGCCGACGACGCGGCGTGCCGCCTCGAACAGCAGCACGACGAAGATCGTGCCGACGACGAGGTCGGCGAGCGTCGGATCGCCGGCACGCTGGATCAGCGCACCCTCGAACACGAGGTGGTAGAGCCCGAGCACGAATCCCGTCGCCGCGAGCAGCGCGTCGGTCGCCGCGATGCGCCTTCGGTTCGAGCGCTTCGAGATCGGGTAGATCAGGAAGGAAAGCGCCAGCAGGAAGCCGACGTGGATCGACCGCGTCGGCAGGCTGGAGAGCGGCGCGAAGGCCGCGATGACGAGCTGATAGGTCGAGAATGCGAGCGCGACCCCTGCGACGAGCGCCGCCGCGAAACCGGCGAGCTCGCGCTTGACGCCGGTTTCGTCGAAGGCCGCTTCGCCGGTCACTTGAGGAGGCCGACCTCCTTGTAGTAGCGCGCGGCGCCGGGGTGCAGCGGAACCGGCATGCCCGCGAGCGCGTGCTCGAGGACGATCGCTTTCGCCGCCGCGTGCGCGGCGACGAGCTCGGGCAGGTGCGTCCACAGCGCCTTGGTCATCGCGTAGACGATGTCGTCGGAGAGGTCGGCGCGCGTCACGAGGAAGTTCGGCACGATCGCCGTCGGCACCGCCTCGGTCTGCCCTTCGTAGGTGTGCGCGGGAACGATGCCCGGCAGGTAGGCGGGGTTGTTCGCCTTCTTGATGATCTCCTCGGGGATCGGCACGATGACGATCGGCACCGACGACGCGAGGTCGCGCAAGGACGACACGCCGAGCCCCGCCGACTGCAGCGTGGCGTCGAGCTGGCGGTTCTTCATCAGTTCGACCGATTCGCCGAACGGCAGGTACTCGACCCGCGAGAAGTCCTTGTAGGAGAGCCCCGCCGCGCCGAGGATCACGCGGGCGTTGAGCTCGGTCCCGGACTTCGGTGCGCCGACCGAGATCTTCTTGCCCTTGAGATCGGCGAGCGAGCGGATGCCCGAATCGGCGCGCGCGACGATCTGGATGTAGTTCGGATAGATCGCGGCGACGCCGCGAAGCTTCTTCAGCGGAGCCTTGAAGCCGGCGTCGGCGTTGCCGTTCCACGCGTCGGTCAGCGAGTCGCCGAGCGTGAACGCGATCTCGCCGCGACCCGCTTCGAGCAGGTTGAGGTTCTCGACCGAGGCCTTGGTCGCCTGCACCGACGTCTTCGCGTCGGGAAGACTCTTGCCGATCACGCCTCCCAGCGCGACGCCGAGCGGGTAATAGACGCCGCTGGTGCCGCCGGTCAGCACGGTGATGTAGGTTTCGGCCGCGACGGCGGCAGGCGCTGCCGTGGCGAATGCCAGGGCCAGCAGGGTGCCGCCCAGCAGCTTGTGGATGCTCTTCATGCCTCTCCCTCCTTGAACGAGTGCCGCGGGTGCCCGCAGGCGTCGCGATTATAGGGTAGTCAGGGACCGCCGTCGGAGCCGGAGTGGCGGGGCCGGCGTCAGGGGACGACCGTCACCTGAGCCTGCGCCAGCGCGCGATGAAGTGCCTCGATGTGCTCGCCCCCGGTCGTCTCGACGACGCAGACCACGCGCACCTCGGACAGGTCGGGACCGGCAAACGCGCGATCGTGGACGATCTCCTTGATCGACGCGCCGGTCGAGGCGATGACCTCGGCCAGCCTCGCGAGGCCTCCCGGCCGGTCGCTGATCGACACGGTGAAGCGCGCGAGGCGCCCGTCGGCGACGAGGCCGACCTCGATCACGCGGTCGAGCATCGTGAGGTCGATGTTGCCTCCGCACAGCACCAGCACGACCCGCATTCCGCGAAGATCGTCGAGCCTGCCTGCGAGGAACGCCGCGAGGGGAGCGGCGCCGGCACCCTCGACGACGCTCTTCTCGAGCTCGATCAGCCGCAGCACGGCGAGCGCGATCGCCGCCTCGTCGACGGTCACCACGCGGTCGGCGACGTGCCGCAGGATCTCGAGCGGGTGCGCGCCGACCTGGGTCACCGCGAGCCCGTCGGCGAGCGTGGGTCCGAGCGTGATCGGAACCGGGTGCCCGGCGGCGAGTCCCGCGCTGAGGCAGGCCGCGCGCGCAGGCTCGACCCCGATCACCTTCACGTCGGGGCGGCGTGCCTTGATCACCGTGCCGATGCCGGCGAGCAGGCCTCCGCCACCGACCGGGACGACGATCGCCTGCAGATCGGGCGTCTGCTCGAGAACCTCGAGCGCCACCGTTCCCTGCCCGGCGATGACCTGCTCGTTGTCGAACGGATGGATGAACACGAGGCCGTCGCGCGCGGCGATCACTTCGGCCTCGCTGCGCGCCTCGGCGAGATCGGCGCCGTGGAGAATCACGTTGGCGCCGAGCTGGCGGCAGTTGGTCACCTTGACGAGTGCGGCGAAGCGCGGCATGACGACCGTCACCGGAATGCCGAGGAGCGCACCGTGGTACGCGACCCCCTGCGCGTGATTGCCGGCCGACGCGGCGATCACGCCGCGGCGCCGCGCTTCGGGCGAAAGCTGCAAGAGCGCATTGCGCGCGCCGCGCTCCTTGAAGCTTCCCGTGCGCTGCAGGTAGTCGAGCTTGCAGTAGACGTGCGCGCCGGTGAGCTGCGAGAGCGGGATCGACTCGACGCAAGGGGACTCGTAGATGCCGCCGCGGATGCGCTCGCGGGCGGCTTCGACGTCGGATAGCGTGATCATCGGGCTCCGGGCGGACGGTGGCCGCGGTCAGAAGGGGAGCGTGACTCCGGGCTTCGCGGCGGTGAATGCCCGCCTGAAGTCGGCCTGGATGCGCGCCATCGACGAAGCCGTGTCGGCCTCGAAGCGCAGCACGATCACCGGCGTCGTGTTCGACGCGCGCGCGAGCCCGAAGCCGTCGGCATATTCGATGCGCAGGCCGTCGATGCGGATCACCTCGCTCGCATCCGGAAAGCGCGCCTCGCGCTGCAGCCTTGCGATCAGCGCGTGCGGCTCGCCTTCGGCGCAGGCGAGGTTGAGCTCGGGCGTCGAGAGGGCGTCGGGAAGCGCATCGAGCACCGCCGCAGGGTCCGGGCTGCGCGACACGATCTCGAGCAGGCGCGCGCCGGCATAGAGTCCGTCGTCGAAGCCGTACCAGCGCTCGCCGAAGAACGTGTGGCCGCTCATCTCGCCGGCCAGCGCTGCACCGGTCTCCTTCATCTTCGCCTTGATCAGCGAGTGCCCCGTCTTCCAGAGCAGCGGAACGCCGCCGTGGCGCTCGATCCACGGCTTCAGGTTGCGCGTCGACTTGACGTCGTAGATGATCGTCGCGCCCGGCACGCGCTGCAGCACGTCGGCAGCGAACAGCATCAGCTGGCGGTCCGGGTAGATGACGTGGCCCGCCGGCGTGACGACGCCGAGGCGGTCGCCGTCGCCGTCGAAGGCGAGGCCGAGCTCGCAATCGCCTTGCGCGAGGCGCCGCGCAAGGTCCTCGAGGTTCTTCGGCTGCGACGGATCGGGATGATGGTTCGGGAAGTTGCCGTCGACGTCGCAGTAGAGCTCGACGACGTCGCAGCCAAGCCGCCGGAACAGCGCCGGCGCAAAGGCGCCAGCGACCCCGTTGCCGCAGTCGACGGCGATGCGCAGCGGCCGCATGAGCTTCACGTCGGAGGCGATGCGCTCGAAGTAGGCCGGCGCGACGTCGACGCTGCGCAGGCTTCCGGTGGTGGCACCGGCGCCGCCGGCCGCACCGGCGCCCGCGCGTTCGACGCGCAGGCGCAGGTCCTGGATCGCCTCGCCCGAGAGCGTCGTGCCGTCGATCACCATCTTGAGCCCGTTGTAGTCGGGCGGATTGTGGCTGCCGGTAACCATCACCGCACAGCCGGTTCCGAGGTGGTGGGCGGCGAAGTAGGTCATCGGCGTTGCCACCATGCCGACGTCGACGACACCCGCGCCGGCGGCGCGCATGCCGGCGATGAGCGCCTGCGCGAGCATGGGTCCCGACAGGCGCCCGTCGCGTCCGACCGCGATCGTATCGCGTCCGCGCTCACGCGCGAGCTCGCCCAGCGCGCGGCCGATCGCGCGGACGATCTCGGGCGTCAGGCCCTGCCCGACGATGCCGCGGATGTCATAGGCCTTGAAGATCTCGGGGTGCATGGACGGGTGCGCCGGCTCCGTGGAGGAAGAAGTGTAGCAACCGCCGCGGCAGCCACCCGGCGTCGCCCGGAAACGGTCCGCGCGCAAACCCCGCGTGCCCGCCGTGGGCGGGCTGCTCGAGCACGACCGCCTTGCTCACCTCGCCGGCTTTCGGCAGCGAGCGCGCCGGGATGAAGGGATCGTTGCGCGCGTTGAGCACGAGCGCCGGGACGGCGACGCGGGCGAGCCACGGTTTCGACGACGCGCGCGTCCAGTAGTCGAAGGCGTCGTCGAAGCCGTGCAGCGGTGCGGTCACGACGTCGTCGAACGCATGCAGGCTTCGCGCGAGGCGGATTCTCGCGGGATCGATGAGGCCCGGGAAGCGCGCCGCGATGGCGAGCGACTTCGGCTTCAGCGTGGCGAGGAAGTGCCGGGTGTAGACGCGGTTCACTCCACGGCCGATCGCGATGCCCGCGGCGACGAGATCGAGCGGGGCCGAGACCGCGGCCGCGGCGCGGACCGTTCGCGCGGCGTCGGTTCCCGCGCGCCCGAGCCAGTTGAGCAGCGCGCTGCCGCCGAGCGAGACGCCGACCGCGTAGAGCGGCGTGCCCTCGCCGATGCGCATGCGCACCGCAGTGAGCATCAAGGCGATCTCTGCATGGTCGCCCGAGTGATACGCACGCGGCAGCCGGTTCGGCTCGCCGCTGCATCCGCGAAAATGTGGAACGACTCCGCTCCAGCCGATCCTTGCGAGCGCCGCGAAGAGCGCGCGCGCATAGTGCGATCCCGACCCGCCTTCGAGTCCGTGAAAGAGCACCACCGTCGGCGCACGCCCGTCCCCCGTACGGTGCGCGGGATCATCGCTTTGCGATGGCTTCGCGTCGAGCCAGTCGAAATCCCAGAAGTCACCGTCGGGGATCTCCACGCGCTCGCGGCGCAGCGCCACCGCGGGTCGCCTCAGCCGATACGGCCAGACGGTCTGGGCGTGGCCTCCGGGGAGCCAGCGCGGAGCGCGGTAGCCGTCAGCCTGCGGCTGCCTGACGGCGCGTGAGCTCGGCACGGCGGAGATAGGCGTCGCGCGCAATCGCGACGTCGTCGAGGAAGTGCCCGAGCTCGGACAGCAGCAGGGCCTGCGGGCCGTCGACCAGCGCCTTGGACGGATCGGGGTGGAAGTCGACCAGGATCATGTTGGCCCCGGCGACCACGCCCTGCGCGACGACGTGGAAGATGTCGAGCAGCCCGTCGGGGGCGCGTGCGCGCGAGCCCACCGAATGCGACGGATCGATGCCGACCGGCATGCGCGTCAGCCGCTTCACCACGGGCACGTGCGCGAAGTCGACGAAGTTGCGGTGCGGATCGCCCATGTTCGTCTTCATCCCGCGCAGGCAGAAGACGATCTTGCGGTTGCCTTCCGTGGCGAGATATTCGGCGGCGTTCAGCGACTCGTCGAGGTCGATCCCGAAGCCGCGCTTGATCAGCACCGGGAATTCCTGCTGCCTGCCGACGATCTTCAGGAGCTCGAAGTTCTGCGTGTTGCGCGTGCCGATCTGCAGCATCACCCCGGTCGGGTTGCCGGTTCGGGCGAGGGCCTCGCGAATCTCGTCGATGTGGGATTCGTGGGTGATCTCCATCGCAATCACCCGGATCCCGTGGCGCCCGGCGAGCTCGAACACGTAGGGCAGGCACTTCGCGCCAAAGCCCTGGAACGCGTACGGCGACGTGCGCGGCTTGTAGGCGCCCATCCGCGTGCACACCTGGCCGTGCGCGGCGAGCGCCTTCATCATCGCTCCGACCGATTCGGGAGAATCGACCGCGCAGAGGCCGGCGAACACGTTGAGGCTGTCCTGCCCGAAATGAACGCCGTTGTAATCGAATGACGAAGGCCGGTCGTCACCCTGCTGGTGCCGGCCGAGCACGCGCCACGCCTCCGAGACGCGTACGACCTTCGCGACGCAGGGCAGCACGCGCATCTGCTCGACCGAGAGCGCCCCGGTGTTCCCGATCAGATAGATCTCGGTCAGCGTGACTTCCTTGCCGACTTCGCGATGGACGCGATAGTCGATGTTGGCGAGGCGCTCGAGTTCGCCGGTCAGCATTCGGTACTCGGCGCTCTCGGGATGCGTATTGGGCTCGAGGACGAGGATCATGGGTTTCTACTTATTAAGTATATTCAATGGTTTGTACACGCAAATTCATGTGGAGCCGGATGATGCGCCGGGACCTCGTCCATGCATGTTGCGCTGCAAGATACCACCTGCGCAACAGCTTCGGCGTCAGTGTCAGCGCATTCGTTGCCCCGCGCGTTGAGGTTGCCGTAGACTGGCCTCAACGTCTACCGGGGCGGTGCTCCACGCGTCCCGCAGCTCGTTTCGCACTTCAACCCGAACTGCCGTTTACTCGAGAAAGGTTCGTTCATGAAGAAGCTCCTCGCACTGGCAACGCTCGGCATCTTCGCCGCCGTCGCGTCGCCGGCGTTCGCAGCCAATTCGCAGTCGAACAAGATGAAAGAGTGCCAGGCTCAGGCCGGCGAGAAGAAGCTCGAAGGCAAGGATCGCCAGAACTTCGTCAACGAGTGCCTGAAGGCCAAGCCGGCAAAGGCTGAGAGCAAGTCCAAGAGCAAGCTCGCCGAGTGCAACGCAAAGACCAAGGGCATGACGAAGGAGGAAGCGGACAAGACGCGCAGCGAGTGCATGAAGGCGAAGTGAGCCCGGGCCGCTAGCGCGCCGACTTGCTCTTCCACGATACGACCGGGCGATCTCCTGTCCGTCCGGTCGCCATGACAGGGCCGCATGGGGGCGACTCCATCGCGGCCTTGTTTTTGATGGGCGCGACCGCGGGCCCGCTACGGTGGCTGCCGTGGCGATGACCCCCGAGCGGGAAGCCGAGGTGCTGGCGGCCAGGGTCGGCGCAACGCCGCAGCTGAACGGCACGATCCACCTCGAAGCGTACGATCCCGCGTGGCCGCAGCGCTACGCCGACTTCGCCGGATTCATCCGTCGCGCGCTCGGCGATCGCGCGAGGCTCCTCGAGCACGTCGGTTCCACGGCGGTGCCGGGACTTTCGGCGAAGCCGGTGATCGACATGGTGCTCGCCGTGCAGGACTCCTCCGACGAGCCTGCTTACGTTCCGGACCTCGTGCAGGCGGGCTACGTGCTGCACATCCGCGAGCCCGGCTGGCATCAGCATCGCCTCCTGCGCGCTCCGGTCGTAGCCGGGAACCTTCACGTGTTCTCGGCCGACTGCAGCGAGATCGGGCGGATGCTCGTCTTCCGCGATCGGCTGCGGGCGCACGCCGGCGATCGGCTGTTCTACGAAGCAGCGAAGCATGCCCTCGCGGGGCGGATCTGGAAGTACGAGCAGGAATACGCGGACGCGAAGACCGGCGTGGTCGAGGAGATCCTGCGGCGCGCACAGGCCTGACCCCCGACGCCTGACCCCCGACGCCTGACCCCCGACGCCCAGGCCTGACCCCCGACGCCGCGCCGGCGGGCCCGGTCGGTCGATCGGCGCGCGCGACCTGGACTACAATAGCGCGCTGAATTCACGAGCGATTCAGCCGGCTGCACGCGGCGGTTGGCGCACACAAGAGGCAGGCTCCGGTACCACCGATCCCCCCGATTGCTGATGGACTCCCGACCCCTGAGACGGCAGCCGCGGACGCGACGCGCCGGATTCGCGCCGTGATCGAGTTCGATCGCGCGCACTGGGCGCTGATCCTCGGGGGCTCGAGCGGCTTCGGCCTTGCGACGGCGCAGAAGGTCGCGCGCCACGGCATGAACGTGATGGTCGTGCACCGCGATCGGCGTGGCGCGATGGCGCGTATCGAGCCCGGGTTCGACCGCATCCGCGCCACCGGCGTCGGCTTCCGGGCGCTGAACCTCGATGCGCTGTCACCCGAAGGCCGCGCCGCGACGCTGACCGAGCTCGCGGCGGCGATGGGCGATCGCGGCCGCGTTCGCCTGCTGCTGCATTCGATCGCCTTCGGCAACCTGAAGCCGATTGCGCCCGACATTCCCGACCGACGTTCCGCCGAAGCGGTGGCGCAGCTCGCGGCGGAGCTCGGCGTTCCCGCCGCGTCGGTGCAGGGCGCGATCGGCCGCCTGCTCGAGCGCGGCGTCGGCTTCGCGCACGCACTGCAGCCGGCGAGCTACGGCGACGTGCTTCTCGACGAGGAGGACATGGCGCGCACCATTCACGCGATGGGCACGAGCCTCCTCGCGTGGGTGCAGGACCTCCACCGGCTCGGGCTGTTCGCCGCGGACGCGCGCGTACTGGGCCTGACGAGCGAAGGCAACACCACGGCGTGGAAGGGATACGCGGCGGTGGCGGCGGCCAAGGCCGCTCTCGAATCGGTATCGCGCGCGATCGCGGTCGAATACGCCCCCTGCGGCATTCGCTCGAACATCATCCAGGCGGGCGTCACGCCGACTCCGGCGCTGAAGCTCATACCCGGCAGCGCAGCGATGCAGGCGGTCGCGCAGCGGCGCAATCCGTTCAGGCGCACGACCACGCCGGAGGCCGTCGCCGACTTCATCGCGCTGATGTGCCTCGACGAGGCCGCGTGGGTCAACGGTGCGCTGATCCGCGTCGACGGCGGCGAGCACATCGCTCCGCTCTGAGCCGCGAGCGCGCGCGATGATCTACGTCCACGGCCTCGGCCACTTCCACCCGCCCAACGAGATCGACAACGCGTTCCTTCGCGACCTCGACATCGGCACCGATGCACAGTGGATCATGGAGCGGGTGGGCATCGAGTCGCGGCGTACGGTGCTGCCGCTCGATTACATCAGGGTGACGCGCAACGCCGACCCGCGTCAGGCGATCGCGGTGTCGCTCTACACCAACGCCGAGACGGGTGCGCAGGCCGCCAGCCAGGCGATTGCCGCAGCGGGCATCCGTGCCGCGGACGTCGGCATGGTGATCTCGGGAAGCTGCACGCCGCAGTCGAGCTGTCCGGCGGAGGCGTGCACGATCGCCGCGGAGCTCGGCATCGAGGCGCCCGCATTCGACGTCAACTCGGCGTGCTCGACGCTCGCCGCCCAGTTCCACGTGCTGGACGGGATGCGCCCGGAGCGCCTGCCCGACTACGTGCTGCTGGTGCAGGTCGAGAACAGCACCCGCGCGATCGACTACAACGACCGCAACAGCTGTGTGTTGTGGGGGGATGGGTCGACCGCGCAGGTCGTGTCGACGCGGTTGCCGGCGAGATTGAGGCAGATCGCCAGCCGGTTCGCGTCCGATCCGAAGGGGTGCGACCGGGTGCGTTTCGTGCAGTCCGGCCACTTCAGGCAGGACGGCCGTGCCGTGCAGACCTTCGCGATCAAGCGCTCGCTCGCGGTGCTCGCGCAGTTGCGCGAGGAGGTCGGTCCGGTGCGCGCGGCGCGGATGAAGTTCATCGGACACCAGGCCAACCGCAGCATGCTCGACCATATCAGCCGCAGTGCGGGGATCGCGCCCGACGACCACTGGTTCAACGTCGACCGCTTCGGCAACTGCGGCGCCGCGGGAGCGCCGAGCGTGCTGTCGCAGAACCAGCACCGGCTTCGCGACGGCGATCTGGTGTCGATCGTGGTCGTGGGCGGGGGCCTGAGCTGGGGGGGACTGCTTCTCGAGGTCGGCGAATGAGTACGGCTGCCGTGCGCAAAGCGGGCGGCCTCATGACCTACGCCCAGTTCATGCAGGCGGCGAGCTTCGACAAGCAGCACCTGCTCGCCTGGGCGAGGCAGACGCTCGTCGCCGACGCGCCCGGAGCGATCCCGTCGCTGCCCTTGCCGCCGATGCTGATGTTCGACCGCATCACTGCAATCGAGCACACGGGGCGCCGCGGTCTCATCGTCGCCGAGCAGGACATCCATCTCGATGCCTGGTACTTCCTCTGTCACTTCGGCAACGACCCGGTGCAGCCCGGCTGCCTCGGCGTTGATGCGATCTGGCAGCTCCTCGGCATGTACTGCGCGCTGCGCGGCGGGCTCGGAGCAGGGCGTGCGCTCGGCTGCAAGGAAGTCGATTTCTTCGGCCAGATCCGGCCGCACGACGCCGTCGTGACCTACCGCGTCGAGGTACGGCGGTATTCGCAGCTGCAGGGCGCAACGGTGGTCATCGGCGACGGCGCGGTCAGCGTCGACGGCGAGGCGATCTACAGCGTGCGCGAAGCGAAGGTGGGCATCTACCCGGGCATCCAGTATGCCGATTACCCTCTGCCGTCGGCGAACAGCAAGGGCGGGGTGTTGAACCGATGACGCCCGATGAGGTGCTGCGCGCCATTCCGCAGCAGGCCCCGTTCCGCTTCATCGATCGCATCCTGGAGGTCGACAGCGAGCACATCGTGGGCAGCTACACGTTCAGGCACGACGAGTTCTTCTATCGGGGTCATTTCCCCGGCGATCCGGTGACCCCCGGGGCGATCCTGATCGAGACGATGGCGCAGACAGGCGTGGTCGCGCTGGGGATCTACCTCGCGGCGCAGACGCTTCCCGCCGGCGAACTGTCGCATTGGGTCACCCTCTTCACCGAGTGCGAGATGGAGTTCCATCTGCCGGTAGCGCCCGGCGAGCGCGTCACGCTGCGGGGCGAGAAGGTGTTCTTTCGGCGCATGAAGCTGAAGAGCCGCGTCGAGCTCCTCCTCGCCGATGGCCGCGTCGCGGCGGAGGGCACGCTGGCGGGCGTGGGGGTCAAGCGTGGCAGCTGAGTCCATCAACCAACGCGTCGTCGTGACGGGCCTCGGCGTCCTCGCGCCGAACGGCCACGGGCTCGAAGCCTTCGAAGCCGCG
The DNA here is from genome assembly GCA_018241785.1 of Pseudomonadota bacterium. Lineage (GTDB taxonomy): Bacteria > Pseudomonadota > Gammaproteobacteria > Burkholderiales > Casimicrobiaceae > VBCG01. The sequence goes on along the minus strand of JAFEDF010000231.1, from coordinate 10,670 downwards.
CTTCGCGAAGGGGTGTCGGGCATCCGCTTCATCGAGAAGCTCGCCGAGCAGAACTTCGCGTGCCAGGTAGGCGGGGTTCCGCAGGGCGTGGACGAACTCGAGCACGCCTACCTCGCGCCCGACGACCTCCTCGCGATGAACGACGCCATGATCTACACGGCGATCGCCGGCATCGATTGCTGGCGCGACGCGGGCCTGCGCGAGATCGCTCCCGATGCCCCGGTCGACTGGGATACCGGCGCCATCGTCGGCACCGGCATCGGCGGCATGCAGACGATCGGCGAGCGCCTGATCCCGATGGTCGACAAGGGCCGCGTGCGCCGGCTCGGCTCGACGATGGTCGAGCAGGTCATGTGCAGCGCGGTCTCGGCGAAGCTCGGCGGCCTCCTCGCGCTCGGTGGCCAGACCACCACCAACAGCTCCGCGTGCACGACCGGCACCGAGGCGGTGATCGATGCCTATCACAAGATCAGGACCGGACAGATCGCCCGCATGATCGCCGGAGGCGCCGAGGGCGCGTCGCACTACACGTGGTCGGGCTTCGACGCGATGAAGGTGCTGGCGAGCCAGAGCAACGACGCGCCGGCGCGCGCCTCGCGTCCGATGAGCGCCAGCGCGAGCGGTTTCGTTCCCGGCTCGGGCGCGGGCCTGCTGATGCTGGAGAGCCTCGCCAGCGCCGAGCGCCGCGGTGCGCGCATCTATGCCGAGATCGCCGGCGGGCAGGTCAACAGCGGCGGCCAGCGCGACGGCGGCTCGATGACCGCACCCAATCCAGACGGCGTGGTACGCTGCGTCCGCGCGGCGCTGGCGGGTGCCGGCATCGGACCCGGAGAGGTCGACGCCATCAACGGCCACCTGACGGCAACGTTTGCCGATCCGCACGAACTCGAGAACTGGCGGCGTGCGCTCGATGTCGACGCAGGCCGACTGCCGCCCATCAACGCGACGAAGTCCATGATCGGCCACGCGCTCGGCGCTGCGGGCGGGCTCGAGTGCGTAGCGACGGTGCTGCAGCTTCACCACGGGTTCCTGCACGGCTCGATCAATTGCGAGGACCTGCATCCGCAGATCGAGCCGTTCCGCGCATCGGTCGTGCAGCGCACGCGCGCGTTCGACGGCCGGATCATCGCCAAGAGCAGCTTCGGCTTCGGCGACGTCAACGGCTGCGTGATCTTCCGCAAGTGGCCGAGCTGATTCCTTCAACCCCATTCACCCTGCCAGGAAGCCTTATGACCGAAGCCCAGATCACCGAAAAAGTCATCGCACTGGTCACGCCCTACGTCAAGAACCGGGCCGCGTTGGCGAACGTCACCCGCGACACCACCTTCCTCGCCGACCTCGGCATCAACTCGGCGCGCCTCGTCGACATCGTGCTCGCCTTCGAGGATGAATTCGGCATCGAGGTCAGTGACGATGCGGCCGACTCGATCGCCACCGTCGGCGACGCCGTCGACCTGATCGGAAAGCTCGTCCCCTAGACGGATGTCCGATGCGGGGTTGCGGCTGCGCAGCCGCCTCGCGCTGCGCATCCAGCGGCTGTTGAGCTACGCCGGCCTCATCGTGAGCGGGCCGGTGCTGCTCGCGATCTATCACCTGCGCTTCCGCTACTCGGCGCACGGGCTTCGCGAGGTCCGTGCGAGGTATCGCGCGCTGCGTGCCGCGCACCCCGGACCGCTGCTGATCTGCAGCAATCACCTGACCCTCGTCGACTCGATCATCCAGGCGATCGTGCTCGGATCGCTGTGGACCTACCTGCGCCACCCGGCCGCGCTGCCGTGGAATCTGCCCGAGGCGAAGAACTACTACCACAGCTGGAGCTGGCGGCTCACCTGCTACCTCGGCCGCTGCATTCCGGTCGAGCGCGGCGCATCGCGCGAGCGTGCCACGTTCGCGCAGGCGCGGATGAACTACGTGCTCGAGCGCGGCGACGCGATCGCAATCTTTCCCGAAGGCAAGCGCAGCCGCGATGGCCGCGTCGACGACCGCGATTTCTCGTACGGCGTCGGGCAGCTCCTCAATCAGGTTCCCGGCGCCGGAGTGCTCTGCATCTACCTGCGCGGCATGCGCTTCGGCGGCTTCGCCGACTTTCCCCCGGCCGGGGAACGCTTCTATCTGCAGCTCGAAATGCTCGCGCCGCAGTCGGCGAGCCATGGGCTGCGCCGCGCGCGCGACCTGTCCGCGCAGGTGATCGCGCGGATCAGGAAGATGGAAGCCGACTATTTCGCCGCTCGCGACGCCGGAACGCTTGCGATGCCCGGCCCGCCGTGACGCACTGCATCGGCAACGACGTCGTCGATCTCGCCGCCGCGCACAACCGCGATCGCGCGCGGCGGCTGCGGTTTCTCGAGCGCACGCTGACAGCGGCCGAGCGTGGCCGCTTGAGCCCGGGGACGGACGCGGATCGCGAGTTCGCGCGGCTCTGGTCGGCGAAGGAGGCCGCGTACAAGGCGCTGCGCAAGCGCGATCCCTCGTTCGTCTTCGCGCCGCGTCGCTGGCAGGTCGAGCTGGGGTCGACGCAGTCCCGAACCGGCGAGCGCGAGGGCAGCGTCACCGTCTCGGCGGACCTGCGCGTCGCCGTTCGCTGGCGACAGATGGACGATTGGGTCCACTGCGTCGCGCTCGTCGGCCAGCCGCCGCTCGTCGTCGACGAGGCGGTGGCGCAGGCGGCCGGCCTGGAAGGCGGCGAGCCGTTCAGCGAGCGCGAGCGCGAGGGGTTCAGCTGCGCGGAGTCTGCCGCGGTGCGAAGCCTGGCGAAGCGCCTGCTGCGGCGGCATGGCGCGGGGAGCGTTGAAATCGTGCGTGCGCCGGATGGTCATGTGCGCGCGCCGCCGCGGGCGTACTCCGGCGCCATGCCGCTCGCCGGCGTCGACCTCAGCCTCTCGCACGATGGCCGCTTCGTCGCGGCGGTGATTGCGCTGGCGACGGGGGGTGATCGTACGGACGTGAGCGCGCGGGCGTGAGCGCGCGGGGCGCACGCCCCGGCACCCGGCCAAGTCACTGCGTGGCGACGCCGAGGACGTGCCCGATGCCGAACGTGATCGCACCCGCGGCGGCGCCGAGGGCCAGCATTCGCAAGCCCGACAGCGTGGCGCTGCGGCCGGTGAAGAGCGACAGCGTCGCGCCGACGCCGAAGAGCGCGAGCACGGTGATCCCGATCGTCCACGCGAGCGCGCGCGTGCCCGAGCCGGCGAGCCACGGCACGAGCGGAAGCAGCGCACCGGCTGCGAACGAGAGCAACGAGCTGACCGCGGCGCCAATCGGCGAGCCGAGCTCGGCGGGATTGAGGCCGAGCTCTTCCCGCGCGAGCGTGTCGAGCGCGTGCTCGGGATCGGCGACGAGCCGCTTCGCAATGCGGTCGGCCTGGCGCGGCGGCAGGCCCTTCGCCGCGTAGATGAGGGCGAGTTCCTGCGCCTCCGCCTCGGGATAGGTCTTGAGCTCGTCGCGCTCGAGGCCGATCTGGTACTCGTAGAACTCGCGCTGCGACTGGACCGAGACGTACTCGCCGGCAGCCATCGCGAGCGCTCCGGCCGCCATGCCGGCGACACCCGTCAGCACGACCACCTTGATGTCGTTGCTGGCACCTGCCACGCCGAGGATCAGGCTCGCGTTCGACACGAGGCCGTCGTTCACTCCGAATACGGCGGCGCGCAGGTTGCCTCCGCTTGCGAGGCCCCGATGACGGCGCTCGAAAGCCGCTCCGGCCGGCGGTGATGTGTGGCCGGCCTCGGGCGGCGTGCTGCCGTAGACCGCCATGCCGCGAACCTTCATTGCCGAGAGCACGTTACGCAGGCGCCGGGGGCCGAGCCACTGCACGAGGCGTGCGACGAGGCGCGTGCGCGCGTCGGGGACGAAGGGGCCGGGCGCCGGGTGTCCTCGTGCGGTGAGCTGGGCGCGCCAGATCGCCGCCTGCGCTTCGGCTTCGCCGGCGAGACGGCGGAACAGGTCGGCGCGCGAGGTGCCCGACTCGGCGTCCGCACAGGCACGGTAGAGGAACGCCGAGCGCTGCTCTTCGCTCCATGATTCGAGTGGATTCATGGCGGCGCGCCGGCAATCGAGTCGATGCGCGCGACCACGTCGGGAGTGAGCTTCGGCACGACTTCGAGCGCCTTCATGTTCTCGACCACCTGCGCCGGGCGGCTCGCGCCGGTGATAACCGTCGACACGTTCGGGTTCCTGACGCACCACGCAATGGCGAGCTGGGCGAGCGTGCAGCCGAGCTCGCGTGCGACGGGCTCGAGCGCGCACACCCTGGCGACCCGCTGCGGGTCGGTGATGCGCTCGGAAAGCCACTCGTAGCCCTTCAGCGTCGCACGCGAGCCGGCGGGAACGCCGCCGGCGTACTTGCCGCTCAGCACGCCCGATGCGAGCGGACTCCACGTCGTCGTGCCGATGCCGTAGTCGACATAGAGCCGCGCGTATTCGCGCTCGACGCGCTCGCGGTGGAACAGGTTGTACTGCGGCTGCTCGACGACGGGCTTGTGCAGATGGTGGCGTTCGGCGATCTCCCATGCCGCGGCGATCTCGCCGGCGCCCCACTCGGACGTGCCCCAGTAGAGCGCCTTGCCGGCGCGGATGATGTCGTCGAGCGCCTGCACCGTTTCCTCGATCGGCGTTTCGGGGTCGGCGCGGTGGCAGAACACGATGTCGACGTGCTCGAGGCCGAGGCGAGCGAGCGAGCCGTCGATCGCTTCCAGCAGATACTTGCGATTGAGGGTATTGCGCTCGTTGGGCCCGTCGTGAATGCCCCAGAAGAACTTGGTCGACACTACGTATGACTCTCGCCGCCAGGCGAGCTTCCTCAGCGCCTCGCCCATGATCGACTCGGCAGCACCCTTGGCGTAGGTTTCCGCGTTGTCGAAGAAATTGGCGCCGGCGTCGCGCGCCGCAGCCATGCACTCGCGCGCGATTGCGGCGTCGACCTGGTTCCCGTAGGTGACCCAGGAGCCGAGCGAGAGTTCGCCGAGCTTCAATCCCGAGCGCCCGAGGCGGCGGTAGTTCATCGCGGCAACTTTGGAGGGACGCCGCCACCGCACGTCCACGCGGATCGCGGACACGAACGGCGCACGGACTAGAATCGCGGCTTTCATTCTACGCCCAACGGAAGCCGCCATGCCCCGCCGCCACGCCGCAGCCCCGACCCGCAAGCCATTCGACGTGGCCGCCCTGTGGGCGGTGAAACGCATCGGCACTCCGACCGTCGCTCCGGACGGCCGCACCGCCTGCGCGGCCGTCACCACGTGGGACACCGGGCGCAACGAGGATTCGACGGTCCTCTGGACGTTTCCGATCGACGCCGCCGGCCCTGTACGCGGCGAGTCATCGCGCGCCCGGCCGCTGACCGGCGGCGACAAGGACGCCGATCCGGCGTGGTCACCCGATGGCCGCTGGATTGCATTCACCGCGAAGCGCAAGGACGACCAGGACGCGCAGCTCTACGTGATCTCGCCCGAGGGCGGCGAGGCGAAGCGGATCGGCAGCGCGACCGGCGGCGTCACGGCGATCAAGTGGTTCCCGGACAGTCGTCGCATCGCGTTCGTTGCGTGGGTGTGGCCGGGCCTGCGCGGCGACGCCGCACAGGCGAAACGCGCAGCCGAGCGCAAGGCGTCGAAGGTCAAGGCGTGGGTCACCGAGCGCGGCGAGTATCGCTACTGGGATCACTGGCTCGCCGACGGACGCGAGCCGCACGTCTTCATGGCCGACGTCGCGACCGGACGCTGCACTGATCTCCTCGCCGGAACCCGCCTCGCGCTGCAGCCGTGGGATCCGACCGCCGAGCACTACGACATCGCTCCCGACGGGCGCGAGCTCGCGCTGACGGTCGATCCCGCTCGCGAGCCCGGCATGATGAACCGCTGCGACATCGTCGTCGTCGACCTGCGCACGCGGCGCGTGCGCAACCTGACGTCGGGAAGCGGCATGTCGGACGAGCATCCGCGCTACTCGCCCGATGGCCGCTTCATCGCGTTTCACGCGTACGACACCGCGCGCGCGTTCAACGACCAGGGTTGCCTGCGCCTCCTCGCGCGCCGGACGGCGAGGACCATCACGCTCGCACCGCGCTTCGACCGCGCGAGCACGGATCTTCGGTGGACGCCCGATGCCTCGGCGGTGATGGCGCTCGTCGAGGATCGCGGACGCATCGGCGTCTGGCGCTATCCGGTGACCGGTGACGCGCCGCAGCGTGTCGTTCCCGGTGGCGCGGTCTCCGGCTTCGCGCTGTCGTCGAACGGGCGCGTGCTGGTGTTCAATCGCAGCACCGCGCGCCACCCGCCCGCGCTCTTCGCGTGCGACGGTGCGGGGGGAGGCGAGCGGGCGCTCGAGGCGCTCAACCAGAGCCTGATGCAGCGCTACGCGCTCGGCGAGGTGCGCGAGATCGTCGTGAAGGGCTTTCGCGGGGAGCCGGTGCAGATGATCGTCACGTTCCCGCCCGGCTTCGACGCGCGCCGCAAGTGGCCGCTCCTGCAGTCGATCCACGGCGGGCCGCACTCGGCGCACCACGACGGCTGGCACTTCCGCTGGAACAACCAGGTGTTCGCCGGGCAGGGCTACGTCGTGGTCCAGGTGAACTACCACGGCTCGTCGGGCTTCGGGCAGAAGTTCATCGAGTCGATCACCGGCCGCTACGGTGAGCGCGAGATGGCCGACATCGAGGCCGGCACCGATTACCTGCTGCGCCGCGGCTACATCGATCGCACGCGCCTCACGGCGAGCGGCGGCAGCTACGGCGGCTACATGGTCGCGTGGATGAACGGGCATACGAACCGCTACCGCGCGTACGTCTGCCACGCCGGGTGCTATGACTGGGTGTCGATGATGGCGACCGACGGCTACCGATTCTTCGCGCGCGAACTCGGCGCCTTCGCGTGGGACGACGAGCCGCGCGTGCTGCGCCAGTCGCCGCACCACTACGCGGAGAACGCGCGCACGCCGACGCTCATCGTGCACGGTGAGCTCGATTTCCGTGTGCCGGCGACGCAGGCGCTGCAGTACTACAACACGCTGAAGGCGAAGGGCGTTGCCGCGAGGCTCGTCTGGTTCCCCGACGAGAACCACTGGATCCTGAAGCCGGCGAACGCACGGCTGTGGCACGACGAGTTCTTCGCCTGGCTCGCGCGCCACGCGCCGCGCACGTAACACCGGCTTCCCGCAGCGGCCGAGCGCGCCGTCAACGGCGCATCCGCTCGCGCGCTTCCGCCCGGTCCTGGCAGCCGACGCAGCGGGGCGCCGCCGGGTACGCGGCGAGTCGCGCGTACGGAATCGGATCGCCGCACTCGGCGCACTCGCCGTAGCTGCCGTCGGCCACCCGCGCGAGCGCGGCCTCGACCTTGGCGAGCTCGGCGAGGTCGCGCGCGACGAGCGTGATGTCCTGCGCCGCCATGGCGTCGGCAGCCGCCCAGTCGTCGGTGTCCTCCATCCGGTTGCGCAGCCCGACGAGCCGCGGGTCGTCCTGGTTGCGAAGCTTCGCCGCGAGCTCGGCGCGCACCTCGCGCTGGCGCGCCTCGAGCGCGGCTGCGAGCGCTGCGCGCTGCCCGGGGGTGAGGGGAGGGGGTGTCGCCGGCATGACAGCCCATTATCGGGCAGGGCGCGCCAGCGCGCATCCGGCGGCGGCGCGTGGCGCCGGTGCACACCGGGCGCGGGCGGCGGGTCCCGATCGCGCCGCCGTGGCTTGAAACCCGCGCGCGGGACCCAAGATTGAGCGATGTACGCGGCTCGCGGAACGCAGCGACGGCGCTGCCGGGCGGGCACGATGACGAACCCTGTGAGGAGAAACGAGATGTTGACCAGTCTTCAGTTGTACGACCCGTTCGCCGAGACCGCGGTCGAATCGCTGCTCCGCAGCTGCTGCCGGCCCGACCGTGGCGATCGCGCGAGCCCACGCGGCATCCGTGTCGACGTCTCCGAGTCGGACCGCGGTTATCTCGTCCGCGCCGAGCTTCCGGGCGTGAAGAAGGACGAGATCGACGTCGCGATCGAAGGTGACCAGGTGACGATCTCCGCCGAAGTGAAGCGTGCCGAGGCTCCCGCCGCCGATGCGCGCGTGCTCAGGAGCGAGCGGTACTACGGCAGCGTCTACCGCAGCTTCACGCTTCCGGCCGAGCTCGACGAGACGGCGAGCCAGGCGAAGTTCGAGAACGGCATCCTCGAGCTCGAGCTTGTGAAGAAGCCCGCGGCCGCCGGCCGCAAGCTGACGATTCAGTAGGAGATCCGACCCGGCGCGCCGGGCGCTCAGCGCGTCCGGTGCGCCGTGTATTCCTCCTCGATGTTGTCGCGGAAATAGCTCCACGGCGACGGCGCCGAGGAGAAGCGGCGCCACACCTCGCCAGGCACACCGAGGTACTCGAAAGTTCCCGACGTCAGCTCGACGACGAGCTTGCGCTCACGCGCGTCGTAGCCCGCTGCGCGCAGGCTGCCCCCGGTCATGCGCTTCATCTCCATGACCAATGCTACGATCGCGCGCTCCGCCCTGGCAAGTCCGAACCGCGTGTCGCTCCTCCGCACCGCCCTCGTCGTGTCAGCTGCCGCCGCGTGCCTCGCTCTGCCGGGTGCCGTGCGGGCGGCCGATTCGGCGAGGACGCTGCACGTCGCCTTCTCGATCGCCGAGACGAGCTTCGATCCTGCGTTCGCGTCGGACGCGGCGTCGGACGCGGTCATCGAGAACGTGTTCGACTCGATGCTCGACTACGATTACCTCGCGCGGCCGGTCAGGCTGGTGCCGCGCGCGCTCGAGGCAATGCCGACCGTCGAGGACGGCGGGCGAAGCTATCTCTGCCGCATCCGCAAGGGCATCTACTTCACCCCCGATCCGGCGTTCAAGGGAAAGCCGCGCGAGCTCACCGCGGCCGACTTCGCCTACGGGCTCGAGCGCGTGCTCGATCCCGCGGTGAAATCGCCGTGGCTGTGGCTGCTCAAGGGGCGCATCGTCGGCGGCGATGCGGCGCGTGCCCGCGCCGAGAAGACCGGGCACTTCGACTACGACACTCCGCTTCCCGGGCTCGAGGTCGTCGACCGCTACACGCTGCGCATCAGGCTCACCGCGCCCGACCTGCGCTTTCCCTATGCGCTCGCCGTACCGAACCTCGCGGCGCAGGCGCGCGAGGTGGTCGAGGAGTACGGGCAGGACATCGGCGCGCACCCGGTCGGGAGCGGCCCGTACGTGCTCGGCGAATATCGCCGCAGCGCGCGCATCGTGCTCGTCGCCAATCCTGCCTTTCGCGACACGCGCTACGTTCCGGCGGGACCGGTCCCGCCGGCTTCGGAGCCGGTCGCGCGAGCGCTCGCCGGCGTGCGCCTGCCGCAGGTCGGGCGCATCGAGATCAGCGTGATCGAGGAGGGCCAGGCGCGCTGGCTCGCGTTCCTGCGCGGCGAGATCGACACGCTCGACCAGCTTCCGCTCGATTTCGTCGACCAGGCGCTGGTCGACGGCAAGCTGCGCGGAAAGCTCGCCGCGCGCGGCATCGTGCACGACGTGCTGATCCGCCCGAACACCTATTGGACCTACTTCAACATGACCGATCCGGTGGTCGGAGGCTACGCGCCCGAGAAGATCGCGCTGCGCCGCGCGATCGCGATGGGCTACGACGTGGGGACGCTGATCCATGTGCTGCTGAAGGACCGCGCGATCCCGGCGAACGGACCGATTCCGCCCGACATCGCGGGCTACGATCCGCGCCTCGTCACCCAGGCCCAGATCTACGACCCGGCGGCAGCGCGCGCGCTCCTCGACCGCTTCGGCTATCGCGACCGCGACGGCGACGGCTATCGCGAGACGCCGGAGGGCAGGCCGCTGACGATCGAGCGCTGGTCGACGCCGGGATCGGCGTCGCGGCAGGGCGACGAACTGTGGAAGCGCGACATGGACGCGATCGGCATCCGGATCGTGTTCCGGCAGGGCAAGGTCCCGGACCTGCGCAAGATGGCGCGCCTCGGGAAGATCCAGACGCGCGGCGACGGCTGGAATGCCGACTATCCCGACGCCGAGAATTTCATGCAGCTCCTCTACGGGCCCAACGCTGCCGAGGAGAACAACGCGCGCTTCGACCTGCCGGAATTCAACCGTCTCTACGACGAAGCGCGCACCCTTCCGGATTCGCCGCAGCGCACGCATCTGTTCGACCGCATGACCGAGCTCGTCGTCGCGTATGCGCCGTGGCGCCTGACCGTGCACCTGATCGAAGACAGCCTGCACCAGCGGTGGGTCAGCGACTACGTTCCGCACCCGATCAGGAGCGAGAACTGGATGTACGTCGACGTCGATCCCGCGGCGCAGGCGAAGCGCCGCTGAGCCCCGCGTCGCACGCTGGGGAAGCTCTGCGAAACGGGAACGGACCCTGTGCGAGCGATCGGCCGCGCCGCGAAGCGGCGGGGATGCTCCGGCGCGCTCTACACCGACCGTGGAGGCCGAGGGAGCGGGGTACCGTGACGCGCGAGTTCGGCTGCGGAACGCAGCGGGTGTTTGAGCCCGTCACAGTACCCCGCTCCCGCGGCCTTCGCGGTCGAACTCGCGCGCCGGAGCATGCCCGCCGCTTCGCGGCGCGGCCGATCGCTCACACAGGGTCCGCTCCCGTTTCGCAGAGCTTCCCCAGCGCGCGACGCGGGGCTCAGCGGCGCTTCGCCTGCGCCGCGGGATCGACATCGACGTACATCCAGTTCTCGCTCCTGATCGGGTGCGG
>JAFEDF010000230.1 GCA_018241785.1 Pseudomonadota bacterium | reverse complement strand
GGCGGTACGCGCCGGCGATGTGGACCCCGTACCCGAGCCGGGGTCGCTGGCGCTGGCACTGCTGGGGCTGGGCGCGGCAGCGATCGTAAGGCGGCGGGGTCGCGGCGCGATCTGGTGCGCCGCTGCGCGACGCTACTTCGCCGCAGCGAGCACGTAGGTTCCGGGCGCGGGCCCGAGCGGCGGATGCGCGGCGTTACCCGCCGCAGCCGGCGCCGGGCGCTTACCGCCTCCGTGCTTCGCGAGCCACGCGTGCCAGTCGGGCCACCAGCTTCCCGCGTGGCTCGTCGCGCGCGCGAGCCACGTTTCGGAGCCCATGCCGCGCGAGGGCAGCGGTCCGGTCCAGTAGTTGCGCTTGCCCGCAGCCGGCGGATTGACGACGCCGGCGATGTGGCCCGACGCGCCGAGGACGAAACGCGGTCGCGTTCCGACGAGGCCGACGGTGCGCCACGCCGAGCGCCACGGCACGATGTGATCCTCGCGTGACGCGTAGACGTACATCGGCATCGCGAGGCGCCGAAGATCGATCGGCTGCCCGAGCATGGTGAGCGCATCGGGCACGCGCAGCCGGTTGCCGATGTACATCTCGTTGATGTAATACCAGTACATCGGGCCCGGCAGGTTCGACGAATCGCCGTTCCAGTAGAGAAGGTCGAACGCCGGCGGCGTGCGGCCCTTGAGGTAATTGTTGACGACGTAGTTCCACACGAGCTCGTTCGCGCGCAGGCTTGCGAACGCTCCGGCGAGCTCGCTCCCCGGCACGCGTTCGCCCGCGCACAGCAGCGGCTTGCGCGCGTCGAGCGAAGCCGCCGAGATGTAGACCCCGATCTCGCCGGGGTCGGCGAAGTCGAGCATCGTCGTGAGGAAGGTCGCGCTCGTCACGCTGCGGTCGCCGCGTGCGGCGAGCACCGCGAGCGCCGCGGCGAGGAGCGTGCCGCCGACGCAGAAGCCGAGCGTGTTCACTTCGTCCGAATCGGCGATCGACTTCACGGCCGCGAGGGCGGCGAGCACGCCCTGCTCGAGATAATCGTCCCAGGTGAGCTTGCCGAGCTCTTCGGGAATGTTCCGCCACGAGACGATGAACACCGTGTGCCCTTCGGCGACGGCATGGCGGACGAACGAGTTGGCCGGCGTGAGGTCGAGGATGTAGTACTTGTTGATGCAGGGCGGGATGATCAACAGCGGCCGCTTCGAGACCTCGGAGGTCGTCGGCGCGTACTGGATCAGCTCGATCAGCGGATTGCGAAGGACGACGCTACCCGGGGTCACCGCGAGGTTGCGTCCGAGCGTGAACGCCGACTCGTCGCTCATCGTGATGCGGCCCTTGGCGATGTCGTCGCCGAGGTTGCGCATGCCCTGGACGAGGCTGGCGCCCTCGGTCGCGATCGCGCGCGCGATCACGTCGGGGTTGGTCGCGGGGAAGTTCGACGGTGCGATCGCGTCGACGAACTGGCGCGTCGAGAACTCGAGCCGTCGCTTCTCCTCGGGCGGCAGTTGCGCGAGCGAGGCGAGCTCGGTCAGGTACTCGCCGTAGAGCTGCCATGCGTCGCGGATCCACGCGAACCACGGCTGCTCGCGCCACGCAGGCGAGGCGAAGCGGCGATCCTCGGCAGGACGCTGCGGCACATCGACGCCGCGCGATGCCGCATCGGCCCGGCGCGCGGGTGCGCCGGCAATGCCCGAAACGCCCGTGGCTCCGGCCCACAGATCGGCGAGGCGCGATGAGTAGCGTTCGTGCAGGCGTTTCAGCTCGCGGGTGTCGAACGGGGAACCCTGCGCCGGCGCTGCGTGGCGGCGCGCGCGCCTGGCGCTTACCTTGCGATCTTCGCGATCCACCCGGTCATCGCGTGGTTCGCGCCGGATGTCCGGCGCGGCTCCGGCGAACTGTGCAGCCCGTGCGGCGCCGATCCACCATGCCGAGCACTCGGCGAACGCGCGCTGCCAGTCGAGCGCGAGCTCGGCCCACGACTCGATCGACCACGGGTCGGCGGATGGAGGCGACGCGGCCGATGCAGCCGGGGTGGCGGGCGTGCTCTTCATGCAGGCACCGCAGCACATGCGCGTGATTCGATCGAGCCGCGTGCGATCCAGATCAGCGCTGCCATGCGACCGTGCGCGTGGTCGCGGCGCCACGAATAGAAGCGAGCGGCGTCGGTGCTCGTGCACATGCCGCCGCCGTGCACGGTGGCGACTCCGCATCGTTCGAGCCGCCGGCGGGCGAGGGCTTCGAGGTCTGCGTGCCAGTGTCCGGCGCGGCCCGGCACGAACGCGGATTGCGCTCCGGCATCGTCCGCGGTGAACGCCTGCCTCACGTCGGCGCCCACTTCGTAGGCCGCGCGGCCAATCGCGGGCCCGATCCAGGCGAGCACGTCGCGCGGCTCGCAGCCGAGTGCGGCGACGGCGTTCTCGAGCACGCCGGCGGCGAGTCCGCGCCAGCCGGCGTGTGCCGCGCCGGCAACGCTGCCCGCGCGGTCGCAGAACAGGACCGGCAGGCAATCGGCAGTGCGGATCGCCAGCACGACTTCGGGAGTGCGCGTGACTGCCGCGTCCGCGCGGGGCGCGCACCACGGATCCGCGGACGCAACGGCACCGGCATCGAGGCGCACGACCTCGGCACCGTGGACCTGCTCGAGCCAGCGGGGCTCGGTGGGCAGGAAGCGCGCGAGGCGCTCGCGGTCGACGCGCACCGCCGACGCCACCATGGGGTCGAGAGGTGTCGCGTGGCCACCCGGGTCGAACGGCGTCATCCGTCCCGCTTCGTCGCGCCCGTTGCGCGTCGTGACGAACGCTTCGATCGCGTCGGGCGCCGGCCAGCCGGGCACGATCCAGTCGAGCCTTGCCGAGGCGATGCGCGCCGCGGCGCTCGTCAGGGCGGTCATTGCGCCGCCACCGGGTGCGCCGTCACCGGGCACGCCTCACCAGGGTCGCAGTCATCGGGGTCGCAGTCATCCTGGGCTGCAACGGCGCCTCGCCGCGGGTGCGGAGCGCATCGATCAGCGCGGCGAGGTCGCCTGGGATGGGCGCGTCGAAGCACATCCGCGCACCGGAAGCCGGATGGTCGAGCTCGAGGCGGATCGCGTGGAGCGCCTGGCGCGCGAACGCCGGTGCGACGGCGTGCCGGCGCCGCGAGCCGTAGGCGGGGTCGCCAACCAGCGGATGCCCGGCCGCAGCGAGGTGCACGCGGATCTGGTGCGTGCGGCCGGTCTCGAGCCGGCAGCGGACGAGCGTCGCGTCGCCGAAGCGCTCGACGACGTCGACGTGTGTCCGTGCGGGGCGGCCGCCTTCGATCACCGCCATCGTCGTGCGCCGCGTCGGGTGGCGCCCGATTGGAGCGTCGATCACCACTGCACGCGCGAGGTTGCCGTGCACGACCGCAAGGTACGCGCGGTGAACGCTGCGCGCGGCGAGCTGGCGCACGAGGTGCGCGTGGGAAGCGAGCGTGCGCGCGATGACGAGGAGGCCGCTCGTGTCCTTGTCGAGGCGATGCACGATGCCCGCGCGGGGGACTGAGGCGAGCGAAGCATCGTGAGCGAGGAGCGCGTTCTGCAGCGTGCCGTCGCGGTTGCCGTTGCCGGGGTGGACGACGAGCCCGGCGGGCTTGTCGACGACGATGATCGAGTCGTCCTCGTGCACGATGGCGAGCGCGATCGGCTGCGCCTCGACGCGGTCCGACGGCGGCTCGTCGACGACCGCGATGGTGAGCGTCTCGCCGCCCCGCACGCGCCGCTTCGCCTCCCATGAGCTGCCGTCGACCGCGACGCGCCCCGAATCGATCCACGACTTCAGGCGCGCACGCGAGAGTTCGGGAACGAGATGCGCAAGCGCCTGGTCGAGGCGCAGGCCGGCGTCGCCGGACGGCACGACGCGGCGCATCAGGCGCGCCGGCGAACGCGCTCCGGCGCCGCCCGCAGGGCCGGCGTCGTGCGCGTCGTCTCCGCTATAATCGGCGGCGTTCACGAGAGGTGCCGAAGATGATGTCGCGTGCGCGGATCGGGCGGGCTGGAGTGCTGGTGGCCGTGATGGCGCTGGTGCTGGCCGGTTGCAGCCTGCTGCCCCCCGTCAAGGACGAAACGTCCGGCTGGTCGGCCGAGAAGCTGTATCAGAACGCGCACGAGGCGATGCAGAGCGGGAATTATACGCGGGCGGTCAAGCTGTTCGACACGCTCGAAGCGCGCTACCCGTACGGGCGCTATGCCCAGCAGGGCATCCTCGAAAGCGCGTACTCGAGCTGGCGCGACAGCGAGCAGGCGACGGCATCGGCGGCGTGCGACCGCTTCATCCAGACCTATCCGAACAACCCCAACGTCGACTACGCCTATTACCTCAAGGGCCTGATCTACTTCCGCGAGGACCAGGGGCTCTTCGGCTACATCTACGAGCTCGATCTTTCCGAGCGTGATCCGAAGCAGATGCGCCAGTCGTTCGACGCCTTCAAGGAGCTGGTGCGCAAGTTCCCGAACAGCCGCTACGTCGAGGATGCGAAGGAGCGCATGCGCTACCTCGCGAACGGCCTCGGCGCCTACGAGGTGCACGTCGCGCGCTACTACTACGACCGCGGCGCCTACATTGCCGCCGTCAATCGCGCGCAGGCCTCGCTCATCAACTTCCCGCGCACGCCGTCGAACTCGGATGCCCTCGAGATCATGGTCGAGAGCTACCGGAAGCTCGGCATGCCTGGGCTCGCCGACGATTCGAAGCGCATTCTCGACAAGACCTTCCCCGACAGCCCCTACGTCGTCGGTGCTCCGGCGAAGCCGTGGTGGAAGTTCTGGTGAAGCCGCTGCCGAAGCTCCGGTAGCGGGCGCGCCTGCGCCGACTTCACCGGCGTTCCCGGTCAGGCGGCCCGGGCATCGCTGAAGAATGCCTCGACGTCGGCGATCTCGCGCGTGCGGCGCATCGGCGGCAGGCTGCGCCAGATGCGCCTTCCCCATGCGCGGTCGACGAGCCGCGGGTCGCAGAGCATGAGGACGCCGCGGTCGGTCTCGGCGCGGATGAGGCGTCCGGCGCCCTGCTTCAGGCTGATCGCCGCCTGTGGCAACTGCCACTCGATGAAGGCATTGCGCCCGGCGGCGGTGAGTTTCGCGAGGCGCGCGGCGAGAAGCGGGTCGTCGGGGGGGGCGAACGGCAGCTTGTCGATGATGACCACCGACAGCGCTTCGCCCACGACGTCGACGCCCTCCCAGAAGCTCGCGCTACCCAGCAGCACCGCATTGGGGGTGTCGCGAAAGCGCGCGAGGAGCTCGGACTTCGACATGTCGCCCTGGACGAAGAGCACGAGCTCCAGCGCATCGCGGCGGATCGCCTCGGCGAGGCGCTCGCGGGCGGCTGCGAGCGCGCGCAGCGTCGTGAACAGCATGAACGCCCTCCCGCGGCTCGCCCTCAGCACGGGCAGCGCCAGGTCGACGACTGCCGCCGTGTGCTCGGGAGTGTTCGGTCGCGGCAACCCGTGCGGGACGTAGAGGAGCGCCTGGGTCGCATAATCGAACGGGCTCTCCCAGCTCCCCGTGGCGGCGTCCCCGAGGCCGAGCTGGCCGGCATAGTGCGAGAAGTCGCCGCCGACCGACAGCGTCGCCGAGGTGAGGATCCAGCTTTTCGCACCTGCGTCGACCTGCCGGCGGAACACCTCCGCGACCGACAGCGGCGACGCGTGGAGCTGGAAGCCCTGTGCGCCGACGTCGACCCAGCGGACCCACTCGCCGCCCGCGTCGTCGTCGGCTTCGCTTCGCCAGCGGGCGAGCCGCTGCGCGGCGTCGCCTGCGCGGCGTGTGATCGCAGCGAGCTCCTCGCTGCGCTCGGCCTGCGCCGCGAGTTCGGCGTGAAGCCGGTCGAGCGCCGCTCCGAGCGCTCCGATGGCGGCGTCGAAGTCCGGACGCGCCGCGACGGCGGCGCGCGTCATCCGGCCCGAAGCGTCGCCGAGCGCCAGTCGCAGGCGCCGCAGCGCCGGCACGAGGCCGGCCGCGGCATCGGGGAGCTCCCTCGCGTCGCGCACCTCGGTTCGCGCGAGCAGCTCGGCGTCGCGCGCAAGCTCGGCAAGTGCCCCCGATGCGGTCTGCTCGCCGAAGAACAGCGTCGCCGTGTCGGGGAGCTGGTGTGCTTCGTCGAGGATTACCGTGTTGCACGAAGGCAGGAGCTCGGCGAGCCCTTCGTCGCGCAGCGCCACGTCGGCGAAGAACAGGTGGTGGTTGACGACGACGACGTCGGCGTCGAGCGCCTCGCGGCGCGCTCTCATCACGAAGCAGTCGTCGAAGAACGCGCACTTCGAGCCGAGGCAGTTGTCGCGTGTCGACGTGACGAGTGGCCAGATCGATGCCGCCTCCGGCACGTCGGCGACCTCGGCACGGTCACCCCGGCTCGTCATGTGCACGAACCGGGCGATGCGGGCGAGGTGGCGTGCATCCTCGCGCGCGACGAGCTGTCCTTCGCGCTGCGTGCGCTCGAGGTGGTGGAGGCAGATGTAGTTCGAGCGCCCCTTCAGGAGCGCGAGTGTCGCCGGCACGGAGAGGGCGTCGCGAACGAGTGGAAGGTCGCGCTCGAAGAGCTGATCCTGCAGCGTCTTCGTTCCGGTCGACACGATGACCTTGCCGCCATAGAGGAGGGCCGGGACGAGGTAGGCAAAGGTCTTCCCGGTGCCGGTCCCCGCCTCGGCGAGGAGCTGCTCACGGCGGGCGATCGCCGCAGCGACGGTCTCGGCCATCGCGAGTTGCTGGGGACGTGCGCGGAACGCGGGCAGCGCACGAGCGAGCGCTCCGTCGGGCCCGAAGAGCGCGGCGAGTTCCGCGTTGCGCGAGCCTTCCGGCTCGTCCGGCGGGGAGCCGTTCAGTTCGCGTTTGCCTCGTGCTTCGGCGCGGCAGCGCGCGGCTCGGGTGTGTGCGGCGCGGCGTGGCGGATGACGCGGCGCTCGCGCGCCGCGTGCGTGGGTGACGGCGAGTGCAGCGCCACCTCCGTGTACGAGGCCTCGATGCCGGCGATCCGGTCACCGAATTCTTCGTATGGCTGGACGACGCGCGACTTGTAGGCCGCATCCGATTCACCCTGCCGCCACTGCAGGTTGGCGAGGGCCGAGAGCCACGCGGCCTGCAGCGCCTTCAGCGCCGCTTCGGCCTGGCGCGAGATCTTCGCCTGCTTCAGCGCCGCGAAGAACGGCTTGCGGATGTTTTCCTTCTGCTTGTCGAGGCAGTACTCGGTCTTCGCGCCATTGGTGCCCTCGGTCGACTTCTCGTAACCGAACTCGATGTTCTCGATCGCCTTCACGTCGCGGCACATCGTGTAGAGGTGGACGACTGCATCGAGATAGCAGGCGAGGGCGGGCTTGCCGTCGGCGTGCGGGCACACGTAGTTGTGCGCGGGCCCCGGATTGCCCCCGATCGTCTCGGCGCGGGCGGGCGCGGGCGCGAGCAGGACGGCAAGCGCTGCGAGGGTCGAGGCGAGCGCGGCGAGCCGGGTGTACGTGCAGCCCGGACGGGCGGGGAGGCGCGAAGCAGGTATGCTGATCATCGGGCAGGACGGTCGGACCCCCGAATCCTAACTGACCTCGGCGAGCGCCTCAAGGCGGGTTGCCGCGTTGGGGGTGCCGGTCCGGCGTCTCCGGCGCCGCCGGCCGGGTGTGCCCGGGGAGTTGCATTGTCGATTGCGATCAACATCGTTCAGGGTGCGTTCGGGCGCGTGGCGCTGCTCGACATGGACAAGCCGCTCGTCGTCCACGCCCATCACCACTGCCACATCCTGATCAAGGCGAGCGGCAGCGATGCCTATTTCGACGTCCGCGGCGACCTGCAGCCGCTGACGCGCGACAGCGCGGTACTCATCAACGCCTGGGAGCCGCACGCCTACGCCCATCGGGCGTCGACCGGGCCGCGGACGATCATCCTCGCGCTCTACATCGAGTGCCCGTGGCTCGAGCGGCTGCACCGGCAGCTCGCGGTTGCGCAGCATCCGCGCTTCTTCCCCGCACCGTGCGTGCGCCTGCCGCTCTCGGTGCGGGCGCGCGCAGACGCGCTCGCCGCGGCGCTCCTTGCCGGAGACGAACTGCCGGCCGAAGCGCTCGAGAACGACCTCGCCGAGCTCGTCA
This sequence comes from Pseudomonadota bacterium, assembly GCA_018241785.1. Taxonomy (GTDB): domain Bacteria; phylum Pseudomonadota; class Gammaproteobacteria; order Burkholderiales; family Casimicrobiaceae; genus VBCG01. Next base: position 23,445 of record JAFEDF010000230.1, on the reverse strand, counting down.
TTCCGCTGCTCGACCCCTATTCGGAGTGGCGCAATGCGTCGCGCCTCTATCGCCATCACGTGCCCAATCCGCTCGACGCGCGCGTTGCGCGTGCGATCGACTACCTGCGCGTGCACGTCGGCGACGCGGCCTGCGTCGACGACCTCGCCTCGCGCGCGTGCCTGTCGCGCGCACATTTCTTCGCCCTGTTCCGCCGGTCGACCAACCTTACCCCGGGCCTGTACATGAACGTGCTGCGGATGGAGGCCGCGATCGGGGGCCTGTCGGCCGATGAGACTGCGATCGCCGCGCTGTCGCAGCGGCTGGGATTCTCCGCGCAATCGCACTTCACACGCTTCTTCCGCCAGCACCTCGGCATCACTCCGACCGACTATCGGCGCAAGACCCGGGTGCTCGCACACGCGGCCGCGCATGCGCAGGCGGCGGCGCCGGCGCAGGGGTGAGCCCGCGGCCTGCGGGAAAAGTGCAGACTCCAGGGTAAATCGAGCCTTCCCCCGCGAGGGGTGTCCGCGCTAGGCTCGTCAGCGTGAAGGACGACGCGCAAGCCCGGCCGGCCTCGCAGGGAACGTGGGTCGGACGCCCCCTCGAGCGCTTCGAGGACGAGGCGCTGCTCGCGGGGCGCGGCTGCTATGCCGATGACGCCCCGGTGCGCCCGGGAACGCTCGCGGCCGCGGTCCTGCGCTCGCCCTATGCGCACGCGCAGATCAGCCGCATCGACGCCGCGCGCGCACTCGCGATGCCGGGTGTACGTGCGGTCGTCACCGGCGCCGACGTCGAGGCGTGGACGTCACCCTTCATCGTCAGCGTCAAGCAGCCGATGCGGCACTGGTGCCTCGCCGTCGATCGCGTGCGTTACGCGGGCGAGCCGGTCGCCGTCGTCGTGGCCGAGGATCGCTACCTCGCCGAGGATGCGCTCGAGGCGATCGAAGTCGACTACGACGAGCTGCCGCCAGTGATCGATCCGGTCGCTGCTGCGCAACCCGACGCATCGATCCTGCATGCCGATGTCGGCAGCAACGTCGTCTCCGACCGCAGCTACCGCTATGGCGATCCGGACGCGGCGTTCGCGGAAGCCGCGCATCGGGTCAGGATCGACGTCCGCTACCCGCGCAATTCAGGCACGCCGATCGAGTGCGGAGTCGTCGTCGCCGAGCACCTTCCGGGTGGAGCGGGCTACGACGTGCTGTCGAACTTCATGGGCCCGATGTCGCTCGCCGCGGTGATGTCGCTCGCGCTCAGGATCCCCGCGGCACGGCTGCGCCTGCGTGCTCCGCGCCACGCGGGCGGGAGCTTCGGGGTCAAGCAGGCGCTGTTCCCGATGATCGTCGCGATGTGCGTCGCGTCGCGCAAGGCGGGAGCGCCCGTCAAGTGGGTCGAGGATCGCCTCGAGCATCTGGTGGGCGCCACGTCGGCGACCGGGCGCGTCACGACGCTCGAGGCTGCGGTCGGCGACGACGGGCGCATCACGGCGCTCGCGTGGGATCAGCTCGACGACTGCGGCGCCTATCTGCGGGCACCCGAGCCGGCGACGTTCTACCGGATGCACGGCTGCCTCACCGGCGCGTACGCCATTGCGCGGCTTCGCGTACGCAACCGCGTCGTGCTCACCAACAAGACTCCGGCGGGTCTCGTGCGTGGCTTCGGCGGGCCGCAGGTCTACTTCGCGCTCGAGCGCCTGGTGCAGCGAATCGCCGTCGAGCTCGGCCTCGATCCGCTCGACGTCTTCCGCCGCAATTTCGTTCCTTCCGGTGCGTTCCCGTATCGCGCTCCGGCCGGAGCGCTGCTCGACTCGGGCGACTACGCGGCCGTGCTCGAGCGCGCGCTCGCGAGCGCCGGCGTCGACGATCTCCGCGCCCGTCGCAGTGCCGCCCGCTCGGCGGGCCGCCTGTACGGGATCGGCTTCGCGGCGATCGTCGAGCCGTCGATCTCGAACATGGGCTACATCACGGCCGTGCTGACGCCCGAGGCGCGCGCAAAGGCCGGTCCGAAGAACGGCGCGATCGCGGCGGCGACCGTCGCCGTCGATCTCCTCGGCGGCGTCACCGTCGGAGTCGACTCGCTGCCGCAGGGGCAGGGCCACGCGACGACGATCGCCCAGGTCGTGGCCGACGCGCTCGGGCTTGCGCCGCAGGACATCACCGTCGACGTCGAGTTCGACAGCCGCAAGGACGGCTGGTCGGTCGCCGCCGGCAACTACTCGAGCCGCTTCGCGGGGGCGACGGCAGGCGCCGCCCACCTCGCGGCGTTACGGGTGCGCGAGCGCCTCGCGCGAATCGCCGCAGGGGCGCTCGGCTGTGCACCCGCCGACGTCGTGTTCGAGCGCGGCAAGCTCTTCGCACGTTCGAACCCTGGCGGCGCGCTGTCGTTCGCACGCGCGGCCGGCAACGCGCACTGGGCGCCGGCGCTGCTGCCGGAGGGCGAGATGCCGGGCCTGCGCGAGACGGTGTTCTGGACTCCGGACGTGCTCGCGGCGCCCGACGGGCACGACCGGGTCAACACGTCGGCAACCTACGGCTTCGCGTTCGACGTCTGCGCGCTCGAAATCGACCGCGCGACCGGGTCCGTGCACATCGATCGCTACGCAACGACGCACGACGCCGGGCGCATCCTCAATCCTGCTCTCGCCGACGGTCAGGTCCGCGGCGGCTTCGCGCAGGGGCTCGGGGCGGCCCTGATGGAAGAGTTCGTCTACGCGCCCGACGGCAGCTTCAGGTCAGGAAGCTTCGCCGACTATCTCGTACCGACCGCGATGGAGGTCCCCGAGCCCGCGATCGCGCACCTCGAAACGCCGTCGCCGTTCACGCCGCTCGGGGCCAAGGGCATCGGCGAGGCGAACAACATGTCGACCCCGGTGTGCATCGCGAACGCAATCGCCGATGCGCTCGGTGCCGGCGTCGATCCGGCAGCGATCGAACTGCCGATGACGCCGTCGAAGATCCTCGCGCTCGTCGCGGCCACGGAGCGGATGGTGTCCCGATGAAGCCCGCCGCCGTCGATTACGTCCGTGCGGACTCGGTTGCCGAGGTCACGGCGATCCTCGCCGAATGCGGCGACGACGCGCGCGTGCTCGCCGGCGGCCAATCGCTGATGCCGATGCTCAACATGCGGCTCGCGGCACCGCGCGTGCTGGTTGACATCTCGCGCGTCGCGGAGCTTGCACGGATTCGCAGCGGCGTGGCCGATCACGCCTCGGATGGGGGGCGCGCCGCAGCGAGCGGTGCCGTCGCCGTCGGCGCGGCGGTGACGCAGGCCCGGCTCGAGGCGCGACCGACGCTCGCGCGCGAAGTGCCGATGGTTGCGCTGGCGCTCCCGTACATCGGCCACTTCCAGACCCGCAATCGCGGCACCATCGGCGGGTCGATCGCCCACGCCGATCCGAGCGCCGAGCTGCCGCTCGTTCTCGCGGCGCTCGGCGGCGAGGTCGCGCTCCGGTCGCAACGCGGCACGCGTCGCGTCGCCGCGCGATCGTTCTTTGCGGGCATGCTCACGACCGATTGCCGTCCGGACGAACTCGTCGAGGAGGTGCTCTTCCCGTTGGCCGGCGAAGGCGCCCGCTACGGCTTTCGCGAAGTGGCGCTGCGCCACGGCGACTTCGCTCTCGCCGCGGTTGCGGCGACGGTCACCCGTGATGCCATCCGCATCGCCGTGGGCGGCGTCGCCGACCGCCCGCAGGTCGAGACCTGGCCACGCCTCGCGGGCTCGGCGCTCGACGACGCGCTCGACGCCCTCGCCAGACGCCTCGACGCCCGCGACGACGCGCACGCGAGCGCAAGCTACCGGCGCCATCTCGTGCGCACGCTGGGGCGCTCGCTCGTCGAGGAGCTTGCGTGAGGCGCTATTCACGCGGCGAACAGCACCGCGTCGAGGTCGTGCTCGACGGCCGGTCGCGCGAGGGCCGCTGCGAATCTCGCATGCTGCTCTCGGACTTCCTGCGCCACGTCCTCGGCGCCACCGGCGTGCACGTCGGCTGCGAGCACGGCGTCTGCGGTGCGTGCACGGTGATCGTCGACGGAGTTGCGCAGCGCTCGTGCCTCGCGCTTGCGGTCGCCGCCGATGGGCGCGACGTACGAACCGTGCACGGCCTCGCACGCGACGACGTACTGTCGGACCTGCAGCAGGCGTTTCGCCGGCATCACGCGCTGCAATGCGGGTTCTGCACGCCCGGAATCCTGATGTCGGCGACCGACTTTCTCGCGCGCAATCCGGCCCCGACCGAGCAGGCGGTGCGCGAGATGCTCTCGGGGCACCTTTGCCGCTGCACTGGCTACACCGGCATCGTCGCCGCGATCCTCGACGTCGCGGCGCTGCGGCGCGAGCGCGGCGGGACGCAGGCGGCCTGAGGCCGGCAGCCTGGGGCCGGAGAAACGGAGGGACGGTGCTCGATCTCGGACGAACCTTCCTGCAGAGCGTCGAGCGCGCGCCGCGGGCACTCGCGATCGTCGATGGCCCGCTGCGGCTGACCTTCGGCCAATGGCATCCGCGGGTTGCGGCGGCAGCGGCCGGGCTCGCTTCGCTCGGCCTGCGGCGCGGAGATCACCTCTGTGTCGTCATGCAGAATCGCTGGGAGTTCGCGACGCTGCACTGGGCGTGCCAGTTCCTCGGTGTCGTCACCACGCCGCTCAACTGGCGTGCGAAGGCCGGCGACATCGACTACTGTCTCGGCGACTCCGATGCACGGGCGATCGCGTTCGACCCCTCGGCCGCGGCGGAGGTCGCGAGCGCGGATCGCGCGCGCACGCTACCGCGGATTGCCGCCGCGGCTGCGAGCGGGGCAACGCTTGCCTTCGACGACTGGATGAGCGCAGGCACTGCCCCCGCTCCGGTGCCGGCCGCCACGGCAGACGACATCAGCGTGATGCTCTACACGTCGGGCACGACCGGGAAGCCGAAAGGCGTGCCGCGGCGCCACCGTACCGAACGAATCGCGGCACTCGCCCATGTCGCGCAGAACTGCTACGCGATCGGCGAGCGCACGCTCGGTGTGATGCCGCTCTACCACACGATGGGGGTGCGAAGTCTCCTCTCGATGGCGCTCGTCGACGGAACGTTCGTCAGCATGACGCGCTTCGACCCGCACGCAGCCCTCACGCTGATCGAGGCCGAGCGGATCACCAACCTCTACCTCGTGCCGACGCTCTATCACGACCTGCTGGCCGAGCCGGCCTTCGCCGCCGCCGACGTATCGAGCGTGCGCAAGCTCGGTTTCGCCGGCGCGCCGATGACCGATGCGCTGCTCGGGCGCCTCGACGCCGCGTTCCACCCCGACCTGTTCGTCAACCACTACGGAAGCTCCGAGATCTACACGGTCTCGATCAATCAGGACGCTCCCGCGAAGCCCGGCTCGGCGGGGCGGGCTTCGCTCAACACCCGCCTGCGCGTCGTGAAGCTCGGAAGCGGCTCACCCGACGACCGCGCGGCGGCGGGGGAGGAGGGCCAGATCGTCGTCGATCTCGCAAGCGACGAGGCGTTCGAGGGATACCATCGGCGTCCCGACGCCGACGCGAAGAGCATCCACGACGGCTGGTTCTTCACCGGCGACACCGGGCTCGTCGATGCCGACGGCGACCTCTTCGTCACCGGGCGCGTCGACGACATGATCATCAGCGGCGGCGAGAACATCTCGCCGACCGACATCGAGTCGGTGCTGTCGCTGCACCCGTCGGTCGACGAGGTCGCCGTTGCGGGGCTGCCCGACGAGCGCTGGGGCCAGAAGGTCGTGGCGTTCGTGAAGCGACGCGCGCCGATTGCGGCGAGCGATCTCGACGCGCACTGCCGCGCGTCGAACCTCGCGAACTTCAAGCGGCCTCGCGAGTACGTGTTCGTCCACGAGGTTCCGAAGTCCCCGGTCGGTAAGCTCCTGCGCCGCAAGCTGGTCGCCGGCGAGTACGACCGCGAATGACGCGAGTTCCGGCAAGACACTGATATTCAAGGAGAATACAGATGCGAACGAAATCGGTCATCACGAGGCTGGTCGCGGCGCTGGCGATCGGCACAAGCGCCCCGCTGTTCGCGCAGGGCAATCCGATCAAGATCGGCGTCGACACGCCGCTTTCGGGCACGTACGCCCCGATCGGCCAGCAGGTGAAATGGGGCCTCGAGCTCGCCGCGAAGGAGATCAACGCCGCAGGCGGGGTGCTGGGGCGCCCGCTGCAGCTCACCTACGAGGACGGGGAGGCGAATCCGGCCGTCGCGACGCAGAAGGCGGAGAAGCTGTTTCAGGTGGATAAAGTCGATTTCCTGACCGGCACCGTCAACTCCGGTGCGACCCTGGCAGTCGGACAGGTCGCGGAGCGCAATCACCGATTGATGGCCACGACGGTGTCGTTCGCTGATTCGATCACCGGCGACAAGTGCTCGCCCAACGTCTATCGCGTCAACGCGAGGGCGGGCCAGCAGTCCATAGCGCTTGCCGAGTGGCTCGCGAAGGCGAAACCAAAGGCTCGCGTGTTCTTCCTCGGGCCCGACTACGAGATGGGGCGCAGCACCGTCGCCGCATTCAAGGCGGCTGCCGAAGCAAAGGGTGCCGTGACCACCGGGGAGGTCTTTGCCCCGCTCGGCAACAAGGACTACTCGCCGTTCTTCGGCCAGATTCGCGCCGCGCACCCCGACGTGCTGTACACGTCGGTGGCGGGCAACGACACAGTGCGACTCTTCTCCCAGCTCGACGAGTACGGGTTGCTGAAGGGTGGGATGCAGATCGTCGGCGCCTCCGGAACGGTGACGTCGCAGAACATGGGGGCGATCAGGAAGGAGGCTGAAGGCTTCGTGACCGGCGTCGGATATTCACCGGAGATCGACACGCCCGAGAACAGGAAATTCGTGAAGGCGTTCGAAGCGGCCAACAAGGCGCCGCCGGATCTCTACGGTGCCGACTCATACGGGGTGCTTTACTTCTACAAGGCCGCCGTCGAGAAGGCCAAGACGACCGACACCGACAAGCTGCGCACCGCGATGGCCGATCTCGAGTGGATGACGCCGCAGGGCATGAAGAAGATGCGCGCCGGCGATCATCAGGCGATCCAGGATATGTACGTGGTCAAGCTTACCGGCGGCGAGTTCAAGATCATCAGCAAGGTGCCGGGGGTAGCAGCGATCGGGCCCGACGAGTGCAAGCGCTTCTGATGCCGTTCGGCGGCCCGGCATGCGACGATTTCCCGGATCGCCCCATGCGCGGCCCACGATGGCGGATATGCACGGCCTGATCGACACGCTGCAGTTCGTCTTTGCGCCGCAGATCGTCAACGGGCTGTCGATCGGCGTGGCGGTGATCCTGATGGCGCTGGGGCTCACGATCATCTTCGGGCTGCTCGATGTCATCAACATGGCGCACGGCGAGTTCTATGCGCTCGGCGCCTACCTCGCCGTCAGCCTGCTCGCCGCCGGCGTGAACTTCTGGGTGTGCCTCGTCGCGGTTCCCGTGCTGATGCTGCCGGTCGGGTACGTCGTCGAGCGCGCGCTGATCCAGCGCGTGTTCGACCGCAAGGATCGACACGTGCTCACGCTGCTGCTGACGTTCGGGCTCGGCGTCGTTCTCGAGGATGCCTTTCGCGTGGTGTACGGGCCGAACACCGTGCGGGTCGACACACCCATCGGTGGCGCAGCCCAGATCCTCGGCATGTACTTTCCGAACTATCGACTGTTCGTGATGGCGGTGGGTGCGGCGATCGTCGCGGCGGTCTGGATAGTCGTGTTCCGCACGTCGATGGGCGCCATCGTGCGCGCAGCTGCGTACGATCGGCAGATGGCGTCGTCGCTCGGCGTCCCGGTTGCCCGCGTCTACTCGGCGACGTTCGCATTCGGGATCGGCCTCGCGGGCCTCGCCGGCGTGCTGCTCGCCCCGATCTATTCGGTTTTCCCGACGATGGGCAAGGATTTCATTCTGCTCGCCTTCACCGTCGTCATCGTCGGCGGTCTGGGAAGCATCAAGGGTGCTGTCATCGCCGGAATCGTGCTGATGCAGATTCAAGCGCTCGCGAGCCTGTACATCTCGCCGGTGTGGACCGATCCGCTGCTCTTCGGCGTGATGGTCCTGGTGCTGATGTGGCGGCCACGCGGGCTGTTCGGCGCGCTCGGCAATGGCTGATGCCGGCTCGGTGATTGAGGCCGTCCGCCGCAGCGAGGACTCGCGCCGGCGCTCGCTGTCGGCGTTTGCACTCGCGTTCGTCGCCTTCGGCGTCGCGTTCGCCGCCATCGCGGCGGCGCGGGGCGAAGTGTTCTTTCTTCGCCTTGCCACCGAGGCGCTGATCTTCGGCGGTCTCGCGCTGTCCGCGGACATCCTGCTCGGGTACGCCGGGATGCTCTCGCTCGGCCAGGCGCTGTTCTTCGGCCTTGGTGCCTACGTGTCCGCCCTCGTCCTGAAGAATGTACTGCCGTCGTTCTGGCTGGCGATGCTCGTGACGCTCTTGGTGACGACCCTGATCGGCCTCATCGCGGCAGTCATCGCCACGCGGGCTCGGGGTGTGTACTTCGCCCTGATTACCTTCGGGCTTGCGCAGGTCGTCGCCAAGGTCGTCTTCAACACGCCGTCGCTCGGCGCGTCGGATGGCATCATCGGCGTCCCGGTCATCGCGATCGACCTCGGCGTCGGGCAAGTCACCGCTGCGAGCCCGGCGGCGTTCTTCCTGTTCTGCCTCGCGTTCATCATGGCACTGTATTGCCTGTGCGCCTATCTCGCGCGAACACCCGGCGGACGCGTGCTCGCGGCCATCCGCAGCAACGAGGATCGCGTACCTTTTCTAGGCTACCCGGTGACTCGGGCCAGGATGCTTGCCTTCGTGCTGGCGGCCGATGTCGCCGCACTCTCGGGTGCACTCTATCCCGTGCTGCGGGGCTTCGTGTCGCCTGAGCTGCTCTATTTCGAGGTTTCCGGGAATGCGATTATTACGGTGATCATCGGCGGCATGGGCACATTGATCGGGCCGCTGTACGGAAGCGCGTTGATCGTGGTCCTGAAGTCAGTCATCGGCTCGTACACGGCGCATCACCTGATCGTCATCGGATCGCTCTTCGTCCTCGCGGTGATCTTCTTCCCGCAGGGGTTGATCGGTGCCGTCCGGCCGTCGCTCGAGCGGCGCTTCGCGCTGCGTGCGGCGCCCCTGCGGCGATGAATGCGCGACGCCGATCTTCGTTTGGCGGGGGCAGTCCGTCACGACTGCAGCCGGACGTGGATACCGGGCCGCTTCTGGCCGTGCACGACCTCTCGGTGCATTTCGGGGCGTTGCGCGCGGTCGATCAGGTGAGCTTTGGGGTCGCAAAGCGCAGCATCACATCGGTGATCGGTCCCAATGGCGCCGGGAAAAGCACGCTGTTCAACCTCATCAGCGGCAGCATTCGCCCCGATCGAGGGCGCGTCGTATTCCGCGACGTCGATGTGACCGGCTGGTCCTCCAACCGGCTGCTCGACATCGGGCTTGCGCGTTCATTTCAGGTCACCAATCTGTTCTTCGAACTGCCGGTGTTCGAGAACCTGCGGCTCGCCGCCCAGCGGCTCGAGCCGACATGGCGAGCGATGTTGCCGACGCCGCGCAGCACGCGAGCGCTGCGCCGCGCCGAGGAACTGATCGTCCGCTTCGGTCTTGCGCACAAGGCGACCGAAGCCGCAGGCGCGCTGTCACACGGCGAGCAGCGCAGGCTCGAGATCGCGGTCGCTCTTGCGAGCAAGCCCGAACTGATGCTCCTCGACGAGCCGACGCAGGGAATGTCGCACGTCGACACCGCTGAAACGGCAGCGCTGATCAGGTCGATCGCCGACGAGGTCACGGTCCTGCTGATCGAGCACGACGTTCGCCTCGTCATGGACCTGTCTGATCACGTCATCGTCATGCACCAGGGTGCGAAGCTGGCGGAGGGTGATCCGGCCAGCGTACGCATGGATGGGAAGGTGCAGGCGGCGTACTTCGGCGAGGCCGTCCATGCTTGAGGTTCGCGACCTGCACGTGCACTACGGCCTGAGCCACGCGCTGCACGGCGTCACACTCGGTGTCGGAGATGGCGAGGTCGTCGGACTCTTCGGGCGTAATGGCGTCGGCAAGACGACGCTCATCAAGGCGATCGCAGGCTGGCTGAAGCCGTCGCGCGGAGTCATCCAGTTCGGCGGCAAGCCGCTCGGCGGCCTGCAGCCCGATCGCATCTGCCGGCTCGGCATCGGGCTCGTGCCCGAGGATCGCAGGGTATTTCCCGGCCTCACCGTCGAAGAGAACCTGCGCCTCGGGTTCCTCCAGGCGCCGCAGCGGACGAAAGCTCTGATGGCCGCGCGACTTGCGTCGGTCTACGCGCGCTTCCCGCGCCTCGCCGAGCGGCGCCGGCATGCGGGCAAGTCCCTGTCGGGAGGCGAGCAGCAGATGCTGGCGATCGCACGCGTACTGGTCGGCGAGCCGAAGTTGCTCCTGATCGACGAGCCCACCGAGGGACTGGCGCCGATCGTGGCGGAGGAGATCTTCGCGCTCATCGCATCGCTGCGGTCGGAAGGCATCTCGGTGCTGCTCGTCGAACAGCACCTGCATCGCGCACTCGACGTGTGCACGCGCTGCTATGCGATGTCGCGCGGGCAGATCGTCTTCGAAGGGGGCGTGGCGGAGCCTGGCGAACGCGACGCGCTGCTCGCGGAGCTCGCCGTATGAGTGCAGCTGTCGCCATGCGGGGTTCGCCGGCTCTCGCCGACATGGCCGAGAGCATGGCCGGACGCGGAATCGCGCACGAGGTACTGCAATGAACACGACAGTCGCAAGCGGAGACGGCCGCGCACCGGTACGCCGCGTGGCGCCGTTTCCCTCGCTTCGCGCATGGCTGCGCCACCTCGCAGCGACCGACCGCCTGCTCGCCATTCGCGATGGCGTCGCGCTCGAGCACGAGCTCGCGGCGATCGCAAAGCATTTCGACGGCCGGAAGGCGACGTTGTTCCGGCACCCCGGCGGGCATCCGATGCCGGTCGTGTCGGGCCTCATGTCGAACCGCGGCTGGATCGCCGAGGCGATGGGCGTTCCGCCGGACCGGCTACTCGCCGCGTATCGCGACGCGGTCGATCATCCGCTCGCATGGCGCGAGGTTGCACCGGCCGACGCGCCGTGCCGGCAAGTGACGATCGACTTTGCGGCGGGCAGCGCCGATCTTCGCAAGCTGCTGCCGGTGCCCGTGCACAGCGAGCACGACAGCGGACCGTACATCACTGCCGGGCTCGTGATCGCGCGAAACCCCGCGACGGGCGTGCAGAACGTCTCGATCAACCGGATCCAGGTCACCGGACCCGACCGCCTCGGCGTGCTGTTGCTGCCGCGCCACCTTCACGCCTTCTTCCACGCGGCCGAGGAAGCCGGGAAGCCGCTCGACGTTGCGATCGTGATCGGCGTCGATCCGCTGACGGCGCTCGCCTCGCAGGCGATCCTGCCGATCGACTGCGACGAGCTCACCATCGCCGGCGCGCTGCATGGCGAGGCGCTCGACGTCGTCCGCTGCGTCAAGCACGACGTTCGCGTACCGGCGCACGCGGAGATCGTCGTCGAAGGCAGGATCCTTCCCGGCGTGCGCGCTCCCGAAGGTCCGTTCGGCGAGTTTCCGAAGTATTACAGTGCGCGTGAGGATCGCGAGGTGATCGAAGTGCTCGCGGTGACGATGCGCGAAGGGGCGATCTACCATACGATCGTTCCGGCCGAGATGGAGCACCTTCTGCTCGGCGCGATCGGCCGCGAGGCGACGCTGCTTGCGCATCTGCAGCGAAGCTTCCCCAACGTGACCGACGTGCACCTCTCGAAGGGCGGCACCTGCCGCTACCACCTCTACGTGCAGATGAGGAAGACCCGCGAAGGCCAGCCGAAGAACGTCATCATGGGTGCGTTCGCCGGGCACTACGACGTGAAGCACGTGGTCGTCGTCGACGAGGACGTCGACGTGCACGATCCCGACGAGGTCGAGTGGGCGGTGGCGACGCGCTTCCAGGCCGACCGTGACCTCGTCGTCGTCGCGGGTGCGCAGGGCTCGGCGCTCGATCCGTCGACGACACTCGGCTACCCGGACAACCGTCCGCCCCCGCAGATGCAGGGGCTGGGCGCGAAAATGGGGCTCGATGCGACGAAGCCGCTCGTCTCGTCGGCGCAGGTATTCACCCGCGTCCGCATCCCGGGGGAGGACGCTGTCGACCCCGACGATGTGGTCGCCGCAAGCGGCGAAGCCGCGCTCGCGGGCACCTCGCTCGCCTGACAAGCAGCAACGAAACCAGGAGGAAGTTCGATGAGACCGAAGCTCGTTTCCATCGTCGCAGCACTCGCGCTCGCCGCAGCCGCGGGAGTTGCGCAAGCCAGGCTCGATTCCTGCGACGGCCCGATCGTACTGGGGACCACCGTCGACGACACCGGCCCGTTCTCCACGCTCGCCGACCGCTGGCGCAAGATGACCGAGGTGTTCGAGGAGGAGGTCAACAAGGGCGGCGGCATCGAGGTGAGCTCGTGCCACAAGAAGCTGCCGCTGAAGTTCGTGATCTACGACGACCAGAGCGTTCCGGCGACCGCCGTCGCGCTCTACGAGAAGCTCATCACCGTCGACCACGTCGATTTCCTCGTCGGTCCCGACTGGTCGTCGCTCGGCGGGCCGGTCGCCCCTGTCGCCGAACGCCACGGGGTTCCGATCGTGATGGCGAACGTTGCGACGCCTGCGCTCTATCACCGCGACTTCAAGTGGGTCTGGGGAACGCCCGCGCCGGTGGTGCCGCGCTGGTCGGAGCGCTACTTCGACATGCTGAAGCACGTCGAGCCGAAGCCGAAGTCGATCTTCTTCGTCACCCACGACAATCCGGTGACCAAGGCGATCACGGCGGTGTGGAGCAAGAAGGCCGAGGAGCAGGGGATCAGGGTGGTGGGGAGCGAGACGTTCTCGCCCGCAACGCGTGACTTCACCGCGCTGATCGCGCGCATCCGCGAGGCGAAGCCCGACATCGTCTACATCAGCTCGTTCGACACGGTCTCGGTCCCGCTGATCCAGCAGATGCGCGAGCTCAAGGTGCATGCGCTCGACGTTCATCACGTAATGCTCTCCGGCGCGCTCTACAAGCAGGTCGGCGCCGACATCGAGGGGATGACGGGCGAGCTCGTATGGTTCCCGGGGATCAAGGGCCCCTACAGCGACCTCGTCGAGGACGTGATGAAGCGCTCGGGAGTCACCATGTTCGAGTACATCTGGACGCTCAATCGCCTCAACTCGTATCTCGTGATGATGCAGGCGATCGAGCGCGCAGGCGCCGTCGATCGCGACAAGGTCCGCAAGGTGCTCTACAAGGGGACCTTCAAGTCCCCGGCGGGCGACATCACGTTCGATCAGGACGGCTTCCCCAACACCGGGGCGTTCACGATCCAGATGCAGCACGGCGACATCAAGGTCGTGTGGCCGCCGGACGTCGCAACCGGCAAGGTGATCTGGCCGTCGCCTTCCTGGCAATAACGGGCAGGCGCGGTGGGTTTCGAAACGGTCCTGCAGGTGCTGCTTGGCGGCATCCTGCAGGGCGGCCTCTACGCGCTGGTCGCGTTCGGGCTGTCGCTGATCTACGGTGTCGTGCGCATCCTGAACTTCGCGCACGGAACGCTGCTCGCCGTCGCCGGCGTGCTCGCGAGCGCGGCGTTCACCGCGCTCGGCTGGAACCCGCTCCTGATCGCCGCCGTGCTGTGCCCGGTGTTCTTCGTGCTCGCGATGGCTTTCTACCAGGTGCTGCTGCGGCCGCTCGAGCGCCGCAACGCCTACGAGAGCATCGTCGGCACCGTCCTCGTCACCGTCGGGGCGCTCCTGATTCTCTCCGACCTCACCGCATCGCTGGCGGGTCCGACGCAACGCAATATCACGCTGCGCCTGCCGTCGATCGAAGTGGGCGCGATCGTCGTGCCGATGACGCAGCTCGTCGTCCTCGCGGGAATCGTCGTGCTGACCGCCGCGATGCACGTCATCCTGACCCGAACGCGTTTCGGCCGCGCAGTGCGCGCAGTGACCCAGGACGAAGTCGGTGCCGCGATCTGCGGCATCCGGGGCGGGCGGGTCAAGGCGCTCACCTTCGGATTCGGTTCGGCGACCGTCGCGCTCGCGGCGGTGCTCTACGTGCTCTCCTATCCGGTCGATCCGTACATGGGCTTCGCGTTGACCGTCAAGGCGTTCACGATCATCGTCGTCGGCGGCATCGGCAACCTGCCGGGAGCGCTCGCGGCGGGCGTCTTTCTCGGCGTTGCCGAGGGGCTGACCGCCCTCTACTTCAGGCCCGAATGGGCGCCCGCGCTGTCGGTGATCCTGATGCTCACCGTGCTCGTCGCGAGGCCGAAGCGCCTCGGCTTCAAGGCATGAGGGCGGTTCTCGCGGCGGTCGCCGTCGCCGCGCTCGCGTCGCTCCCCTTCTTCGCCGACACCTATCTCGTCACGTTCGTGTTCGGCGTTCTCGTCGCGTATCTGCTCGCGCAGAGCTGGGACTGGCCGGCCGGGGTGATGGGCTACATCAATCTCGGGCATTACGTGTTCTTCGGCATCGGCGCCTACGCGTTCGCGATCGTCCTCGCCGGGCACTGGCCGATGCCCGCCGCGCTCGCATTCGGCATCGCGTTCACCGTCGTCGCCGCGCTCGTGCTGGCGCTGCCGCTGTTCAGGCTCTCCGGTGATTACTTCGCCTTCGCCACGCTCGCGCTGCTTCCGCTTGCCGAGGTGCTCGCGTTCAATCTCACCGGGGTGACCAACGGGGGAGACGGCGTCACGCTGCCGGTCGCGCACGTGCTGAAGCCGGCATACTTCATTGCCCTTGCCGGATGCGTCGCGGCGCTGGCGGTGACGCTCGCGATCGACCGCGCGCGCTTCGGCTATGCGCTGAAGGCGATCCGCAACGACGAGACGGCCGCCGAGACGATGGGTGTCGCAATCGCCCCCGCGAAGCGCCGGGTGCTGGTCCTTTCGGCTGCGTTCGCCGCACTGGCCGGAGCGATGCAGGCGTGGCAGCTCTCGTACATCGATCCGCCGACGGTGTTCGGACTCAACGTCGCGCTGGTTCCGGTGGCGATGGCGCTTCTCGGCGGGTCGGGACTGCGTTACGGACCGCTCGCCGGAGTGGTCGTGCTCGCCTGCGTCCAGCAGTGGCTGCTGGTGTCGATCCAGGGCTACCAGGCAGCCATCTACGGCCTCCTCATCCTGCTGATCGGCCGCTTCATGCCGGGCGGATTCATGCGCGGCCTGCGTCGTGCGAAGCCGCGCCGGGCTCGCGTGGGCGATGTGCGGAGCCAGCCGGCCACCGGCCCCGGCGCAGGTCGGCCTTTCGACACCGCGGCAGCGGGAGTGCCGGCCGAGAGCGCGGCACTTCCGCTGCCGCGGCGGACGGTCGACCGCGCGCGCCCGCTGATCGTGCTCGACCGCCTTTCGATGCGTTTTGGAGGCAACGTCGCGGTCTCGGACGTGAGCCTGACGATCAACGAGGGAGAAATCGTCGGTCTGATCGGACCCAACGGCTCGGGCAAGACGACGCTCTTCAACTGCATCTCGCGGGTGCTGACGCCGACGTCCGGGCGCGTGCTCCTCGACGGCCGCGATCTCGCGGGCGCAGGCCGCGACGAGGTCGCGCGGCTCGGCGTCGGCCGCACCTGGCAGGTTCCGCGCCCGTTCGGTGATCTCTCGGTCCGCGAGAACATCGCGGTCGCGATGATGTTCGGCGCCGAGCGCGTCGATTTCGAAGAGGCCACGCAGCGGGCGGAAGCCTACATCGATTACGCCGATCTTTGCGCCCATGGAGGCGAGCGCGCCGATGCGCTGACGCTCCAGCAGCGCAAGGCGCTCGAATTCGCCCGCGCCCTCGCCGTGGGGCCGCGCCTGCTCCTCGTCGACGAGGTTGCGGCGGGCCTTACGCCGGCCGAGGTCGTCCGCTTCGTCGCGCGGATCCGCGAGGTTCGCGACCGCTACGGCATCACGGTGATCTGGGTCGAGCACGTGTTCTCGGCGCTCGAGCAGGCGGTCGACCGCGTCGTCGCGCTCGAGCAGGGCACGGTGATTGCCGACGGCCCGCTCGCGAGCGTCGTCGCCAACGAGCGTGTGCTGACCACCTATCTCGGACGCGGGACGGCGCGCCGCGCCGCGGTGCCGTGAGCGTCGCGATGCTCGACGTGCGCGGCCTCGCCGTCGACCACGGGCGCCTGCGTGCCCTATGGGACGTCTCGCTCGAAGTCGGCGCCGGCGAGCGTGTCGGGCTGCTCGGCGCGAACGGCGCCGGCAAGTCGACGACGATGGGCGCGATCATCGGGCTCTATCGCTGCGCCGAGGGGACGATCACCTTCGACGGGGTGCCGATCGCCAACGCTTCGACCGCGCGAACCGTCGCGCGCGGTGTCGCGCTGGTTCCCGAAGGCAGGCGCCTGTTCCCGGCGATGACGGTTGCCGAGAACCTGCTCCTCGGCAGCTACGGCGCCGGCCGCGACGCACAGGGCGGCGCTGCGCTGGATCCCGTCTACGCGCTCTTCCCGGTGCTCGCCGACAAGGCGCGCCAGGCTGCAGGCGAGCTGTCCGGGGGACAGCAGCAGATGGTCGCGATCGGGCGCGCGCTGATGTCGCGGCCGCGGCTGCTGCTCCTCGACGAGCCGTTCATCGGCGTCGCGCCGCGGCTCGTCGACGAGATCCTCGATGCGCTGGCGCGGATCGCCGATGACGGAGTGACGATGCTGCTCGTCGAGCAGAACGTGCATCGCGCGCTCGAGTTCGTCGCCCGTGCCTACGTGATCGAGAACGGACGCACGGTGCTCGAGGGGAACCGCGCTGCGCTCCTCGGCGACGAGGGCTTCTCGCGCAAGTTCCTCGGGCTCGAATGAACCGCGCCCGGCCGCCGCGGCAGGGCGCTGCGACAGCGATCGGCGTCCGCGGCGGACTGACAGCACCATGACACGGGGACCACGATGAAGCTCGATCAGCTCGGCCATCCTGCAACGACCCTTCCGTCCGAGCCGGACGGCTTTCGCGTGGAGATCGATCCGGGGGCCGCGCGCGCGGACGTCGTCCTCGATCGCCCGCCCCTCAACGTGGTGAGCATGGTCGAGCGCGAGCAGCTCAGGGTCGTGTTCGAGGCACTCGATGCCGACGAACGCGTGCGCGTGATCGTGCTGCGCGCCCAGGGTCCGCACTTCTCGTCGGGCGGCGACATCGCGGGCTTTCTCGCCGCCCCGCCCGAGCACGTGTCGAGGCTCGCGTGGAACGTCGCGGCGCCTGCGCGCTGTACCAAGCCGGTGATCGCGGCGACGCGCGGCTACTGCTTCGGGGTCGGTTTCGAGCTTGCGCTCGCCTGCGACTTCCGGCTTGCCACCGACACGACGCGCTATGCGCTTCCCGAGCAGAAGCTCGGCCAGATTCCCGGCTCGGGCGGCTCGGCCCGGCTGCAGAAGATGGTCGGTCTCACGCGCGCCAAGGACATCGTGATGCGCTCGCGCAGGATCACCGGGGTGGAGGCGAACGCCTGGGGAGTCGCGACCGACTGCGTTCCCGACGCGGAGCTCGAGAAGGCGACGGCCGCGCTCGTCGCCGAGCTCGTCGCATTCTCGCCGCTCGCGCAGCGCACCGCGAAGAGGCTCCTCAACGAGACCGAGGACGCCCTCCTTTCGACGGCGATCGATCTCGAGGGGCACTGCTACAGCCGCCTGCGCTCGTCCGACGACTTCGCAGAGGGGGTGCGCGCCTTCGGAGAGAAGCGTCCGCCGCGCTTCGACGGGCGTTGATGCATCGCAATACGACGGTTGACGGGCAAGTCGCGCAGGGAACAGTGGCGCGGACCTCCCGAACACCCTAGAATGGGCCGACCGCACCCGCAGAGTGCGGCCGCGCGAACAGCGAGTACAGGAGGGGTTCCATGACAGTCCAGTTCACCCGCAACGTCGATCGTCGGAGGTTTCTGCAGATGGCCGGTGCCGCCGGCGCGTCGGGGCTCCTGCCGCTGCCCGGCTCGATTCGCCGCGCGCTCGCCGCCGATGCAGCGCCGCTGGCGTCGGCGGTCATCGCCGGCAAGAGCGACAAGATGATCGTCCACAACGCGAAGCTCGGCGTGATGGAGACCCCGCTCGATCTCCTGCGCGACCATCCGTTCACGCCGAAGGAGATCCTCTACAACCGGCTGCACTTTCCCATCGATCTCAACGGCGGCTGGGTCGCGACGACTGCGCCGGCGAGCACCGAGACCACGCGCGACTGGACGATCCTCGTGTCGGGGCTCGTACAGCGGCCAAAGACGATCAAGGTCTCCGATCTCGCGAAGATGGACCAGGTGAAACGCATCTCGGTCATGCAGTGCGCGGGCAACGGCCGCTCCTACTACTGGGCGAAGGGCAAGACGGCGGGCTCGGGCTGGAAGCACGGCGGCATGGGCAATCTCACCTGGGAGGGCGTGCCATTGATGCCTCTCCTGAAGAGCCTCGAGCTCGGTCCCGACCCAAGCGTCACGTTCCTTTCCGCGAACGGCAAGGATGTGCCCCCGGTCGTCGGCGGAGCCGACCTCATCAAGAGCTATCACCTTGCGGCGCCGCAGCTCCAGAACGCGATCCTGGCACTGAAGATGAACGGGGAGCCCATTCCGACCGTCCACGGCGGCCCAGTGCGGCTCATCATTCCGGGCTTCTACGGCAACATGAACATCAAGTGGCTGACCGACCTGATGCTGATGGACCGCGAGAACCCGAGCGCGCTGATGCAGAAAACCTACCGGATGCCATTCGAGCCGGTCGAGCCGGGCAAGTTCACGACGCAGGACATGACCCAGCAGAACACGGTGCCGACCTACGGCTTCGCGATCATGAGCGTCGTCTTCGCGCCGCTCGCCGGCGAGACGGTCAAGGCGGGCAACGTCGACCTCAAGGGCGTGGCGTGGAACGACGGCGTCGTGCCGGTCACCGAGGTGCGCGTCTCGGTCGACCAGGGGCGCTCGTGGATCGCTGCCGAGATCGATTCGTCCGACGGGCCGACCGCGTGGCAGCACTGGCAGACGCGCGTTGCGCTCTCCGCAGGCGCGCACGAGGTGTGGGTGCGCGCAACCGACGCCTGGGGCCGCTCGCAGCCGATGGACGGGCTCACGACCTGGAACCCGGGCGGCTGGGACTGGCACGGCGTCGACCGGGTCGCGTTCCAGGTTGCGTAGCGGCCGCACGGCCGCGGTGCTCGCCGCGGCCGCGATCGCGTGGCTGTCCGGGCCGGCCGCTGCCGAGGCGGCCGGCATCACGCTTCCGCCGGGCCCGGGAGCGAATCTCGTCTACGCACGCTGCCAGACCTGCCACGACCTGCAGTACATCGTCGACGCGAAGGGACTCCTGCCGGCGCAGTGGAAGTCGACGCTCGCCGGGATGAAGGACTACGGGCTCACGATCTCGCCCGCCGACGAAGCGACGATCCTCGCCTACCTCACCACGTACCTCGGCCCCAATCCGCCACCGGCCGCCGCGTCATCGCCTGCGAGCGGAGCAACGCGGATGGCCGGCGCAGCGACGAGCGGCCGCCACGTGTTCGAGGAGAATTGCTCGGGCTGCCACGGCCCCGAGGGCGCCGGCCAGGCGGGGATCTACCCTGCGCTCGCGGGCAATGCCGACCTTGCGAAGGACGCGGGCCTGCCCGCACGGGTCGTGCTGTTCGGCCTCACCGGACCGATCGAGGCGGGTGGCGCGAGCTATACGGGAACGATGCCGCCGTTCGGGCACCTCGGTGACGCAGACATCGCCGCGGTCGTCAACTACGTCCGTTCAGCGTGGGGAAATGCCGCAGGCGCGGGTTCGGTCGACGCGAAGGCGATTGCCGCGCTGCGCGCCCATCCGCTCACGTCGAGCGACGTGCACAAGTACCGCGCGGCGTTGCTGTCGCCGCCGCCTCGTTGAGCGCCAGGGAAGCTCTGCGAAACGGGAACGGATCCTGTTTCAGCGATCGGCCGCGCCGGGAAGCGGCGGGGATGCTCCGGCGCGCGAGTTCGACCGCGAAGGCCGAGGGAGCACGGGGTACCGTGACCGGCTCAAACACCGGCTGCGTTCCGCAGCCGAACTCGCGCGTCACGCTACCCCGCTCCCTCGGCCTCCACGGTCGGTGTAGAGCGCGCCGGAGCATCCCCGCCGCTTCCCGGCGCGGCCGATCGCTGAAACAGGATCCGTTCCCAACAGGGTCCGTTCCCGTTTCGCAGACCTTCCCTAGATCGTGCAGCCGCCCGAAACCTCGATGACGGCGCCGTTGATGTAGGAAGCCTCGTCGGACGCGAGCCAGGCATAGGTGTTGGCGATCTCCTCGGGCTTGCCGAGGCGTCCCATCGGCACCTTGTCCTCCATCATCTTGATCACCTTGTCGGGAATCGACGAGAGGATCGGCGTCTCGATGAAGCCGGGGCAGATGGCATTGGCACGGATGCCCTTGCGCCCGAGCTCGCGCGCCCACGTCTTGACCATGCCGATGACGCCGAACTTGGTCGCGGCGTAGTTGGTCTGGCCGAAGTTGCCGTACAGCCCGACGATCGAAGACGCGTTGAGGATCACGCCCGAATTCTGCTCGAGCATGATTTCGACCACGGCCTTGGTGCAGTGATAGACGCCTTTCAGGTTGACGTCGATGACGCGCTCGAACTGCTCGTCGGTCATCTTCTTGAACTGCGCATCCTGAACGATGCCCGCGTTGTTGACCAGGGTATCGATGCGTCCCCACTTGGCCATCACCGCCGTCACCATCCTGGCGATGCTCTCCTTGTCCGTCACGTCGACGGTGAAGCCTGCCGCGGCACCGCCGTCGTCGAGGATCGTACGCACGGTATCCTCGATCGCCATCGAATTGATGTCGCAGACCGCGACCTTCGCGCCCTCGGCCGCGAACTTGAGAGCCGTCGCGCGACCGATCCCCTGACCGGCACCGGTGATGATCGAGACCTTATCGGACAGACGCATGGGGGTTCCTTCGGACATTGAGCCGGCCGGCTGGCGCGTGCTGGAGGGTGGGGAGCCGAGGGTACGTAGCCTGGCGGCGAGGCGGGAAACGTGCAAAAACTGGCGTGTAATCTAGCGCAATATATTGCGTCGCACAAGGAAAATGCCACTTTCCGGCACGGATTGTTGCGCCGCCGCCACGCTTTCGGAATTCGTCGATTAGTGCTTGTGTTTCAATGCCTTAACCGAGCAATTCCGGCTATTGCGGCGCGCAAGATTCATTGCATGCCTCGCGCCGGTCCGCGGATCCGGCGCGAGCTTATGCCGCACGGCAATCGTCGAGGACGAGCTGGATCCGGGCAAAGCCCTTCCAGCGGCTGATCTCGGGTCGATAGACGCCGCGGATTCGCGCAGGGACAGGCAGCGGCTGGCGAAAGGCAATCGCGTCGTAGCGTTCGCCGCCGCGGCCGAGTTCGAGCTTCGCGTGACCTGCGCCGACGCTTCGCTGGCTGAGCACGTCGAACACGCCGTCGAAGGCAGGCGGCGGGAACGCGCGCCCCCAGACGCCGTCGCGCAGTGCCGCGCACAGCTCGAGCGTGAGCTCTCCTGCTGCAAGCTCGCCGTCGGTGTCGAGCTGGCGCTGCAGCCCCGATGGATCGAGGAGCTCGCGCGCGACCGCCTCGAACGCCGCTGCGAAATCCGCAAGCGCCGCAGGGGTGATCGACAAGCCCGCCGCATGGGCGTGGCCGCCAAAGCGCAGCACCGCGCCCGGCACGCGCTTCGCGACGAGATCGATCGCGTCGCGCAGATGGAAGCCGTCGATCGAGCGCCCGGAGCCGCGCAGCTCGCCGTTCTGCGCCGCCGCGAAGATCACCGTAGGACGGTGGTAGCGATCCTTGAGGCGCGATGCCAGGATGCCGACCACGCCTTGATGCCACTGTGGCTGGTGCAGGCACAGTGTCGCCGCGTCGCCGGCAATCGGTCCCGTTGCGGCGAGGAGCACCTGCGCATCCTCGTGCATCGAAGCTTCGACCTCGCGCCGCTCACGATTGAGTCGATCGAGCTTGGCAGCGAGCCCGCGCGCTTCCTCGGCGTCTTCGGCGAGGAGGCAGCGGATGCCGAGCGACATGTCGGCGAGGCGCCCCGCCGCATTGAGCCTCGGCCCCACGGCATAGCCGAGATCCGCGACGCACGCGTCGGCCGTGTCGCGCCCGGCCGCGTCGAACAGTGCGGCAATGCCAGCAGTCGCACGTCCGGCGCGTATCCGGTCGAGCCCCTGCCGGACCAGGATGCGGTTCACCCGGTCGAGCGGCACGACGTCGGCGATCGTGCCGAGCGCCACGAGATCGAGAAGGGACGCGAGATGCGGGCCGCCGCGCGCCGGCAGCGCGCCGGATCCGCGCAGCCGCGCGCGCAGTGCGGTGAGCACGTAGAACATGACGCCGACTCCGGCGATGTTCTTCGACGCAAACGTGCAGCCGGGCTGATTCGGATCGACGATGATCGCCGGGGCAGGCAGCGTCGCTCCCGGCAGGTGGTGGTCGGTGACGAGCACGTCGATGCCGCGTGCGGCGGCTGCGGCGACCCCGTCGAGGCTCGCGATGCCGTTGTCGACGGTGATCAGCAGATCGGGGCGCATCGCCGCCGCCACCGCGACGATCTCGGGCGTCAATCCGTAGCCGAACTCGAAGCGGTTGGGCACGAGGAAGTCGGCCTCGGCGCCGAGCGCGCGCAGACCGCGGATGCCGACGGCGCAGGCGGTCGCGCCGTCCGCGTCATAGTCGGCGACGATCACGATGCGCTCGCGCCGGGTGATCGCGCGGGCCAGCCGCTCGGCGGCGCGATCGATGCCGAGCATCGCGCCGAACGGCGGCAGCGCTGCGAGGCCGCAATCGAGCTCGGCTGGGCTCGTGATTCCGCGTGCGGCGTAGATCCGCGCGAGCACGGGCGGCAATCCCGCTGCCGCCAGGGCCGCCGCCGCAGCGCCTGGCGTTTCGCGGCGGACGATGATCATGGCGTCGCCGCGCGCGGACGCTCGAAGCGCGCGACGCGCATCCGCGACCTGATCCGGCGCACGAAGCCCGGCGCCACCGCGCACCACACCGCGGTGCCACCCCGTCCGTCCGCCATCAGCACCAGTTCGCCGATCGTTCGCGCGGCGAGCATCGACAGTGCCGGAGTCACCCAGCGCGCGATGAGGCCGGGCGCCGCTTCGCGATTCGGAAGCGTCGCGACGACCACGGTGGTCGCTGCCCCGGTAGCTGCGAGGAGATCGGCGAGACGCGCCGATTCGGCAATCGCCGCGACCGGCGCGCGCTGCGTCATCGCGACCCCGCGCGCGAACGATCCCACGCGACTGTCGTCGGCGCAGACGCAAAGCGAGCGGTCGTTCGCGAGCCGGTCGGCGGCGCGGCCGCCTCCCCAGAACCACAGCGCGTCGACGGTTGGCTCGCCGCGCTCGGCGCGTGCAGCGTTGACAGGATGATCGTGCAGGAGCATTTCGATTTCGCCATGCCGCCGATCACGCACGCCGACGCTACCGGACGGATCGCTGCGCGCGAGCAGGCTGTGCCCGATGACCGCGTCGACGG